>JBDTQH010000007.1:0-156785 GCA_039932335.1 Chloroflexota bacterium
GCAACTATTGTGACATTTATGGCATCACCTGATCACTTGAAGTGACGCAGAACCAACAAAACAGACAAGCGAAGGGCACGTCCCTTTACTTGAGCGACCCCACTACACCATTCCTTTCTCGCCTGGGTTGTGCCAGCCTTCGCCTACTGCGTCGCCGGTCGCGCCGGAGCGGACCATCTGTCGGAGTAGGGGGGCGGTGCGGTAGCGTTCGTCGCCGAGCGAGGCGTGGAGCGATTTGAGGATGTTGAAGACCAGTTCGAGGCCGATTTCGTCTGCCCACTTGAGCGGGCCTTTAGGGTAGTTTGTGCCCAGCTTCATAGCGGTGTCGATATCGCGCACCGACGCGACCCCTTCGCCCACCGCGTATGCCGCTTCGTTCATGATCATCGCCAGTATACGCGTGACAATCTCGCCCTGTGCAAGGTCATCGCCGGGCATGTTGATGCCGCCATTAGCCAGGAAGCCTGCGATCAAATGCTCCGGTATGAAGAGGACATCGCGCTTGTGTGCCATGTTTACGGGCGGCTTATACGCCGGTTCGCCTTGCTTGTCGTCGGGGTATGTGTAGAAGCCCTGCCCGCTCTTACGCCCGATGGTGTTGGCCTCCACCATGCGCTGCTGGATTGGGCTGGGGCGGAAGCGCGGCTCGCCAAAGAACGCGTCGTATACCGACTTCGTCACGGCGAAATTGATGTCAATGCCGATGAAGTCCATTAGCTCGAACGGCCCCATGCGGAAGCCCGCGGCGCGCATGGCGGCATCTATCGCGGGCACGGTGGCTGTGCCCTCGCCCAGTATCTTTAACGCTTCGCCGTAGAAAGGCCGGGCGACACGGTTAACGATGAAGCCGGGCATATCGGCGGCGCGCACAGGGCTTTTGCCCATCTTCTGCGCTATCTCCCTGACGCTCTCGACAACGTCGGTAGATGTGCCCGTGGCCGAGATGATCTCGACCAGCGGCATAACAGGCGCGGGGTTGAAGAAGTGCAGGCCAACCACGCGCTCAGGGCGTTTGGCGGCGGCTGCGATAGATGTGATCGACAGTGAGGATGTGTTGGTGGCAAGTATGGTGCCAGGGCTGCACTGCGCGCTGAGCGACGAAAATATCTCCCGCTTGAGGTCCACGTCTTCGGGCGCGGCCTCAATAATGAGGTCGGCGGCAGCGGCATCGTCGCGCTCGACGGTGGTATTGATGCGGCCCAGTATGGCGTCCATCTCGGCGGCATCCATCTTGCCTTTGTCAACGCGAGACTGGAGCGCATTCTTGATATTGCCCATGCCACGCTGCACGAACTCGTCCTTTACGTCGTACATCAGAACGTCAAAGCCGCTTTGGGCTGCGAGTTGTGCGATACCCGACCCCATAGTGCCGGCACCGAGGACGGCGATCTTCTGTGTCATATTTGCTCCTTCTCTGTCATGGTGGGCGGCGTGCAAAGCGCCAGTAGAAAGCTCTCTTCAGTCGTGATGCCTTCGTGCAGGCGCGCCGCGGCCACGGGGATATGCCAGGCATCAATCAGGGTGCGGTTGGCCCCACTCCTGGCGATGTATTCATTGAGGTAGATTTGCCTGAAGCGTTCGATTGCCGCGATCACCGGCTCTGTCAGGATGCTTGCATCAAGCGTCAGGTGGGCTGTTTGCAGGACCAGTGATGTGCGTGCCACGTCTGCGAGGGGGCTGCCGGTGGTGGCGTTCTCCCAATCAATTATCCGGGGGCCGTCGGGTGACATCAGCACGTTGCCGGGGTGCAGGTCACCGTGGCAGAGCGCACCGCCATCCGGCAGGGTAGCAAGGGTGTCGAGCGCGAACTGCTTGCGTGTATCACCGAGCGCAGACGAAGATGCGGCCTGCTCAATCTGGCGAATCAGGCGGCGACGCTGGAGAGGAAGGTCAGTTGCGCTGGATCTGTGCAGCGATAGATGAAGGTGTGCAAAGAGGCGCGCAATCTCATCTGCTCGCTGAGGACGCTTCAGCAAGACGCTGTCCATAGCAGCACCGTCGATGCGCTCGTAGATGAGTCCCCGCCTGCCGTCAACTTCTATGAGGTCGCCCACAAATGGGGCCGCGACCCCCGCATCGTAGACGATACGGCCGATCTTGATCTCGTATTCGATGTTTTCAAGCGGCCAGTCCGGGCGGTACAGCTTGAGCACACGGCTACCACCCCAGGCGTATACCTCGGCGGTGCGCCCCTCTGCGATTAACTCACCTTTTTGCATGGTTGCATTATACCAGTACGTGGTTGACGAGAGCATATGGGGTCATTGAAACTGACTGCTACTCCGAAGACTCTTCTCCCTCTATTGTGACGTTGCGGCAGCGAATGAGCAGTTTACCAACCATGTCCAATTCTAGCCTGAAATTCAGGGACTGCTGTTTTGACGGCTCATAAGCATCATAGTCGAGGTGGTCTACTCGGGCCATGTAAGAAGCCTCTGAGATAATGGGCGGCACTTGTTCGATGAACGCGGAGATCTCAGGCAAATTGGTAATCCCGCCAAACCTAATTGTCACCTTCTGACGCGGCGGATAATGCGGGTCATCCAATCTGACGACCAATGTTAGCTCTTTGCGCGGCCCTACTGCTATCTGCACGAGCCCGGCATCATGGAAATTGTAAGGCATTTCCGGCAGTGCCATCTTAAGACCTCACTTCCCTTCTCTGTCTTGTCTTTACTTCCCGGTGAAGTTGGCCGGACGCTTCTCGGTAAAGGCCGCGACGCCTTCTTTGTAATCGTCGGATGCGCCCGCTATCTCCTGGCCATGGGTTTCGTATTCGAGTATCTGTTCAAGGTCCATGGTGAGGGCGCGGTTCATGGCGCGCTTGGCGAGGCCTATTGCTTTGGTGGGGCCTTTAGCGAGGCGGAGGGCCAGCTCGCGGGTGGCGCTCTCCAACTCTTCCGGTGGCACGACCCGGTTGACCATACCCAGGCGCAGGGCTTCTTCCGCGCCTACTTCGTCGCCCAGGAAGGCCATTTCGAGGGCTTTGCCCAGCCCAACCAGCCGGGGCAGGAAGAATGAAGAGCCGCTGTCGGGCACAAGGCCGATGCGCACGAAGGCTTCGAGGAAGCGAGCCTTCTCGGACGCTATTCGGAGGTCGCAGGCCAGAGCGAGAGAACAGCCCGCCCCCGCCGCCACGCCGTTGATAGAGCCAAGCACGGGCTTATCCATGTTGCGGATGCGCAGGACGATGGGGTTGTAGCGGTCGCGCAGGGTCGAGCCGAAATCAGTAATGCCTTCAGACTGTCGTGCCTTGAGGTCTTCGCCCGACGAGAAGGCGCGGCCTGCGCCCGTCAGAACGATGCAGCGTGCTTCCGGGTCGCGCTCCGCCTTCTTCAGTGCATCGAGTAGCTCGCGGCCCATTGCACTGTTGAAGGCGTTGAGGGTGTCGGGGCGGTTGAGTGTAATGGTATGGACACCTTCGTCCTGGGTGGTGAGGATGGTTTCGTAGGGCATTAGTGTCTCCAGTTGTCTATACTAATTAAGAGCAGCTTTTCATAGCCATCGTGAGCGAACTTCGCCGCGCATGAACTTCGTTAGATAGGCAAGTCCCGGGTATTTTGCTTTGTGCGCGGCCGCGATTACTGCTTCGTGGTTGTAGTCGACATATCGGTGCTGTATGCAATAACTGTCTGAGTCCGCCTCTAGTATGACGTAGCTTGCTCGCCGGTCGCCCGTGACGGGATTGCTAATGCTGCCGAGATTAACAACTCGCGTGACGCCAACAGTGCGATCCAGCGGAATATGGGTGTGGCCCACGCAAACGAGATCCGCGCCGCAGCTATTTAGCATAATCTCTATCTCTTCATCACTCAACTGTGGATGGATTCCCGGATCGTCATCATGCCCGGGCGAAGCGTGAACACCAAGTAATGTCATGCCGTTAGGAAGTGTTGTGCGCGTTTCGAGGGGCAACTGGGCAAGCCAGTCCAGCCAACCCCTAGCAGTTAAGTAGCCCTGCGTCCAGGCAAAATTGCGATTCACCTGAGTATATTGCAAGAGTAGGGCGGAATTGACCTTAACGTCTTCGATCGACGGTGGCGGGAAGTTCCCGGAGACGAGGTAACGGTCGGTGTTCCCCATGGTAAAGAGCATATTGGGCAGCCCGATAAGGCGCTCAATCACACCCGCAGGATCGTAGCCGATGGCAGCGAGGTCGCCTAATACAAGATAGCCGTCAACGTCACCGCAGGCCTGTATATCAGCCAGTACCGCATCCAATGCGATGGCTTTACCATGAATGTCAGAGATAAGGGCTAAACGCATAATTCTATCTAAGAGTGAATCCCTTATACCGGAATATCCTCAAAAGTCATAACGGTGCTAACTAATTCCACGATTGTCTCCTGTGTTAATCATGAATAAGCATAGTCGTTCGTGCTAGCTCGATGTAATCATGCTCGGTTAAGGCTTCAATAATAGCCGGCAACTGAGGAATTAGTAATGCTTCTAATTCGTTGTTAGTGATATTTCCGGTCGAGATCAGCAGCAGTTTAGATGGTCGGCGTGTGACCCAGAATGAGTTCACAAAATCAGCGTCCTTCGTTACAACAATCCGTTGATCTTGTTCTGCAAAGGCAAGGATGTCGCTGTCTGATGTATGGTTGCCGTCAGGCAAGTCTGTAGTGTGAAGGGCATCATAGCCCGCCTCTCTGAAACGGTAGAGTAACCGGCGGGGTAACTGCGCGTCAAGCAGGAACTTCATCCCTGGACAAGCCCAACACGTTTGACCTGACTGAGTCGTGCCGCGAATTCCAGGGACGCCAGTATATCTTCGCGCTCCAGATCCTCATAATCAGCCAGAATATCGTCAATAGACATACCGGAGCTTAATAATTCCAGGATTGTTTCGACCGGATAACGCAGCCCGCGAATACACGGCTTGCCATGGCAGACATCGGAATCAATGGTAATTCTATCGAGGAGATTTGTAGCGGCCATGTAAGATTTCCCTTTGTAGATTGGATGGAAACAACGGACCGTTTTGGAGATTCTTCGCTCCGCTCAGTACTACACCAACAAAGTACTATCCGTATCGCCGCGTCCTCTCCCCCTTGTCATTCTGAACGAAGCGAAGAATCTCGCAAACCAGAATGATGCTTTGCCTGTATTCAAGCCTGATAGAGAAGAGTCAGACGAGATTCTTCACTTCGTTCAGAATGACACCACCATGAGGGCGCTCTTGTCCCACATAACTCAGGTGGTACTCTGCTCAGAATGGCACCGCCTGATGGGGTGCACTACTTTTGTACATCCTCGCTAGCTTGATACAGGTCTGACCCTTTACTCACATCTTAGCATATTGTATGCTCTTCCGCGGCCGGTGCCTGCCACTCTACTTGCCTTTGAAGTCGGCTTTGCGCTTTTCTACGAAGGCGGCCATGCCTTCTTTCTGATCATCGGTGGCGAAGAGCATGTAGAAGTTCTTGCGCTCGAAGAAGAGCCCTTCCTGCAGAGGTACATCGAACGACTTGAGCACCGCTTCCTTCGCGAGTTGCAGCGCGAGCGGGCCTTTCTCGGAGATGGTGCGGGCGAGGCGTTTGGCTTCTTCAAGATACATTTCTACAGGGACCACCCGGTTGACCAGGCCGTATGTCTGGGCTTCGCGAGCTGAGAGGGTACGGCCCGCAAGCACCATCTCCATGGCGACAGCCTTTCCTACTGCGCGTGTGAGACGCTGTGTGCCGCCTGCGCCGGGCATGACGCCTATGTTGATCTCGGGTTGGCCGAACTGGGCGCTCTCAGAGGCTACGATCATGTCGCACAGCATGGCTAGCTCGTTACCACCGCCCAGCGCGAAGCCGCTGACGGCAGCTATCAAAGGCTTCTTGAAGCGGCGGATGCGGTCCCATTTGGCGAACTGATCGCGGACCAGCATGTCGATGGCCGACGCGCCTGCCATCTCCTTTATATCGGCCCCGGCTGCGAAGGCGCGCTCGTTGCCCGTGATGATCACACAGCGTGTGGCTTCGTCACCTTCAAGTACGTGTAGCGCGGCGATTACCTCGTCCATCATCTTCAGGTTGAGGGCGTTGAGCGCTTCAGGGCGGTTTAGCTGGATGGTGGCGACATAGCCCTCGTGCGTTAGCTTTATCAGCTCGTATTGTTGGTCTTGCATGGTGTCCTTTTGCACTTGGGAGAACTAAGCCGGGCGGCTACATTATAGGGTCCTGTGCTGCGGGGATTTGCTCGCGGGCTGCACGGCTCAGCCCCTTGACCACGAGACGATATGAGTCCTCAATCATGCTCAGGATCATGTCGTCCGGCACGCTGCCGTCGAGCTGGATAGAGTTCCAGTGCTGTTTGCTCATGTAGGGGGCAGTCGTGATGGCTGGATATTCGGCCCGAAGCTCCTGCGCATAGTCGGGGTCGCACTTGAGCACGATATGGGTCGGAGGATCTTGCACGACAATTAGCGCGAACATCTTGCCGCCCACTTTAACTACCATGTCTTCGGGTCCGAAGGAGTAGTGCTCGGTTGCTCCCGGCCTCGATAGAAGGTAAATGCGCAGGGTTTCGTAGTCAAACATGGTGATAACTAGCTCTCGCTGACTATCGTATGGCCGCATTCGCCGCAGAACTTATAGCCCGGTGGCATCACCGCGCCGCAGTTGCTGCACTTGTGGCTGCCCTCAATTATGTCTTGCCGCAGCATCTCGTAATTGACGGGCCGCTTCGCGTAGAAGGCGTCAAGGCCCTCTGCTGTCTCGGCAGCATCTGCGTGGACGGAGAGCCA
Source organism: Chloroflexota bacterium (assembly GCA_039932335.1). Taxonomy (GTDB): domain Bacteria; phylum Chloroflexota; class Chloroflexia; order QHBQ01; family JADMIH01; genus JADMIH01. The sequence continues at coordinate 6,737 of JBDTQH010000007.1, forward strand.
GTCGCGGGCGTGCTGGACGGTCATGCTCCAGGAGAAATCGCGCCAGAAGTTGGTCTGTAGCTTGGCGTAGCGGGTGATTTCGGGCATCTTGTCTATCAGCTTGGTTGCCATCTCAGCTACAGCGGCGTCAAGCTCTGCGGCAGGCACCACGCGGTTGATAAGGCCCCATTCGAGGGCGGTATGAGCGGGGATAGGCTCACAGAGGAAGAGCATTTCGCGGGCGCGGCGGTCGCCAATTATGATAGGTAGCCACTGGGTCGCGCCGCCCGCCGGGACCGAGCCGCGAGCCATACCGACCTGCCTGACGGTGACGTGATCGGCGGCTATAGCGAGGTCGCAGGCGATGTTGAACTCGTTGCCACCGCCGACCACCATGCCGTTTAGGCGGGCTATGGTGGGCTTGCCGATGTTGCGGAGGCGGTCGTGCGCCTCGATGAACGCACCCATCCACTTCCAGTAGTCGGCACGACGCGTGAGGAACTTTTCCTGCTCCTTCAGGTCGGCTCCTGTACAGAAAGCACGGTCGCCCATCCCCGTGAGCACCACGACGCGCACATGGTCGTCGTAAGAGGCGTCCTCAAAGGCGCGGCTCATCTCCTTGAGCGTAGGAAAGTCGGTAGCGTTGAGAGCGTCAGGCCGGTTAATAGTGACGGTGGCTACATAGTCTTTCTTGGTGTAGACTATATTCTTGAAGTTTAGCTCTTCCGGTGTAAGTGCGCTGGGATAATCCAATGGTGGTAACCTCTCTGGTGGGATTGGGGCCAAATGCGTGAAACGTGAAACGTGAGGTACTGCGTACTGCGTATGACCGCCGACCACAGACCGCGTTGTCAGTTGTCAGCCGGGCAATCGTGAAAACCCAAAACCTTGGCGACTTGGCGTTTCAATACCGTACTTACGTTTTACGCTTTACGCTTTACGTTTTCGTGCTCACGTTTCACGCGTCCACTTCTCCGTATAGCATTGTGACGTAGCTCTTGGCGAAGGACATGAGGTCTCTGCCTGCGGTGCGGTTTTCTTCGGAGGCCATGGCGGTGTCGAAAGAGGCTTTGTCCTCGAAGTACATCTCAGTTATGAGATAGTAGTCGGGTTCGCCTCGGAAGGCTTGCAGGTTGCGGGTGACCTCCATTCGGACAAGACCGGGCACTTTGCTCATGAGAGGAGCGTGGGTTTGCTCGTAGTGGGTGTCGAAGGCTGCTGTGTCTTCGGGGCGCTTGAAGAGGGCGACCAATTTTATCATCGTCGATAATCCTCCTGGGTACTTCGTAGTGCGTACTTTGTATTGCGTATTGCTTATGGGATTGTTGGCAGGGTAGTGTTATCACAGGGTTGGGGACGTTGTCAAGATGCTCTATTGTAGTGACGGTGTGGCCCTCTAACATATTGGCAAGGGAAGACCCACCGCCCCCCGCTTCGCTCATGCCCCTCCCACGTGTGAGAGGGAGTCTAATAAAGAAGAGTTAGGTGTTAGGGGACACCCCTAGCCCCGGCAGGCGTTCCGCCTGCACCCCCTTGTGCCATGCTGACACTACATCTAAGACCCGAACAGGGAGCGCCCTGTCAACCCTTTCCCCGCTTCGCTAACAGCCTGATGCGAACACTAACCTCCTGCACGTGATAGTCTCTGCGCGCCGGATGGCAGGTGGAGCTAGAGGCCGTCGCCATCTTTGCGCCGCTTGCGGGCGACAACGAAGAGGCCGGAGCCAATAGCTATGCAGGCTGCGAGCGCACCTGCGGCCAGAAGGTCGTCCACCATCTGCGCGTTGCCCGCTATTGGTCTGATTTTGGTGCCGTCGGCGTTCATCGTGTAGATGTCACTGCTGCCACCGCTGTTGGTTTCGATGGTGATTTGCTTGCCGTCGGGCGACCACGCGAAGTTGCTTATGTCGCCGCGCAGATAGGCAACCTGCTCTTCATTCATGCTCCCAGCGGCGGCACTCTGCAAAGGCGCACTTAGTCCTCCCAAGAGGCAGAGGACCGCGAACGCAGTTATGAATGTACTCCTTATTGCCAACTCCCGCATCCTCCCATCTCCAAAGTACGCAGTACGCGATACGCAGTAGAACCTACACCTCTATTCCAGTGATCCGGACGTCTCGCGGCTGTTCCACCAGGAAGGTGAAGGCTATCTCCTGTTTCTGCTGGGGGGTGAGGTCGAGTTCCCACTTGAGGATGTTCATGTCGGTCTGCTCCGTGGGGGGCGGTGTTACTTCTTGTAGCTTCGACTTGATTTGCTCGTTGCGCGATACGGGAAGCTGATCATACACGGTAACGCGCGCGGGCCAGGTTAGCAGGTTCGTGATTGTGATTTTGTAACCGTAGAGTGTGCGCCGGGTGTTGCCGATGAATGCCTTGCTTGTGTCGCGCTGTGACAGCTTGCGCTCGACCTTCACGCGGTCGTCTACCCCAAGCTGCACCTCGAACTCTTCGGTTGGCACCACACTTTCCAGCAGGGTTGTGCCGACGAACTCGTCTTCATGAAAGATGTTGGCGGAGCCTGGTAGGAGAATGCTGTCGGATGTGTTGGTGATTTTAGCGCGCAGATAGGCTTCTTCGGCCATCTTGGGCACAGTAACGTAGTCGAGCGCGGCTGCAAGGTCGAGGTTCGTGACCATCGTTTTGTGGGGCGAGCCGTCGGACGGAATGGCGGTGGGGCGAGCCACGCGGAAGGTGACCGACGCGCCCGTGTTGTCCACGGTGGCGGTGGCGATGTCGGCCTCGGGTGGAGGTTCGGCCTGCTTCATCGCGAACGCTTCTTCCATCATAGGAGCAGAGGCAGCCGCCATCGCTTGCATAGGCAGAGCCGCGCCGCCCGCTGCCCTGGACATGGGCCGGGGTACGGGCGGTATATAAATGTCGACGAACCAGGGGTCAAGCTCAGGGATGGTCGCGCTGACGGCAGGGCGGGCAGTTGAGAGGGAGAGCTTCACTTCAGGCCAATCTTCGCCTGTTTGCTGCTGCACGTTTGCGAGGTAGCCGAGTGTGACCTTGTTTTCGACCAGGCGGATATCATAGAGCGGCGACCATGACGCGCCCACCACGCTGTATGTAACTTCGAGGTCGAAGTCGGTTTCGGCAGCAGCTTCAACAATCACGTTGATGCCCCGGCGCTCCTGCGAATCCCAGCGTGGCTCCAGGCGCTTCTGAACGGCTTCGATCTGGCGGGCTAAATCGCGCCGCTGCTGTGCGATTTCGCGCTTGGTTCCCTGGCTGGCGGCAAATTCGTCCTCAATGAACTTTGTGAGGGCCGTTACGCTGTCCATGCCGGCTTTGCCGTAAGCGATGCCGCGCGGCAATGTCTGGCTGGTGCTGATGCGGAGGTTCTTCAGGTATTCCTGCCGGGCATCTTCGGCGGCAGCACCATCGGCTAGGGCTGCATCCTCGTCCTGTAGACTTTCCAACTCTTTCTGCAAAGTTGCGAGGTCTTCTTCAGGAGAGACTGTGACATAGTTGGTTACGGTTTCTACCCCAAGTATGCGTACACCCGCACCCCGACCCGCTGCGCGGACCGAGTCGTCCTGTAAGGATGTGGGTACATTCTGGATCGATAGAGTTTGCTCGCCGGACGACAGGTGTGTTGTGCCCCGGCGGGTGACGCGCGCCCGGTCGGTATAGACCGTCACGTCGGTTATGCTTGTATCAACGTCCGCCATCAAAGTTTGTGCTCCTCTGGTTGTATTGGCGTGGATGTAGTGCACGTCACACGGAATGCGGAATGCGTGCTCAGACATTTTACAATATTGTCTGCTCATAGGACAGATGGGGGCGTAAAACGTAAAACGTAAAACGTAAAACGTAAGGATGGGGTTGAAACGCCAAGTCGCCAAGACGCCAAGTTACCATGGTCTTACGTTTTACGCATTACGTTTTACGCAGTAGCTCACGTTTCACGTTTCCCGACCCATCCGGCTCGCATTGACGCACCTATTCCTGTCTGCTATAGTTGTTGTGCCGTAATTCTCAGAGGGTCTCGCAGAGCAGCACAAGGAGCCGCCGTAAATGCCGCGTGTTATCAAGATCAACCATATTGGGCTGGCTACTGATGGTATTGCGGAGGCGCTGCGGGTCTTTGTTGGAGGGTTGGGTCTTGATGTGGCCGGGAGCGAGGATATCGCGAGCGACCAGACGCGCGCTACATTCGCCCCGCTTGGTGAGGCTCGTCTTGAGTTCCTCGAACCTATAGACGGCGAAGGACCTGTACAGAAGTTCCTTGAGAAGCGAGGGCCGGGCATTCATCATATATGCCTTGAGGTCGAAGATCTGCCCGGTATGCTTGAACGTCTCAGAGAGCAAGGGGTAGAATTGGTTGACCAGCAGCCGAGACCGGGAGCGCATGGAACGGAAGTAGCTTTCATCCACCCCAAGGCTGCTAACGGCGTGCTAATTGAACTTGTGGAGTCATCCTCTTTACCCGAACATGATTAGCCGGTAACTATCGCTACCTTCTGGTTCGTGCATGGGCGGTGTGGCCGGGCTACTCAAAAGGAGTGCTGTATGCTCAAAGGCGAGCAGGAACAGAGTGACTTGCGAACGGGCAGCGAGCCGCTAACCTATGGGTCGTATCTACGTGTGCCCGAACTTCTCTCTTTGCAAAGCCCGCTTGGTAATCCCCTTGTGCACGATGAAATGCTGTTCATTATTGTGCAGCAGGTCCAAGAGCTATGGTTCAAGCAGATGATGTTTGATCTCAAGGCTGTTATTGCGTCACTTGAACAGCGGAATATATTGGAGGCTGTGCGTTACCTTTCAAGGGTAACGCGCATTATCCAGGCTGTGGCGGCTGAGGTGGACATTCTTGCCACCATGCCGCCACGCGAGTTCCACGGCTTCCGCCGCGTGCTCACTCCCTCCAGCGGTTTTGAGTCACTCCAGTTTCGCGAGCTTGAATTCGTCTCCGGCTTGAACGATCCAACCTTCCTTAAGCTAATGGACAAGTATATCGGCCTGGACGGTTTGAGGGCTCGCTGGCCTGTGACGTTGCGAGAAGCTGCGTATGCTGTGCTCGCAGTGGTAGATGCGGATCCCACGGCTGCCTGGACGGCAATCTATAATGACAAGCAGCTTTATCCAGAAATGTTCTTACTCGCTGAGGCGTTGAGCGAATACGAGGTCTATTTCGGCGATTGGCGCTTCCACCACATCAAGCTGGTGGAGCGCACTATCGGTGACCACGTGCCCGGCACAGCGGGTTCAGCGGGCGCGGGCTATCTCGGTCGGACGTTGCAGTACCGCTTCTTCGCGGAACTGTGGGAAGCACGCAACCGGGTAACCCAGATGAATTAGGCAGTACAGTTACCAGGGGATAGCACGCTGTTTTGCCCTGCTGACGTGACAATGTGAGAGGCCCTTCCCCAACGGGAAGGGCCTCTCTTTCCTGTGCCACATGCTACGACTTATATTGTTATGGGGTCACCGTTCCGGAAGGAACGGCTGTACCTGTGGCTGCGGGTGTTGATGTAGTGCCTGCTGTGCTGGTAGATACCGGAGTAGTTGTGCTGCTGCCGGTTGTACCCGTGGCTTCCGGGGTAGTCGTTCCACCTGCTGTACCTGTAGCTGCGGGAGTAGTTGTGCCTTCAGGCGTTCCGGTCCCAGAAGGTGTACCGGTCCCCGAAGGTGTACCAGTGCCGGAAGGTGTACCGGTTGTCGAGGGGGTTGTGCCTGTGCCCGGAGTGCCCGAAACGGCTGTGCCGGACGGAGCAGGGACAGGAGCTGTAGGTGTGATTACCGGCTCAGAGGTGCAATACCCGAAGTTGCGATAACGCCAGTCGAAGTAGTGCTGGCCGATGTTCGCCATCTCAACCTGGAACCCTGCCGGGTTGGTAGGTACATAGGTGAGGGCGCGGCGCTCGAACGCCTGAAGCAGTACGTCCTTAACCTCGCCGCCGATCTTGGCCTTGGCCCAGTATGGCTCGCTTATAGGTAGACCCGAAGCGAAGAACCATGGGTTAATCAGTTGCTCGTTCACGATCTGACCCTGCGCGTTGCTGACGGGTCCGGACGAGTTCAGGAAGTCCCAGAACACTTTAGGAATGTTATGCTTGGTCTGGGCCTCGAAGTGTACGAAGTCCACGCCTGGCACATTGGCCTTCGAAGCGTCTGTACCTGTTGTGCCGTTGCGGTCGATGGTCTCGGTTGCCTTCTGCCCTGTGCGGTCAGCAGCAGGGTGGTCGCCCGCCTGGGTGTTGGAAACGCCCTGGAAAGCGAAGTAGGTAGGAGCGTTGGTATCTCCGAAGTCGCCGGACATCGGGATACAAGCAGGATGATACTTGTTGAACTGTGCATCACCAACCTGGATAAAGCCGGAGATTAGCTCGACAGTAAGCAGACCATTGGTTACAAAGAACGGCTGGCTGCGATCGCCCTGAGCGTTGTTGCGCTCCATGCGGCTCTTGTCGAAGTACTGCACTACGCGCAGTCCGTTCGTACCCTGGTCATACTGCTCGACCAGGCCGGGGGAGTTTGGCCCGGGTCCCCAGAACCATGTGCGGCTCACCTGGCCCGACTTAACGGGCTGGTCGGTGCGCTGCCAGTTGCTCTGGAAAGCGGGATCGGCGAACGGGAAATCACCGCCGCCTGCCGTGTAAACTGAGGTTGCAATCGGAATCGTCGGTATGACACGAGGTGTGCCTGTTACTACTGAAGTACCGGCTACGGTGCCTGTGGCTACCGCTGTACCTGTGGTACCTGGGCTAACCGTGCCGGAAGCTACTGCTGTGCCTGTCGTTCCGGGGCTGACTGTGCCGGTGGCGCCGACAGTGGTAGTGCCTGTAAGGGCAGGCGACATGGTGGCGTCAGGGGTCACGGTTGTGCCCGGAGAGGGTGTTTGTGCTAGCGCGGCTGCGCTGAACACCATGGCCGCCGCTCCAAAGGTGGTAGCGGCTGTAATCCATCGCTTGTTCATAAAGTGGTCTTCCTCCTATTTGAATCTGTTGTCGTGCTTGTGCTGGAAGGCTATTCCATAGCGGTGAAGCGACTTTGATTCACAGCCTTGTGTTGACCCGCAGCCGTCGGGTCATGGCTAGTTTAAGCAGATTTCGTGCCATATAGTAGCTTTTTGTACTGCCGTCCGTGCTCACGCAGGCGTCAACGAAACGGGGATATGGACGTTTGGATAACGATGTTAGCGACGTTACGCCGGTACAAAACACAAGAAAAAGACCCGACCATTCTGCATGGCCGAGCCTCTTCTATTGTTGTGTATGTGAGTGTTAGTGGGCGGTGCAGTTGGGGAAGAAGGTGTTGTCCACTATCTTCGAGACTTGTCCGCGTGTGGCGTTGTTGTTGGGGAGGAAGTAGAGTAACTTGCCCGTTCCACACTGCTGAAGCTGCCTCAAAAGAATAGTGCTGCCAGTATCGGCAAGCAAGAGGCCAGTAATGTAATACTGGGGCGGCCTATAGTGCGCAGCTCTTTGCGTGATGTAACTATATTATCCATCGGGCGTATTTCCGTTCGTGCGACGTTAGGAAGGGACGTAGACGTTTGGGTTTGTCGGGAGGTCCGGGGTTTATTACGGTCAGCTGTTATAGTTGCTGCTTTAAGCAGTCTGCTCCCAGGCAGATAAAGGCCACGAATGTGCACCTACGCGCGGATTCGTGGCCTTTATCTGCCTGATGCTCTTGTGCCGATGCTCTTTAGGCTACTGAGGACTCGTTGAGGGGTACAGTCAAGGGCTTCCAGTTTGACATGCCATCAGTCACGTTGACAGGCTCAAAGCCGTGCGCCTGGAGGATGCTCGCTGCGATGCTACTCCTCGTGCCACCACCGCAGATAGTGACTATGGGCTTGTTGCTTGGCACATCATCAAGGCGGGAAAGTAGCTGGTGGAACGGAATATGGATAGCGCCCGGCACATGGCCTTCGCGCCATTCGGAGTCTTCGCGCACATCAATGATCTGGAAGCTGCGGTCACCCGCGTCTATGCGGCTTCGCAGTTCCGCCACAGTCGTCTGGCGTATCGTTTCTGTCAGGTACCCGTTGCTTGCCCACGCCACCATGCCACCCGCGAGGTGTCCCATTATCCCATCCTGCCCCGCCATCGCCAGGTTTTCGAGCGCGACGGGCAGATCCTCCTCGCTTTGAAGCACGAGGATGACAGGTGTGTTTTCGGGTATGAGCCACGAAGCGCGGGTGGCGAACTGGCCGCCGTTGAGGTCAACATTGAGCGCGCCAGGAATGTGACCGACACCAAACTCCAGGGGCGAGCGTGTATCGAGGATTAGCGCGCCACCCCTCCGCATTGTATCCACTTCGTCGGCGCTCAGGGGCACCGTGACCATGTCGTCGGTGATGAACGGCCCGCAATTCTTGGCGACAATGCGCTCGAACTGCGCTGGCTGCGGAGGCAAGTCGGCGGTTACCTGCTCAACAAAGCCTTCTAATGTGCCTTGCTGGAGAGGCTCGTTGTAGTGCCGCTCGAACCCTATTGTAGAGTTGGGCTTGGGGCTCATTGACTTGCCGCAGAGTGAACCGGACACATGCGCCGGGTATATTTCGGTGCCGTCCGGGAGGGTGAGTATCTTATCATGCAAGGAGTGGAACAGATCTGCCGCGCCCTCCTTGGGCTCGACCGCGAGGTCGGGCCTGCCCACATCACCGACAAAGAGGGAATCGCCGGTGAGAACTAGCCAGGGCTCATTGGCGCGTGTGGTGTCGGTGACACTGATGGACATATGCTCGGGCCGGTGGCCGGGCGTGTGCAGCGCGGTGAAGAGTACGCTGCCGACCTTAATGCTCTCTCCATCAGCCAGCGTTTTGTGGGGATATTCAACGCCTGCATCCGTATACACGACTACCTGCGCGCCAAGTTGCGCCAGCTTGCCGTGGCCCGATACATGATCGGCATGGTTATGCGTCTCGATCACATAGGCGATCCGCATATCCTTCCTGGTGGCTAGCTCAAGATAGTCGGTGATGTTCCACTTTGGGTCAATCACCACACACTCGGCCGCGTCGGTATCTCCGATTAGATAGGAGGCGCACCCCAGATCGTCAGCCACGAATTGCTTGAAGTACATTACTCTCCTGCCGGTTGGTGTTGCATAAATTGCTGTTGGCTTTTGCTGCCGGTAGTGCTAGTAAGTCGAGTGGGCGAGGTTGCGGCGGGGACGTCTGCCTCGCCAGATTTGCCATGCACCAACGAGCGCGAGCGCCCAGAAGATAGCAAGCAGCGGCATCACCGGCACGATGGGCCGGTAGGTGGCGGGTGCTTCGCCCTGCAAGAGTACCATGGCGCTCTCTTTGTCAACAATGATACCCTGTTTCTGTAGCTCTTCGATGGCTTTATCATCGTCGGGCTGGCCTTTGAGGGTGGTTATCTTGCCCGAATAGCGTACTTTGCCTTCAATGGCAAAGCCGGTCTCGGGATCATAGTCGTAGGGGAAAAGGTACTGTCCTTTGTCGCTGCGCACAAAAAGCAGATTATCGAAACCACGCACAGGGATCCAGTAGTGGGTGCTGCTGCCCTCACCGACGGGGACTGTGCGGTTGATGTCGGGTACAGCCTCTACATGAGCAAAGCTATCGGCGAGCGGCTTACCGTTCTTATCAAAAAGCTGCCCTGCCGAGGTGATTTCTTTAGGAGTGTCGTCCTGAAGGGCATAGGAGACCGGTCCGGCCACTGCCAGCATGAGCACACTGGTCATGACCAGTGCAAGTATTCGAATCAGAAGTCGCCATTTGCGACTTTCATGTATCATCGTGCGCCCCTGTTGCTCTCCTCTTGTGCAGGCTTTAACAGCCATTTGCGTGCCAATAATTATACCATATTGCGTATTGCGCACTGCGTATTGCGTAAGTTGGCGGTTATCATGGGCCTACCGTTCTACTATTGTTCTCGTGTAATATTATTGTTACAGAAAGGATGGCATTGCTATGGACGAAAACGAGGAGCCATTTGGTTGGTGGGGTTGGCACTGGCAGCCTGCTGTACCGCTTTCGATTATGCAGATAATGGAGGCCGGAAGCGCGGACAGCGAAGTTATGGCTTTGCTGTGGGCTATGCTGTCGCGTCGGGCCTCTGTCCTGGTGGCGGCTGAGCCTCCCATGGCGGGTAAGACGACTACTCTCACCGCTTTGCTCGACCTTATGCCTGCCAGTACCAGACGCGTCTATTTGCGCGGGCACTATGAGACTTTTGATTTCGCCCGGCAGCCCGACGCGGATCCGGCCAACACCTATGTGCTGGCGAACGAAATGAGCGATCATCTTGCGGTGTACATGTGGGGATCGCGCATTTACAAGACGTTCGAGCTGCTGGAGCGGGGCTACGCGATAGGCTCGACCATGCACGCCGAGCGCGTGGATGACGTTATCGCAATTCTCAATTCGGATCCGTTGTGCGTGCCGCCGGAGCGAATCGCGAACCTCACGCTTGTAATTAATCTCTATGTTAGCGGCACATACGGTGGATCGCTCCGGCGCTTCAATACGGTGAATATGCTGGAAGCGGGCAACGGAGACGCCTCGGATGGTCTGCTGCCGGGGGTACGATCTGTGCTGTTGTCTCGGTGGAACCGCCCCGACGACACTTTTGAATATGCGTTCAAGCAACCCGAGGTGGAGGCACGTTTGGCTGCGTGGGCGGGAGTGCCTATCGAAGAGTGGCGGGCGGACCTGGCGCGCCGCAAAGCACACCTTGATAAGATGCGCGAGGATGGCATGATTGGCATTACAGCGACCCGCGCCGGGTTGAAGAGGCTGGACAGTCAGGCTTGACCCACTACATACAAAAACCGTATAAATAAGCAGGAGGGCAGCAGTCGCAACCCTCCATAGTATTTGTTACCTCCCAGGACGCCCCAACATCCCCGGCGTCTCATTCTGCGGCGACTCTGCCGCGACTTCGGGCACTCATCAGGCCAGATCCGGCAGAAATTACACAACTCGCATAGAAGGACTCACTCATGTCTAACACACCAGCCAGGCCGCGCACACTTGGCGACCTACGTCAGAGCGAATACCAGGTTCTCCCCGTGAAAGAGGAGATGCGCAAGAACCTGATCCAGAAGCTGCGCGACAACCAGCCGCTTTTTCCCGGCATCGTCGGGTACAGCGACACCGTTATCCCGCAGATAGAGAACGCGATCCTGTCTGGCCAGGACATCATATTCCTGGGCGAGCGCGGCCAGGCCAAGACGCGTATGGCCCGCTCGCTTATCTATTTGCTTGACGAAGAAGTACCGATTATCAAGGGCAGCCCGCTCAACGACGACCCCTACAACCCCATCAGCGCTGAGGGTAAGGCGGCTGTCGAGCAGCATGGCGATGCCACCGAAATCGAGTGGATTGCCCGTGATTCGCGCTACGGCGAAAAGCTCGCCACGCCCGACATCACTATTGCTGACCTGATCGGCGAAATTGACCCCATCAAGATTGCCGAGGGGCGTTATCTCTCGGACGAGATGACCATACACTACGGACTCTTGCCGCGCACCAACCGCGGTATCTTTTGTATCAACGAGCTACCTGACCTCGCGGAGAGAATACAGGTCGGCCTTCTCAATATCCTTGAGGAGCGTGACGTGCAAATTCGCGGGTACAAAGTGCGCTTGCCGCTTGATATATACCTGGTGGCTTCGGCTAACCCGGAGGACTACACAAATAGGGGGCGTATTATTACGCCGCTAAAGGACCGCGCAGGCTCGCAGATCAGGACGCACTACCCGAACCAGCTCGACCAGGAAATCGACATCATGGAACAGGAGCGTCTCACCTTCAATACTACCGGTTATGAGGTAGAAGTGCCGCAGTACATGAAGGAGATTGTGGCCGAGATTACTCACCTGGCCCGCCGCCATCCCGACATATCCCAGCGATCAGGCGTGTCGGTGCGCGTGTCTATAGCCAACTACGAGAACCTTATCAGCAACGCGTTGAAGCGTGCCATAAAGCTAGGCGAGCACCGTGTTGTGCCGCGTGTCTCCGACCTTTCCTCGCTGATTGCTTCAACAGCAGGCAAGATCGAAATCGAGTCTGTGGGCGATGTGCGCGAGGACAAGGTTATCGAGAAGCTTGTGCAGGGTGCTGTGCTGGCCGCATGGAACCGCCGCTTCTCTCTTGGCGACTTCGATGACGTTGTTACGCGCTTCCACAACGGATTGGTGATCGAGATCGCTGATACCATGCCGTCGATGGAGTATGTGCACCAGGCAGCCGATTTGAAGGGACTGAAGAGTGCCATCACCAAGCTCGAGGCCCAGGGTAACCCGGCAGCGGTAGCGGCAGCGGTCGAATTCGTGCTGGAAGGACTGCACCTGAGCCGCCGCTTGAACAAGGACCGCTCGGCGGGTGGTGTCAAGTATCGCAGGTAATGTCCATGCCCTGTATGGATAAGTGACGATGTGATAGAAGTGTGAGCCAGGGCTGTGCAGAAGCCTCCCTGGCTCGCGCTTTATATTCATAATTGACGAGAATATGCACTGCCAACAGCTCACCCTCGACGAGTTTCGCAACTACCGGCATCTACAGCTTGAGCTGGAGCCGGGCGTGACGGTGCTGCAAGGCGACAACGCTTCGGGCAAGACATCGCTGCTGGAAGCGGTCTACCTGCTGGCCACAACACGCTCGCCTCGCTCATCGTCCGACCTGGAATTGATCAACTTCGCCGCGCCCAACGATCTGGGATCCCCACAGTTCAGCCGGGTGGTGGCGCAGGTAGAGCGAGCGCGCGGGCCGTTGTCGGTAGAAGTGCTGGTGGTGCGCGATGAGGAGCCGCAGGGTCCGGGCGGGCTGGCAGGGTCGGTGCAGGCACGCAAGCGCATCAAGGTGAACGGGGTTGCGCGAAGGGCGATTGATCTGGTTGGGCAGGTCAATGTAGTGCTCTTCACGCCGCAAGACGTGGACCTGATTACAGGCCCGCCCGCGCTCAGGCGAAAATACATGGACGTGACGGTGTCGCAGATGGACCACCGTTACGTGCGGCTGCTTTCGCAGTACATGAAGGTGCTGGCCCAGCGCAATTCGTTGCTCAAATCGTTGAAGGAGCAGGGCCGCAACCCCACATCGCGGGATGTGGCCGAGGAGATCGCCTACTGGGACGACGAGCTTGTGCGGCACGGCTCTTATGTTGTGCTGCGGCGTGATGTGTTCGCGGCACGCCTTTCGAGCCGAGCCGAGTCTGTGCATCATCTTCTTGTGGGGACAGAGGCGAACAACGGAGCGGCGGATACACACAAGATACTTCGCGAGCGCCGCCCTACCGCCGAGCTGCGACTCAACGTTGCTTACGAGACTACGGTTGCCCCCAAAGCACGAGCCGCGTTGCTGCCCGACCTTCTGCAGCAGATTGAGGCCGATACTGCCAGCGCGAACGCCGAAAGGGACGAATATACGGCAACTATTGATGCTTCAGCACTACGTGGGCGCATACCGCACATAGACAAGCACCTTGAGCATATAGCCAATGAGTTTAAGAGCCAACTTGTCGAGCTTCGCACGCAGGAAGTCCGGCGCGGAGTGAGTGTGCTCGGGCCGCACAGGGACGATTTGCTTTTCCAATTGGGTGACCTGGCATTGAGCGCATATGGATCAAGAGGTCAGCAGCGTACAGCAGTGCTGGCACTTAAGTTGGCCGAGGTGGACTTGATGACGGCCGAAACGGGCGACACACCCATCCTTCTGCTGGACGATATTATGTCGGAATTGGACGTGCGCAGGAGAGGCTATCTGCTAAACACAATAGGCAGCCAGCAATACCAGGCGCTAATCACTACCGCTGATCTATCCGGCTTCGATCCGGGCTTCCTTGAGCGCTCTACTCTGCTTGATGTGCGGAACGGCGAGATTGAGGCGGTATCGGGAGCGTGATGGGACGGGACGGGACGCGTGAAACGTGAAACGTGAAACGTAAAACGTAAAACGTAAGTACAGGGTTGAAACGCCAAGACGCTAAGTCGCCAGGGTGTTGGGGGTTTAGTTGGTTGCCCTGACGGTTAGAGTTCCCTTCCAGGACGGCGGTCTGCCGTCGGCGGTCGTAGCTGACAACTGACCCCTGAGAACGCCGGTCAATATCAGTCCAGATCTACAATAAATAGCTCTTTGTCCGGGCTTGTGGGATCGGTGTCAGCTGTGAATGCCAGTTTGCCAGTGTCAAGCAGAACCAGATCTTCGGGCCTGGCGCTGAGGTTTGCTACCTGGGTGGAGATCGTACCCCTCTGGATGTCGTAGACTTCTATTTCCCAGCCGTCTGATTCGCCCGATTCCGCGCTAGGCCAGCGCACCCACGCCACTTTGCCATCGCCCATCACAGGATTGTCGGCTGCCCCCGTTGCGAGCACCTTGCGGGTCTGTGTTTGTAGATCGTAGAGATACATTACCTGATCTGAGATGCTGTTAAAGTAGGACCAGACAATATAGTTACCCGACACCCCGAAGCCGCCAAAATTGCCAGGCCCAGACGCCAGGCTGATTTCTCGACCGAGCGCCGCGCTCCAGGCGTGGAGGCTCCGCTCGCCTGCGCGGCCGCCCGGCGGCACAACCGACCAGAGCAGTATGCCATCCTTAGCCACCATCTTGTCTATTATGTGGTCTGAGATCTCCAGTTTGGCATCGTAGATTCTGGTTTCGTCGCCCCGCACCATCAAATGCCGGACAATCTGCATTCGCTGGGTATCAGGGTGGGTGTACGTGTAGTAGAAATTGTCGTTGTCAACAGCTATAGCCGCTATAGTGGCGCTGCCTGTGCCGGTTACGGGAATGGATGGCGCGGGGATTGTGAAGCGCGACCCTGTGCTGAAGTTGTATACCTCAAACGGGTCGGTATTACCCCCTACTCGCCACACGATATTCCGGCCATCTGTGGCGATATTCCCTAAGGCAAACCGTGGAAGATTGGGAGCGACCACTGAAGTAACGTTTTGTGTGGCGTCATAGCTGAGAATGTTGGCTGATGACGAATCACTCTGGTAATCAGGCCACACGATGTTGTGCCCACCGCCCTGGATATCATCATGAATTTTGCCGGCTACCAAACGCGGGACGTTTCCTGCGGGGAGTGCTCCTGCGCTCACATACTTCTTATCGTAACGGAACTTGCCTAGCTGGCTGAGGAGCACGCTGTAGGGCGGCTTATTCTCGGAATGCCACTCGAACACCGCACGCTCGAAGTATTGGACAGTGTAGGGCTTGCCGTCGAGGTCCGACACTTCGGTGAACTCCTCGGAAATGGGATAGCCCTGCTGTTGTACACCTCCATGGGTCTGCCAGTAGTCGAGGAAGGCGCCACCCAGGCGCTTACCCGTCTGTGGGAAGAAAAGAGTGCCGGGGTCGCGATTGGGCCGTTGATTGGGTGCACCATTTGGGTATTTCTGCTTGTACTGGAACGTGCCAAGCTGAGCTAACAGCACCTCGTATGGAGTGCCTTTGTACTCAGGGTGGTACTCAAATGCTGCACGCTCGAAATATTGGACAGTGTAGAGCGTATTATTCAGCTCGGACATCTCACCAATGACGTTTGAGATTGGGTAGCCTTGCTGCTGGAGGCCGCCATGCTCCTGCCAGTACTTGAGAAAGATGCCCGATGTGCTCCTGCCTGTAACGAAGTCCAGTGAGCCGATACCCGGTACAGGTGCAGGCGGGTTGAGGGGAGTGGTGGACGGTGGCCCGGCGCAGGGAGTGCTTGTGTACCTCATTATTACCGCATCACCCCAGGTTGCCCCTCTGAGCTTGCGGCTACCGCCCGCCCATAGCTCGCCATCCACCTTGATTATCTTTTCCAGGTCGCCCCCAAAGCCCGGAACCGGGTTGGGAATGCCTTTCCACATAGCACCATCCCAGCGCATAATCAGCGGAACATTACCGCTGAGCATATTGCCTACAGCCCACACATCGTTGGGCGCGAGGGCAGCAACACCGTGCAGATCTATCAGGGCAGATGGGGGTACACCCGCTGCTCGCGCCCAGCCTGTGCCATCCCAGTGCTCGATGGGAAATCGTGTGGACGCATAGCCCACGGCCCATATGTTGTTTGCGTCAACGACAGCCGCGCCTCTAAGCTCATCCAGGGAGATCCTCGGTACTTTGCTCCATGACTTGCCGTCCCAGTGCAACACATCCTGACCAATGGCCCAGACGTTGTTTGCGGCTGTGCCTACTATGTCGTTCAGGTACGAGGCCTGGGGTGAAATGCTGCTCCATGTCTTGCCGTTCCAGTGTAGAATCTGGGGCGCTCCACCCGCTTGTCCGTGCCCGTTATCGCCTACGGCCCACACATCGCCTGCTGCTGCGGCCCATACACCATGCAGGGCGAAAGACAAGGGGATTGCAACGTTGCTCCACGCCTTGCCGTTCCAGTGGAACACTATGCCGCTATCCTTGTTTTGCAAAGGGTTGGAGGCCCCGTTATTATAGCTGCCGACCGCCCACACGTCTGCGGGTGTTAGGGCATATACAGCGGTGAGGTAATGGGGCTGGGTAATAACAGGAGTAGCCACGATTGTCCATGCATTGCCATCGTAGTGCATGGCGATTGCCGAGTTCCTGGTGTCGAGGCGCACTCCAACGGCCCAGATATCGTTTGGACCGGTTGCGGATAGAGCGTTGATGGTGCTGGAAAGCGCGTCAATACGAGGTGTGGGAGCCACGCGCCAGCAGCCGGGGAGTGCTGTAGGCTGGTTCTGGGCGTTTGTCGCAGTGGGTTGCCCTGCTACCGGCAACAGCAGGCAAACTATAAATACAAAAGGTAGCAACCAGGCCTTTCTGTACATATTGCCCACTCCTTTATCTTTGTACAGTTATAGTTTTACCACACTATAACGTGTAGTGGTGCTGGAAGTCACCGGATGGTGCGGAAAACCGCATCCTAACTACGTGGGAGTTCCATTATCGTGAGACGACTGTAGTTATCGAGAGCGGGATATGGTTCCAATGGATCGTTTACAATTACTCTTAGGGAAGTTCTACTCACAACGACTAGACACAGTTGGTTAGCGGCTTTGGTTCAGCGTATGAATGGATGGTCGCGGTTTGACTTGCGCCCCGGCTAAACCTATAATCGAAGGGAGTAGCATACCGGAGCAGCAATAATATAGAATGGCGTACCGGCATGCACCACATATTATGTTCGCCGGGCAGCGTGGCCTGCGCATCTGGAGGAGAGACATGGAAGTCTTCGACAATATACTGGAAACAATCGGCAACACACCCATTGTGCGGTTGCCCCAACTGAACCGCGGCATCAGACCTACATTGCTTGCCAAGCTGGAGATGTTCAATCCCGGCAACTCGGTGAAGGACCGTATTGGCATCCGCATGATACGTGATGCCGAGCAGCGCGGCTTGCTTCAGCGAGGCGGCACGATAGTCGAGCCGACATCGGGCAACACAGGTACCGGGTTGGCGATTGCCGCTGCCATACTTGGCTATAAGTGTGTATTTGTGATGCCTGATAAGGTGTCGCAGGAGAAGATATCGCTGCTGAAGGCTTACGGTGCGGAAGTGGTCAGTACGCCCACTGCCGTTGCGCGCGAAAGCCCGGAAAGCTACTACAGTGTGGCGGATCGCCTGACGCGGGACATACCGGGCGCATTCCAGCCGAACCAGTATTTCAACGCGGCGAACCCGCAGGCTCACTTTGAGACAACGGGGCCGGAGATCTGGCGGCAGCTTGATGGGAAGATCGACGTGTTTGTGGCGGGTGTCGGCACAGGCGGTACAATCTCCGGCACCGGCAACTACCTGAAGTCGCAGAACCCGAACGTGTGGGTGGTGGGCGCCGACCCGGAAGGCTCTCTCTATACACAGGACCGCGCCCGACCGTATAAGGTCGAGGGCATTGGCGAGGATTTCATGCCCGGCACGATGGATATGGGCGTGGTTGACGAGTGGGTCACAGTGAGTGACCGCGATTCGTTCGAGACTGCGCGAAGGGTCACCCGCGAGGAAGGTATACTGGTGGGCGGTTCGGGCGGCACAGCGATGTGGGCTGCGTTGCAGGTCGCGAAGAAGCTGGGTGAGAGCAAGACTATCCTGGTGCTGTTGCCTGATACGGGCCGGGGTTACCTGTCGAAGCTCTACAATGATGCGTGGCTGCGTGAGAACGGCTTCCTCGACAGGCTGCCGATTCAGGCGAGAGTGCGTGAGCTTGTGGGCCGCCAGGACCGAGAGCTACCCAACCTTGTTACGGTTCCGTCCAACAGAACCGTGCGCGAGGCAATCGACCTATTGCAGCAGTACAACATATCCCAGCTTCCGGTGACCAGGCCGGGTGTGGGTGACGGCAACGGGGCGGGGCCGTTCACAGATGTGCGCGCTATGGTCGGCTCTATACAGGAGCGTAACCTCCTGGAGCGTGTGTTCCGCGACCCGGCTCTTATTGATGCACAGGTTGAAGGCGTAATGGACCCGCCATTCCCGCTTGTGGATGTCGCGGAGCCTGTTGAACGCGTCGTGCCTGCTTTGCTCGCCAATAACTCGGCGGTGTTGGTGGAAGAGGCGGGCGAACCAGTCGGCCTGATAACGCGAAGCGATCTGCTGGAGTTTGTGGCCCACGGCCGTGTGGGATAGCAGGGCACTACGCACGGGGCTCAAAGAGCAAATGCACGCTTGCTCAGCGCGATGGTAGAATGACGATGGTTGCGGGCGATAGGCTCTGGTCGCCCGCACAGTTGCTTCCTAATAGAGTGTCTACCCAATCTCTCATACATTATAGATCCGACCAACCCACGATAGGTTTCGGCAGGCATGCTTAGTTGACGGTAGGGCTGCATACCAGATAAGCTGCGGTTGACGCGGCTGTTGAGGGCCGAGCCTATGGCTGAAGTCATGGCTACCGGATCGCCGGTCTATGAGACCGTGCCTGCGCTCTATTCGCCCAGTTGGGTTGATCGTGTTACGGACTGGGTGCGCAAGCTGCCTGTGCCTTACTGGCTGGTCTATCTCATGCCGGCACTGCTTCTCTTTATCATCACCACGATAATCAAGTGGGAAGATGGCAGCTATGCGGCTGAATATGCAGCGGGCAATAAAGACGGCCTCTTCAGGATTGGCTCCGTCTACATCTACCCGTTCCACGCGGTGCCTGAGCTGGTCGCTTTCTATGCGCTTGCACTGATGCAATATCTGGACGACGTAGCTCGGCGTGCACTCGCCAGCTTTCGCCCGGCCATGCGGGTCGATGAAGCACAGTACAAGAACCTCCAGTACCAACTGACGAACCTGCCGTCCCGGCCCACGCTCCTGGCGAGCATGGTGGGTGCGTTATTTGCTATCGCCATGCTGGCTCTCATCAGCTTATATGCGCGCGACTTCGCAGCCCGCCTGCTCTTGTTTACGTCGCCTGCTGCGACCGTAATCGAGTCGGGGCTGTTTATTTTGCTGTGGTGGATCTGGGGCGCGTTTGTTTACCACACTTTCAGGCAGTTGAGGTTGGTCAGCCATATCTACACGACCTATACGCACACAGACCTGTTCAATATGGAGCCTCTATATGCTTTCTCCTGGCTCACGGCGCGCACCGCTATAGGTGCCGTGGTGGCGACTTATGTCTTTATTCTTGCGGCTCCCGGGCTGATGGAGAACATTCTTACGCTGGGCATAATGCTGTTCAACTTCATCTTCGCAGTGGTGGCTTTTGCCTGGCCGCTCCTGGGCATACACCGCCTGCTGGAGTCGGCGAAGCACAAGAGGATTTACGCGGCGGCCCAGCGATTTGAAGTGCTTGTAGCAGAGCTTCACCGCCGCACCGATGCAGGAGAGTTCGGTAATCTGGCCGAGATAAAAGAGGGGTTGGAGGCGCTGGCGAGCGAGCGTGCTGTGCTAGATAAAGTGTACACCTGGCCGTGGCAGCGCGAGACGGTCAGCGGGCTGTCTACCGCGCTGCTATTGCCGATTATTCTCTGGTTCATAACCCGCCTGCTGGACAAGGCATTCTAGAGAGCGCACGGATTACAGGGGTTGACAGGACACTACCTATTCGGGGGTATTAGCGAAGGGGGAGCGGTGGATCTTCCTTCATTGACATGGCAGATTGCTGCACCCCTATTCTGAACATTGACCCTTCCAGGTAACTGTTCAGAATAGGGGTGCAGGGGCGAAGCCCATGACGGGGGGTTGGGGGTGTCCCCCATACTTCCCTTCTATTTAGACTCCCCTCCCACGTGTGGGAGGGGTTGGGGGTGGGTCTTCCCTGATCAAGATGCTGGGTTGTTCCACCCTAAATCTGAACATATACCCCTCTAGCGAGCGTTGTCTAAACATGCGCCTGATGTTATAATTCACCGCTATTCTAACCGGAAAGAGATCCCAGGAGGACGCAATGAAGCTCCACGAATATCAGGCTAAAGAAATGCTCGCCAAGTACGGCGTACCTGTCAATGAAGGGCAGGTCGCCGACACTCCCGATGAAGCGGAAAAGATCGCGCGGCGCATTGGGCGGCCCGTGATGATAAAGGCCCAGGTGATGATGGGCGGGCGCGGCAAGGCGGGCGGCGTAAAGTATTCAAAGGACGTGGCAGCGGCGCGAGAGAACGCCGAGAACATCCTCGGCAAGCTGCTTCAGAACGAGCAGAACCCCAAGGGTGAGGTCGTGAAGCGCGTGTTGGTTGCGGATGCCGCCGACATAAAGAAGGAATACTATCTGGGCGCGACGGTGGACAGGGGCACCAAATCGATTATCGTGATGGGCAGTGCGGAGGGCGGCGTCGAGATCGAGCAGGTAGCCAAAGAGAACCCGGACGCCATTATTAAGGTGTCGGTTCACCCGAGCGTGGGCATGCTGGATTTCCAGGCACGCGAGCTTGCGTTCGCGATGGGTCTGGGCGAGCATGTGCGCGACTTCACCAAAATCGCCAGGGGACTGGTGCAGGTGTTGATTGACCACGATGCTTCGCTGGTGGAGATTAATCCGCTCGCATTGACCGGCGAGAACCGCATTATCGCCCTGGACGCCAAGATGGTGCTGGACGATAACGCGATTTACAAGCAGAAGTGGGCCGAAGAGATGCGCGACCCGGCCGAAGAAGAAGAGTCGGAGCGGCAAGCTCGCGAGGCCGGTATCTCGTTCGTGAAACTGGACGGGAACATCGGCTGCATGGTGAACGGCGCGGGCCTGGCGATGGCGACCATGGACACCATCAAAGAATATGGCGGCACACCCGCTAACTTCCTTGACATCGGCGGTGGCGCACGTGAGGACAAAGTAGAGGCTGCTCTAAGAATCATCCTGAGCGACCCCAACGTGAAGGCTGTGTTGTTCAACATCTTCGGCGGCATAACCCGCTGTGATGTGGTGGCAAACGGCATTGTAAAGGTGCTGGCCCAGATGAAGCCCGATGTGCCGATGGTGGTGCGGTTGGTGGGCACCAACGCGGAAGAGGGCCGCAGAATACTGGAGGCAGCAAACCTCCCGGCTGCCAGCACGCTGGATGAAGCCGCTCAGACGGCGGTCGAACTGGCGAAAGCCAGGGGCTAATATATTCACTCTGCCGCTAATCGTGAGGTGAGCGGGAACTTTGACCCGGACGTGCAATACCCGCAAGGTCACGGTCTCCCGGCTCGCCTCAGGAGTATATGGTGGCCTTTCCTCACTTCGCACAGACGAGACATTTCGCTGCTCTATGCTGCACAAGAGAGAACCATTCTTCCAGAACATCTGTATTGTTATAGAGATATTTATCTCACCTGGGGCTTAGCGAGGAACAGGGAGTGTTGTACCTCCCTCTGGAAAGTTGGACGGCAGATTTAGCGAAAGGACAAGGTGACAACAGTGGTATCTACACTACCCAAGCGTCAGGATGTGCCTGAGGAGATGAAATGGGACGCCACGAGCATCTACGCGACCCCCGAGGCGTGGCAGGCCGCTACCAAGCAAGTGGCGGAGGACATGGAAAAGGTGTCGCGCTATCAGGGTAAGCTTGGCAGTTCAGCAGACACATTGTTGGAGGGGCTGAAGGCCCGCGATGCCCTGCTTGTCGAGACGAACCGTATCGGCCAGTGGGCGATGATGTATCATGTGCCCGACATGAACAACCAGGAGGCGATTGCCCGGTTCGGACAGGCACAGATCCTGTATGGCAAAGCCGGGGCGGCGGTGGCTTTCTTTGAGCCTGAGATACTTGAGATCGGTGCGGACAAGCTCAAGACAATGCTGAAAGAGCAACCCGCACTGGGCGAATACGAGCACTATTTCGATAAGCTCGAGTCGCAGCGTGCTCATATTCGTTCAGCCGAGGTTGAGGGTGTGCTGGCCGAGGCGGCTGATCTGGCCGACAGCGGCTACACAATCTATAACGCTCTCTCCGACTCCGACCTCAAGCTGGGCACAATCGAGGACGAGAACGGGAAGAAGGTAGAGCTTGGGCAGAGCAACATTATCACGTTGATCAGGAACCGGAACCGTCCTGTCAGGAAGGCCGCCTGGGAGTCGATGTCGGATGCCTACCTGGGTATGAAGAATACTTTCGCGGCCACGCTCTCTTCGGGTGTAAAGCGCGATGTGTTCTACGCGCAGGCCCACCGCTATTCAAGCTCGCTCGAAGCGGCTCTGTCGGCGGACAATGTGCCGACAGAAGTGTTCTACAAAGTGGTGGATACATTCCGCAAGCACCTGCCTGTGTGGCACCGCTACTGGGAGATCAAGCGGCGCGGACTGGGTGTGGACAAGCTGCACGGCTATGATATCGATGTGCCGCTGGTACGCTCGGAGCGGAAGATCTCGTACGATGAAGCTGTGCAGATTGTGCTGGAAGGCATGGCTCCTCTTGGCGACGAATATATCGAGCCGTTGAGGCGTGGTTTGCTCGAGCAGAGATGGGTGGACGTGCTGCCGAACGAAGGCAAGGGCGGCGGCGCGTTCTCGTCCGGCGGGCCGGGAACACACCCGTTCCTGTTCATTAGCTATGATGACACGCTGGAGAATGTAAGCACATTGGCCCACGAGCTAGGCCACTCGATGCACTCTTATCTTACCTGGAAGAACCAGCCTGCTGTTTATGGCAACTACTCGATGTTTGCTGCCGAGACTGCCTCCAACTTCAACCAGGCTATGGTGCGCGCCAATCTGCTGGCGAACGGGAAGGACGAGGACTTCGAGCTTGAAGTGCTCGCGGAAGCGATGAGCAACTTCCACCGCTATCTCTTCATAATGCCGACACTGGCGCGGTTCGAGATCGAGTGCCACGAGCGCGTGGAGCGGGGCGAGGGTTTGACGGCGGATGCGATGTCATCGCTGATGGCCGACCTGTACACTGAAGCCTATGGGCCAAGCGTTGAGGTTGACCGCGATCGGGTGGGCATCACATGGGCCGAGTTCCCGCATATGTTCGGAAACTTCTATGTGTTCCAGTACACCACAGGCATATCGGCGGCTAATGCCCTTGCCGATGGAGTGCTGCGCGACGGTAAGGACGCCGCCGAGCGTTACCTCAGTTTCTTGAGGGCAGGCGACGCGGTCTACCCGATTGATGCCCTGAAGATGGCGGGCATCGACATGAACACCCCTGAGCCGGTAGAGCGCGCCTTTGCCGTGCTTACCCGGATGATAGACCGCCTCGACCAACTGGTCGGCAACGGTCCTTTGCAATCAAAGTAGTAGACGTCAGACGCTGTACAAGCCTGTCCGCAATGGGCAGGCTTGTATCTTGTCGGGGAACCAGGAAGGTATGCTAGAACAAGCCTTACAGGGAGCGCGGCTCCTCTACGCCTATACGATGTTCATAGATGCGCCTGTGGACGAGGTGTTTCGGTTCACCGGGAATCCCGACTACTGGACACGCACGTTTGAGGGAGAGCCGAACCCGCAGCTTAGCCTCACCTGGGAGGGCAAGCCGTACAAGCCGGGCTCGATCATGGTGCTGTCGGCGGTGCGCAAGGACGGCACTCCGACGACAGTCGGCTCTGTGCGCATGGAGTTGATTTACTACGCAGAGAATGAAGAGATCACCTACCGCTACCTCAATGGCAACCATATTATCTACCGCTTTGTCTATGAGGTAGCGTCGCCCACCAGGACGGAGTTTACCGTGAACGCGCTGGTAGATGTACAGAGCTCGCGCCTGAACACTTTGCGGCAGCGGCTATACGCGAACAGACGGCGTAAAGCGGCTGTCGGTGATCACCTGCGGGTGAAAAGTGTCCTGGAGCAGAGGTCTCGCAGAGGTGGAAAAGGGTAGCTCCACCCCGCACGAGGCGCTCCCTGGCAATCTCCTCGGACTGGGCATGTGATATAATCTGCTGTTAGTCGCTCGCCTGGGCTGCGGATTATAGTTTCTACTTACCAGGAGTCTCATGATGTTTGTCTTCGCCTTGCTGAGGTCTCTCAGGAAGCCTTTGTTCCTCTCTTTGTGTGTCCTTCTGCTGGGGAGTTTGCTGGTTTTGCCTGCACAGGTTGGCGCGCAGACACCGCCTGATCCCAACGCGCAACCTGCCACCACACCGGAGGCCACGCCGCCTCCAGCGCCTGCCGCACCTCCCGCCGACGTACTGTCTTATGTTGGCGACATCCTGCCGCAGCGGCAGCGCGACCTGTTTGTTATGCGCCTGGACGGTACGGACAAGAAGCAGCTTACTCAGGGCTTCAACGTGTGGTTCGCGTCGTGGTCGCCCGATGGTACGCGGTTGGCGGTGACCACCGAGGGGTCGCAATTGTACACGCTCAATGCGGACGGCTCCGATCTCAAGCTGCTCACAAACGGTATTTTC
Source organism: Chloroflexota bacterium (assembly GCA_039932335.1). Classification (GTDB taxonomy): domain Bacteria; phylum Chloroflexota; class Chloroflexia; order QHBQ01; family JADMIH01; genus JADMIH01. The sequence continues at coordinate 31,368 of JBDTQH010000007.1, forward strand.
TCGCCGCCGTTCTGGTCGCCGGATGGTCACTTCATTGCTTTTGTGGGCGGCGAGAAGTTCCAGCTTCCTTTAGCGAAAGGCAACCTGCGTATTATTCCGTCCGGAGGCGGCGAGCCGTGGCCTGTGCCTGGAGGCGAGGACATTCCTTCCCTGCCGCCGGGGGCTGCCGCTGTAGCGTGGTCGGGCGACGGCACACGAATAGCGTGCGGACAGCCGGGACGTATTTTGCACGTGGCGGGCGGAACGGGCGCGCCTGTTGGAATTGAAGCATTACCGGGCAACAAGAGTAACCTGTTCGTGATAGCAGGCGGGTGGGCACCCGACGGTAAGCACCTGGCCGTAACCGACGGCACAGCCTACGGTATCCTTGATCTGACAAACGGTGACTTCGTGACTGTTGCCACCACGCCCAGGCAGACGCCGCTGGCTCGTGCGGGTGTGTCTTGGTCGGCGGGCATCGGGAAGGTGGCCTTCGCTATCAATAGCGCGGCGAGTGATGGACAGCGGCTCTTCCTGGCGGACCTGAACGGCAGGAATGCCAAGGTAATATTGTCGCACCCGCACAGGGCCGTCTACCACGGCGAGGTGAGCGACTATGGCCCGCCCTTCTTCTCGTCTGATTCCAAAACGATGCTGCTGAGAGTGTCGCGCACAACGACCGAGGCGAACGGCACTCAGATATATACGCACGAGTCGTGGCTGGTGAACACGGACGGGTCGGGCGGCCAGAAATTGGTAGATGGCTTTAATGCGAACTGGCAGCCCAAGACCCGCCTGAAGCTGCCCGATTCGGGATTCTGGTTCCAGTGGCGTGTGGTGGATTTGCCGGTGGCTAACGGGCAGGTGCAGCGGCCGTTCCTGTGGGGGCCAACGGCTATCTTCTCGGGTACCGAACCTTATGCCGAGTCTGAGGGCGGACAGCAGAAGGTGGTCTACTTCGACAAGGGGCGGATGGACTTGCCCAACGCGAACCCTTCGCAGCCAAGCCGCTATGTTGTGGTGCCGGGCACTTTAGCAAGGGAGTTGGTCACGGGCCAGATCGCGGTAGGCTCAGCGCAATTCGAGAGCAGGCAGCCTGCCGATGTGCTGGTGGCGGGAGATAACAGCGATGCTGACGCGCCCACATACGCGACCTTCAACAAGCTGGGCGCGGGCACTGACGCAGGCAAGGCAGCGGACCGAACAGGGCAACCCGTTGACGCCACTTTATCCAGGGACGGCACGATCAGGAGCGATATGGATCTGGGCGCACTAGCGAAGGTGGGCGCGTTCGTGCCGGAGACGGGACATAATGTGCCCGATGTCTTCCTCAACTACTTCAAGAGCCAATCGTGGGACTGGATTTATATAGCGGGCTACCCGATTTCGGAGCCGTACTGGGCGCGTGTGCAGATCGGCGGCGAGCCAAGGGCTGTGCTGGTGCAGGTATTTGAGCGCCGCACCGTCACGTTTGACCCGGCAGCGCCGGACGGCTACAAGGTCCAGTTCGGCAATGTCGGGCGTCAATACTACGATTGGCGATACGCAGCCAAATAACGAATACAGGCAGCAGGAAGGAACAGTATGACTGAAGTACAGGTTGCTCCGTACGGCTCGTGGAAGTCGCCCGTCACGGCCGAATTGCTGGTGGCCGATAGTATTGACATAAGGCAGGTGGCGCTGGACGGCGCTGATGTTTACTGGAGCGAGGGCAGGCCGAAGGAGGGCGGGCGGCAGGTGGTAGTTCGCCGCTCGCCTGATGGTGAAACGGTCGATCTTGTGCCCCCACCGTACAACGCTCGCACGCGGGTACACGAGTATGGCGGCGGCTCGTTTGCTGTTGTGGACGGCGTGCTATTCTTCGCGAACTATGCCGACCAGAGGTTATACAGGGTGGACAACGGCGAAGAGCCACGCGCCATCACTCCTGAGGCAGAATTACGTTATGCGGACGCGGCGGCGGACAGGCAGCGCGGCAGGTTTATCTGCGTGCGCGAAGACCACACTGTCGCGGGCAGGGAGGCGGTAAATAGTATCGCGGCCGTGCAGATGGATGGCGACGATGCGGGCGGAACGGTGCTGGTGGAAGGCAACGACTTTTACTCATCGCCGCGAGTGAGCGCGGACGGAACGCGCCTCGCGTGGCTCATGTGGCACCACCCGAACATGCCGTGGGACGGCACAGAGTTGTGGGTGGGTGAGTTCGCGGCGGACGGCTCGCTGGAGAATATGGAGCAGGTAGCGGGCGGGTCGGACGAGTCGATCTACCAGCCGGAGTGGTCGCCCGACGGCACGCTTTATTTCGTTTCGGACCGCACAGGTTGGTGGAATCTGTACCGCTTGCGCGAGGGCGAGGTTGAGGCTGTATGCGAGATGGAGGCCGAATTTGGCAGGCCGCAATGGCAGTTCGGCTCGTCAACCTATGCTTTCGAGTCGGCCGGGAAGATAGTCTGCTCGTATACGCAGAAGGGGCGTTGGCGGCTCGCCACTCTTGATACGCGCACGCTGCAACTCTCTCTGCTGGAGGTGCCTTATACAGAGTTATCACAGATACGCTCTACGGCGGGCCGTGCCGTGTTCCTGGGCGGCTCGCCTGTGTCAGCCCTGGAGGTTGTTTGCCTTGACTTGGGCAGCAGCGCGCTTGAGGTGCTGAGCCGCTCAGGTAAGACGAGCCTTGATAGTGGGTATGTGTCGGTGGCGGAGATGATTGAGTTCCCGACCGAGGGAGGCCTGATCGCGTATGGGTTGTTCTATGCACCGAAGAACCGTGATTATTTTGCTCCTGAAGGTGAGAAGCCGCCACTACTGGTGATGAGCCACGGTGGGCCAACATCTGTTGTGACCGATGTATTTGACGTGGAGATCCAGTACTGGACCTGCCGCGGGATCGCTGTGCTGGATGTGAACTACGGAGGCAGTACGGGATTTGGTACGGAATACAGGCGGCGGCTCAACGGGCAATGGGGGATCCTGGACGTTGACGATTGCGTGAACGGCGCGCTGTACCTGGCGAAACAGGGCAGGGTGGACGGCGAGCGGCTTATTATTCGGGGTGGGAGCGCGGGTGGGTTCACGACGCTGAATGCGCTGACTTTCCGCGATGTGTTCAAGGTTGGTGCCAGCTATTATGGTATAGGCGACCTTGAAAGGATGGCGCAGGACACGCACAAGTTCGAGTCGCGCTACCTCGACAGCATGGTCGGCCCTTATCCTGAGCAGCGGGATGTTTACCTTGCGCGATCGGCTATACACCACATGGACAAGTTGTCGTGCCCGATTATTTTCTTCCAGGGGCTGGAGGATAAGGTTGTGCCGCCAAACCAGTCTGAGATGATGGTGAATGCTTTGAAGGAGAAGGGTTTGCCTGTGGCATACCTCGCGTTTGAGGGGGAGCAGCACGGGTTCCGCAAGGCGGAGACGATCATGCGGGCTACTGAGGCTGAGCTTTACTTTTATTCGCGGATTCTTGGCTTTGATCTCGGGGAGGACGTTGAGCCTGTGGAGATTGTGAATTTGCCTTCGGCTTAGTTATGGGGCGCGCCTGGGCTCCGAACAGGCTGTTTCCTCTTATGCTCCTTGTTTGGTTAGAGCACAAAGACCCCTCACCCCCAACCCCCTCTCCCCGCTTCGCGGGACGAGGGGGCTTTTTATAGTGGAGAGATGGGGGACACCCCCAGCCCCGTCAGGGGTTTCGCCCCTGCACCCCGTTCTCATAAACCTACCTCTGAAAGCCTTGCCCCGCTGCGCGGTGAAAGGGGGCTTCTCAATTGATTAGTGAGTGGGGACACCACCATACCGCCGGATAGGGTGACCCCTGTCAACCCCTCTTGCTTGGGTGAATAGCCAAGAGAGTAGGTGGCACCTATACCCCGGACTGGGAGTCCTCTGTCAACCCTTGTTGAATGAGGAGAATGCAGACACTCTTCACTCCCAATCCTGCCCCTCTTCGCTCAAACAGCCGGATAGGGTACTCCCTGTCAACCCCTAAGTTGTCGATAGGAAAGGGCCGGTTAGAGGCATTTTACGATGCGGGCCTGGGCGCCATAGACCAGGGAGAAGGCGCCTATTTTGGTGTTATCGTCTGTGTAGGTTATGGCGATGTTGAGGTTGGTGCCGTCGGTACTGCCTGTGAAGCGGGCGGGGCGGCCTTGCTCATCGTCTGCGCGGACGGGGCCGCCGTGCTCCTGTACGAAGATGCCTGTGACATCGAAATTGCCTGCGCTGTCGAGGGTGATGGGCTGGGCGATGGTGGCATGAGCGCAATCAAACTCGATGAGGGTGCCATCGGCGGTGACATCAATCCTGACATGCTGGCCGCCCCACTGTCCGGTCTTGAGGGTGGCTCCTGTGCCGGGAGCGCCTGTGGGGTACTTAGTCTGGTATCGTGTTGTGCCTAGCTGAGATAGCAGCACTATGCTGTCGGGGCCGTTCTCAGAGTGAAGCTCGAACACGGCACGCTCGAAATACTGAACAGTGTACAGCTTACCGTCGATGTCGCTCTTCTCGGAGAACCTGCCGGAGATAGGATAGCCTTGCTGGGCAACGCCGCCATGCGCCTTCCAGTAATCGAGGAAGACATCAGAGACATACTGCTGTGTTTCGGGGAAGTAGAGGCCAACCTGCGGATTGATCGCGGTGGGCGGCGCGGGCACACCGTTAGGGTACTTTTCTGCCATTTGCATTGTGCCGAGCAGGGAGAGTAACACGTCGAATGGAGGCTTGTTCTCAGGGTGAAGCTCGAATACGGCACGCTCGAAGTATTGCACTGTGTACGATTTGCCGTCTACATCCGACTTCTCCTGGAACTCGCCTGAGATGGGATAGCCTTGCTGAGCCAGCCCACCGTGTGACTTCCAGTATTGCAGGAATGTGCCGCAGACTGTTTTGCCTGTTTCTGGAAAGGTCTGGCAGCCGGTCTGAGCCAGCGCCGCGCCGCCCTGAAAGGGGCTGGATGAGAGTGTTAGTCCCATGAGAGTTAGACACGCCACCGCCATTGGTAGAAACCGCTTTCGCATTGTAACCTCCTCTTTACACCACGGCACGGCCGGAATGGGCTGTACACACTTATAACGTAGTCTGGGCCGAATAGTTCCGATCTCAGGCGTGAATTGCTCTTAGAGGGCTGTCCGCAGACTAGTTTCGGGACACCCGCTTGCACATGAGGATGTCGGGTTTGCCTGGTCCGTTAGCGTCCGGCACCACGCCTGTGATGACGTAACCTTGCTTCTGGTAGAACTCGTAGGGGTGGCGCTTGAGGTTTTGTATGCGGGCGATGTGCTGCCATGGGTCGGGGTAGAGGTCTACGCCGCAGAGGGTGGTCATGTTGGTTTCGTCGTCGGTGCCAAGCTGGACGGTTGTGCCTCCGCGCTGTCTGACCAGTTCTTCGAGGTCGGCAACGAGCGCGCTGCCGATGCCCTCGCCCTGGTGGGCGGGATCAACGGCGAGAGGGTGTAGCTCCCAGACGTTGCCGTCGTATTCGCTTATGCCGCCGACCCAGCCGAGGGCTGTGTTGTCGTCGTCGAGGGCAACACGGCTGATGCGGTCGGGCGCGAAGGATTCGCGTATCTCTTCGATGGCGCTATCGAGGGTGGGGCAGAAATCGGGGGATTGCTCGGCGAAGGCTGCCACCAGTATGGCGGCGACCTGGTTTATTGTTGTTGTGTCTTCGGGGAGGAGGTCTGTTATTCTCATGGTTGGTAGAGATTTTAGCTGATATGATGGATTTACGCAAAAGGATCGGTCTGTGTTACGGACGCACCGTAGAGGCGCGGAGAGCGCTGAGTTACACAGAGGTTTCTTTTTGGGTTGGAACGCCAAGACGCCAAGACGCCAAGGACGACGTTGTTTTTGGGTTGGGGATTTTGGGTATGCGGCAGCGAGGGTATTGAGGGTGAGGGAATACCGGTGTCCCTGAGCGCTTCGATGCTCCACTATCCCCGCGTCATCGTGACCGCTCCTGCTTCGCCTGTACCGAGTACCGAGTAGTGAGTATTGGTAGTGGGTGGCGAGGGGCAGGGGATGGGGTGTGGGGTAGGGCCAGGTCGGCTTTGTGGGCTGACCTGCTGCTGTGCCAGCTATGTGCTGGTGGTTAGGGTGAATAAGTAACAGAGGGTGGTTGGGTATGTGCCCTCCGGCAGGGAACACCGGTATTGGTCTGGGCAGGGCCTCCTTTGGATGGGACCGGGCTGATGCGCACGCAGCGGGGTCTGTTCTGTGGGTTGTCATATATGGAATGCCATTGGTGTGGAAGAATGAGACACGGTTTGGTGGTGTTTGGGGAAAGATAGGCCATTCGGGTGATTCAGGGGCGTTCTGCTGGTTGCGCGTGCGGGCAGTGGGTTTTGATTGCCAACCGCAACTTGTATGGAAGTAAAGACCTGGAGCGTTTGTTAAGTTGTGGGCGCAGTGGTTGGGCTAAGCGATATGGTGCAAAGAGCGTGCAGACCGTGGAGGGTGCGATAGATTCGCGTAAAGAGTCGAGGCAGGATCGTGGGTTTGTGCGTCGATGGGCAACTGGGAAGGGAGTATGGTACGAAAATTGCCATAATTGGCAACTGGCGACGGTACACTGAGCGTGCTGAGAGTAGCCCTAGCTCGGCTGTGCGCACAAGACCGCCTGGGTATGGTATGTATGGTTCTCGCTCGACCGGATTGCTGCTGCAGATTTTAGCATCCTGGTGGGGTACTAAATGGCCTGGTGACAGTTAAAGTGTCTGCTCGTAGCGCCCTGACGAATTATACAAGGGCAGTGGCACCTGATCGGACACCAGCCAAACGTTCTATGGAGACATTTTGGTTATGATAACGTCTGTTGAAAAGGCTCGACTCGATTTTGAGCCGATGTATATAGATTGTGTGGTCTGCGGCAGCGTTGCCTTGCCGACAAGTATGCCGGGTGCGGGTGACAGTAGCAGGATGCTGTTTCACTGCGAGAGATGCGGGTTGTCATTGTTTGACGCGGGACATGTGCCGCAGGATCTTTATGAGAAGGCCTACGAGGGCGATGTTGCTGCTGCGAGTATGCAGGAGTTTAGCCTGAGGGCGCGCTTCCTTACAGTGCTGCAGAATACGGGTTTGCTGACCCCGCCCGTTACGCGGAAGTCGCTGCGCTGGCTGGAGATGTATGCGGAGCCGGGGTCGACTGTGCTCGATGTCGGCTGTGGGTGGGGCATCATGCTGAAGGAGCTGAAAGCGCGTGGGTTCCGGGCGGTGGGTACCGACCTTGCTCCAAAGGTGAAGGAGACACTGGAGCCGCAGGGCTTTCCAATCCACGTGGGTACGGTGGATCAGTATCCGGACACGATGCCGGAACCGGACTATGTTACATGCAATTTTGTGCTGCACCACCCTGAGGATCCGGTAGCCTTCCTGCGGAGTATCGCAGAGAGGTTCCCTGATGCGACGCTATTGCTGACCGAGGGTCTTTATCCCAACTGGATGAGCCAGTTGGGTGGGATGGGAGCTATTCTGCCGACCGCGCAGCCCGAATACCCCAGGCAGCTTACGTCGTGGAGTGTGAGGGCACTGTCGCAGGCGTTTGAAAAGGCGGGCTATGGGAGGCGCAAGATATATGCCTCGAAGCCAAGCCCCGGTGATATTCAACTGCCCCTGACTTCATGGGTGGCTCGATTGGTGTCGAGGCTTCGCAAGCCGGCTCAGAGGGGGCGGGAGGGCGTGGCTGCGTTGGAAACGACGTCTGAAGAGAGTACAGGGAAGTCGGGGCAGCTTCAACGATTGACGGTTCCGGCGCTGATTGCGGCTATACGGGCCGTGCGTTTGGTGAAGGCGGTTGTCTATTCCGGTCCGGCGGCATACGCGAGGATGCGGCGGTTGACGCCTGCGGCGGCTCTGGCGGTTGGGATACCAGATAGAGAGGGATAGGGTAGTGCCCTCTTTGCTCCGCTGATAAGCTTGCACAGGGAGTGCCGTGCCAACCTCGTGACACTACGCTGGCTTTGAAACGGCAAGCCCGGACGGTGCGCGACAGGACAAGAGGGTTTATAGCAAACGGGTAGAGCAAGAGCACACGGTTATGCCTGTGTGCTCTTGCTCTACCCGTTTCGCCGTTTGGTGTTAGGGGTTGCAGGAGGGGAAGAAGGTATTGGAGACGATTTTGGCGGCCTGGCCTCGGGTCAGGTTGCTGTTGGGGCGGAAGTAGGGGCGGTTTTCGGAGCCGCATGGCTCGCCGGGGCCGCCGCATGGATAGCCGCTCATGATTGTGCGGGAGACGAGGCGCTCTATCCACATGTAGAAGGTGCTGCCTATGGGGACATCCTCGAAGCTCTGAGTGGTGTGTACCTCGGAGAAGCCTGCAGCTTCGGAGATGATCTTGGATGCCTGGCCTCTTGTAACGCTGTTATTAGGGCGGAAGTAGGGGCGATTTTCGGAGCCGCATGGCTCGCCGGGGCTGCCGCATGGGTAGCCGTTGATGTAACCGCGCGATGCTAGCCGCTGAATGAAGTCGTAGAAGGTGCTGCCGGGCTGGACATCTTCGAACATCTGGCCGCTCGCGGGTTCATTGAAGCCTGCGGCGTTGGCTACGATCTTGGAGAGCTGGCCGCGGGTAACGCTGTTGTTGGGGCGATAGGTGTTGTCGGGGTAGCCGTTGATGATGCCGAGGCAGACAAGGCAGCGCACGAATGGGTAGAAGGTGCTGCCGGCCGGCACATCATCGAAATCGCCGAGGGCGCATGGTGTTCCTGTGGGCGTGGCGGTAAGCGTGCCGGTGACGGTGGGGGTAGATGTGTTAGCAGGAGTGCTTGTGGGAGGTGTAGGCGTGTACGTTGCAGCTTGAGGGCTGTTGGTCGGGGCAACTGTCGCAAGAGAAGTCTGCGTGGCTGTGATGGAGCCCGGGGGTGTCGACGTTGAGTTCGGCGGGGATGTAGGGGTGGACGAAGCCGCGGCTGTGTTCGACGGTACAACGGTGACAGTATCGGTGGGTAGGACTGTAGGTAGCTGGGTGGATGTTGATGTTGGAGTGGAGGTGGAGGTGGGTGTCGCTGTAGAAGTGGATGTTGATGTGAATGTCTCGGTCGGTGTCGAGGTTGGGATGCGGGTGGGTGTGTTAGTGGGTGTAGTAGGAACCGTCTGCGTGGGGGTAGCAGTGGGCACGCCTCCACCGGGCGGTACGCCGTGGGTCAGGGTGGTGCCGCTGTCGGTGAATGTGCCTCCTGCCTCCGGGATGAACTGCCAGTCATAGCTGTCCTGATGCAACGTTAGCTTGAGCACACCGTATGTATCGGGGTTGCGCACCTCGCTGTTGGCTACGGGTGTGTTAAACCCCGTGTGGCTAGATCCTCCGGTGCCGGCTATAATCTCGCGCACTCCGTATGTTGTGTCGAGTACGCCGGTGCCGTTTTGTGGGGCGAACCGCTCATAGCTGTGGGCGTGGCCGTTCACCACGAGGTCTCCTCCGTAGAGGTAAATATCCTGCCAGAGTGCCTGCACCCTGGGATCGTTGCCATGCTCGGATCCTGAGCTGAAGCGGGGGTGATGCCACATAGCCAGCACGTTCTTGTCGAGGTTGTTGAGCAGTTCGGAGCGCAGCCACAGTTCCTGCGCAGAGCCGGCATTGCACGGCACGAAGGTGCAGTTGGCGTTCAGCACGATTACATGCCAGGTGGCTGGGGAACCGGAGGGTCCAACATCGTAGCTGTAATAGCCTTTGGTGGGATCACCTGCTGCCGCTCCAAAGTAGCTAAAGTAGGGCGCTGCATTGGTCGTGTAGTATTCATGGTTGCCTATACCGGGGTGAGTGCGAGCTTTTTGCCTGCCCCATGTTGGGTCATAGCAGTTGGCGAACTCGTAGGCGCTGCCGTTGGTGTAGGCGTTGTCGCCCAGGGTGAAGACGATACCGGGGATAGCGTCCAGCAAGTTGGCGGTGCGGTCGTCGCCTGTGCCGGTGCATGTGGCGATGTCGCCGGCTCCTACCAGCGCAGGGTCCGCGCCGACGACTGTGGTGTTGTCGGGTGCGGCCTTGCCTAGATTGGAAGCCTGGAAGCGCAACAGATAGCCGAGGTCGATCGATTGAAAGCCTGCCGCGAACGACATCAAAGGGTCGGTTGGCCTGGTGGCCGCTTCATCGGTGTCGTGGTCGGTGTGTTCTGCCGCATATGACGCCTGGTTCTCCTGCGTAGCGATACTAGCCGCAGCAGGGATGGTGCCTGTGAATCTTCCCACGATCAGGAGCAGTAAAAGGGGGCTGATCAAGGCTAACAGCATGCGGCCCCGTCGCGGGTTGCTGTTTTGTATGGGTGTGCGGTGGCGCTTCCTGGAGGTGAGCGCGGGCATGGGGGATTTCAAGGTTCTCTCCTGCTAATGTGCTTTCGGGCGCATGGGCCGGTTCTGTTCTGGGAATGGGTTGGCAACCACCCTCCCACCGAATTGCTCGTGGGAGGGTGGTTGCGCTGTTAATCGCCGGGGTTTTGAACGGCTGCTTTGCGTGAAGTGCCTAGGGTTGGCAGTCCTGGAAGAATGTGTTGGAGACAATCTTGGAGGTCTGGCCCCTTGTCACGCCACTGCTCGGCCGGAAGTATGATCTGTGCTCGGTGTCGCAGGGTTCGCCCGGGCCGCCGCATGGGTAGCCGTTCATGACGCCGGGGCGGTTCAGCAGAAGCCGCTCGACGAAGATGTGGAATGTGCTGCCCTCAGGGACATCAGTGAACGTGTATTGTCCTGCCGGTATGGGGTCGTTGAATCCGGCAGCGTTGCTGACGATTTTGGTTAACTGTCCGCGGGTTGCGCCCATATTGGGTCGGAAGTAGGGCCTGTTTCCGGGGGTAATGCACGGCTCGCCGGGGCCTCCGCAGGGATAACCATTCATGACGTTTCTCGCCACAAGCTGTTCTATGTAGACGTAGAAGGTGGAACCGGGGAGGACATCTTCAAAAGTCTGGCCGCTGACAGGGTCGGTGAGACCGGCCGAGAGGGCAACAATCTTTGATATCTGGCCTCGTGTCACGGGGTTGCCGGGACGGAAGTATGGGTCGCTCGTGGTGCCGCAAGGCTCGCCTGGCGCGCCGCAGGGATAGCCGTTGATGATGCCCTTGCAAGCAAGGCATTGCACGAACGGGTAGAAGGTGTTTCCGGGGAGAACATCCTGGAATGTAAGGGTGCAGGCGGTGGTGGTTGCGCTGGGCGTAACACTGGTTGTCGCACTGGTCGTAGCGCCTGGCGTTTCGGTGCTGCCAGGCGTGCCCGGTGTGTTGGTTGGCCCGCCTGTGACGGTGGATTGCGGAGTGGTTGTGGACGAGGCTAGAACTGTCGCGGTTCCCGTTTGTGTAGCGACTGCTGTAGATGTCGATGTAGATGTGGGTGGTGGCGTCCAGGTGCCCGTGGGAGTGTTGGTTGGGATGCTGGTTGAGGTATTGGTAGGGATGGCCGTTGATGTGTTAGTAGGGATGGTGGTTGAAGTATTGGTAGGGATGGTAGTTGAGGTAGAGGTATTGGTAGGAATGTTGGTGGGACTGCTGGTCGGGGTATCGGTGGGGATGGTGGTTGATGTGCTTGTAGATGAAGGGATAGGAGTGGCTGTTGGTCCACCTGCGGGCATTAGTACGTTGTGGAAGTAGTATCTGCTGCTGCTGTCGGATGCGAGGACAACTATGCCACTCGTACTGTCCATCGATTGCTTGGTGGTGGTGGCGTCGTTGATGTTGGTGGAGGTGCTGCTCTGGATGAACGTGGTTCCCCTGCCAATCGGGAACGCTATATTGTCCATGCTGGTCTGTTTGTAGGTGATGCTGCGGAGGCCAAACGGTGTGCCGTCGGCATAATGCGTGGTGGCAAAGACGTACAACTGGCGATTCTGGCGGTCTATGGCGAGAATAGCTCTTGTCTGGTCGTCCCTGACCCGGCTTACAGTGTATGACTGTACGCTAGAAGAGTTTATGGCGAACATCCAGATGAGTGCATCATCAGGGTTGACTGTGGGCGTGCCGAGGGGGTTTGGCGTGCAGCCGCCGGTGGGCTCGTTGCAGTCGTTCTTTACAACGGCGTACATTTTGCCGGCGGGATCGGACTCGAGCATCTTCAGGCTAATATGGTTGTCCGCCTTGTGTGCAACCGTAACAAGGGGTCCCCATTGATTGTCAGGCGCACCATCGACATGGTAGGTGAAGTAGAGGGCGTTGAAAGGGCCGTGATCCCACATCAGCCCGATCTTGTCTCCGCCAAATCGCACGAGGGCCGAGATGTTGTCGGGACCAAGGTTCGTGGTATTACCGACCGTCGGAGCGAAAGGAGGAACAAACTGGGTGTTATCGCTGGCGGTGCCGTGTGACACGAAGACAGCCCGCGCGCAAGATGGCGGGCCTGGCTCCTGGCAGTTAGGGTTTTGAGGTTTTGTGTATGTTACCCAGAGCCTGCCCAGGCTGTCCTTGTCGATGACCACCCCAATGACGGCGGCAGTATCGAGGAGAAATGGGAAGCCGGCGTCAAGCGTGTAAAGTTTAGTTATGGGGTCATAGGTGTAGCGAAATATGTACACCTGGAGATTGCTGTTTCTACCTGGAAAGACACCGCTTCCAACGTATAGATGAGAGCCATCCCATAGAGTATCGGCATAGGAGCCGGCTCTTGTATCAAGGGCGGTATTGGTGGTTGACCACGTCTGGGTGGCCATGTCTAGCCTGTATATCTCGTATCTGTGCCTGGCGGGGTCAGCATTGTACATCGAGGCCCACCATATGCCGTCGTTGAACCAGAGCTTATTCTGGTTATCGCGGGCGGTGGGTTCTGTAATAAGGCTGCCGAAGCTACTGTCCTGATAGCCAATATTGGCGACAGGGGTGGACGTTGGTGTGTCTAAAGGTTGGTTTTGGGCAGCATGTGCTGAAGTTGTGCCAGATGCGGAGTTTCCCGCAATAGTGATAAGTGTGGCCACCACTAATGTCAGCAGGCTAAGAGATGCCACAAGCCAGATAGAAGAATGGGTACGGCCGCCGGCTTTGGGGTTGGATGTGTAGTTGTTCCCTGCCATGCCGGCCGGGCTTTGCTCGCGCAGGGAGAGCCTGGGTATTTGAGTTTTCAAGAACTGCTCCTGTACTATTTACGGAAAATAGCGGGTTATATCGCTCAATGTCGCCCAGGCTTGTATAACCTGCCGTATTCCGCAATCTTGCCTCTCGGATTGGAATATAAGCACGCCGAGCGGTCAAGGATGGGCGCCCATAGGTCGCAGCCAAACCCGTGGTACGCTAACACACGCGCTAAATCAGCAAGATGTTGCAGAGCAAATTATGTGCCAGATTAAGGCGTAAAATATGGCTCTGCTACACGTGATAGCAAGCTACGTAGAACGTACTAGGGTTACTTAAGCGGCGAGATACGTTAGATAACGTAGGTTCTAGTGTTGCCCGCCGGCCCTTTGTCTGATAAGCTTTGGGCATATAAAGGACGGCAACATTAGTGTTGTCGCCGGGGTTGCTGCGATGAAGCAGCGCCGTTATGTGTCGGGCGCTAGCAGCGCAGACCACCTTCCATTTCAAGTACCTCTTCCCCTACAAACTCGGCTGCGACTCACGGTTCCAGACCATCCAACCCATACTTGTCGAGCAGTGCCGACTTCCGGGCTTTGACCCCATTCTTAATTTGCGTCTGTGTTGACGCGCGTCCGATGTTGATATTGGCCGCAGCGTTTGCGTGGCGCAGAAGTCTCGTTGCTCTACGTCATATGACTCTGGTTGAAAGGGTAAGGTTCCTTGGTGAAAGTACGAAATTACAGTAATTCGGCGATCAGAAAGATGAAGTTAAGGAACGTGGCGCTCATTGTGTTTCTCATGCTCGGGCTAACTTCTTCGTTCGGATGGCAGGCGCAAGCATCTCCTCTTAGCGATGGTGAGACCAAGCAGGCGGACCCCGGCATTGTTGACCCGGTTCAAGATAGTGGGGTTCAACCTGCTGATCCTGGTGTTGAGGATCCGAACCAGGATGATCCGATAGATACTGATCCGACCGTGGGAGAGGATCCAGGTGCTGCGGCTGCAATGCCGGATGGTCTTGCTTCGTTGCAAATTTCGCTGGAATCGAGGTCTACGTTGCTTGGACCTACATGGAAGCTCGACACACCCTTTATCACGACTGGCACCACACCTAACGTGATCGGGTATGTTTCCAACAACACCGCATGGGCCTACTCGACGGCTAACTTACTGAACCTGACCCTGCTGCCTGGTGCGGCGCTGACAAAAGGCTCTACAGGCCAATTTGATAGCTGTGGAGCGTGGATGAACAGCACCTACCGGACCGGCTCGCTTATCAGGGCCTGGTACCACTCTGAGACTGACGGACCTGTTTGTACCAGTGCCCCTTCTAAAAAGGCCGTGGGATATGCCGAGTCTACAGACGGGGGCCGTACATACTACAAGCCCAATTACCCCAACAATAAAGTGATAAGCGCTCCTTCTCGCTTTACAGACCCTGTGCAAGCCAGCGAGGCCGACCAGAAAGTCATTCAGGTGGGCAATTACCTCTATATGTACTTTATGGCAGGCCGTGACTACAAGGTTCGCCTTGCGCGCTCGCTTGTCTCTGACGGTGGGAAGCCAGGTACATGGTGGAAGTACTATAATGGCAGCTTCAGCCAGCCGGGTCTTGGCGGCGAGTCTACTGCGATAGCTTCGGGTTCTGTGCTTGGTAGGGCATGGGTGTCGTACAATACGGCTCTTGGTGAGTACATGGGATTTAGCTGGTCACCTACAGGGTTTGGCATCTCGCTATCTCCTGACGGCATCAACTGGCGGCGTGTTACAGGAGACATCCTGCACACGACGCACCAGTTCCACAACAGGAACTCGAGCAGCCCTGAGCTTCTTGACTATACAAGCTTTATAGGACTGACCGGTAGCCCAGATTCCGTAGGAGCCGACATGTACCTGTACTATATGCGAGTGCCTGCAGGGCAGCCGATGGTGGGCGATACACGCTATCTTGTGCGCCAGAAGCTGCGCATTTTGAATGCACCGGGCGGCACGCCGATTCCGACGCCAACTGCCCAGCCAAGCGCTACGCCGACAGGAGGCCGTACGTATACATTCACACCGCAGATCGATGCACGCGTGGAGCAGGCTAACCCTACAAGGAACTTTGGCACAGAGAACTATCTGCGCTCGAACGGCGGGAGCGAACCGTTGGTGGAGAGCTATATGCGCTTTGCAGTTAGCGGCATGGCGGGTACGGTGCAGAGCGCCAAGCTGAGAGTGTACTCGTATAACGGCACCAACAATGGCCCGGCTATCTACGCAACATCGGGGGGCTGGACTGAGACGGGAATAACCTGGAATAACAAGCCCGGACGAACCAGCGGAGCATACGATGATAAGGGTGCGCTGGGATCTAACACGTGGGTTGAGTTCAACATCACACCACTTGTGACAGGGAACAACACCTATAACTTTAGTATGCAGCAGAGCACCATAGACGGGTTCTATGTCTACTCTCGCGAAGGGGCGAACCGTCCGCAGCTTGTCATAACTACACGTTAACGAGTGATCGCTAATGGTATGGAGTCGCCGTCTTTGCACGGCGACTCCATACCGGTTTTTGTAGCAAGGATGTGAAATCAGGCGCATTTTGCCTGGTACTATGTTTATATTCACGGTTGTATACCATTTACCTATAGATTTGTGGGCAGCAAGTTGGTAACATTAGTGTGCTAGAAAAGAGCAAACCAGCCGTGAGGTTGGGACGCAAAGCCATGGGACTCAAGGAGTTTGCCAGGCTGCCTGGGGGCGGTTTTCAAGTTTTTCGCAAAGCCATGCTTTGCAGCCTCCCTGGGCTGAAAATATGATTGCCACAAGGAGGCAAGTCCTGTTTCACACGGTCACGGGTCTCCCTTGCGGCAACAACCAGAGGGAGAAGATGCATGAATTGCACCTATAGTCGACCCACAAACCTATGCAGAGTAGAAAAGAATAAGGGCGAACCGGATCCCCGCAAGTCGTCCGGACCGAAAACAACACGAGTAGTGATAGCGTTGCTTGCTGTTGTTCTTTGCGTGTTTACCTTAAGTTTTGCGTCGGGAGACGCTTCTGCATCACCGGCTCGCGGGGTAGCGGATCGTAAAGGTGAGGCGTCTGTGACACCCTTGCCGGGCCAGGATGTTGGTTCGGCTGCGTCTGATCCGACGGGGCCAGACAGCCCGACGGGAGTGCAGGTCCTGCTAAGCCCACGGGAGACGATGCTTGGACCCACATGGAAGCTGGATACGCCGTTCAACACTACGGGCAGCACTCCTAATGTGATTGGGTATGTTTCCAATACCATCTCATGGGCTTACGCCACTGCTGACCTGTTTAACCTTGTGCTGTTACCGGGCACGGCATTGACACCGGGCACACCGGGCAGTTTTGACGGCTGTGGAGCCTGGCTCAACCGTACTTACCCGATCGATGGCATCGTGCGCGGCTGGTATCATGCCGAAATCCATCCTGTTTGCGGTACCTCTCCTGCGCGTAAATCGGTGGGGTATGCGGAGTCTTATGATGGCGGGCGCACGTTCGTCAAGCCTAATTATCCCAACAACCAGGTGATTAGCGCTCCAGCCCGGTTTACCGGCAATGAAGAGGGCAGCGAAGGAGACTTTAGTCTGGTGCGTATGGGAGACTACTTCTATCTCTACTTTGTAGCTGCTCGCGACTCCTATAAGATACATCTTGCGAGGTCGCTGGTATCGGATGGCGGGAAGCCGGGCACGTGGTGGAAGTACTATAACGGCAGCTTCAGCGAACCCGGTCTTGGCGGCGAGTCTACTGCGATAGCGGCAGGGTCGGTACTGGGCAGGGCCTGGGTCTCGTACAATGCGACACTCGGCGAGTTTATGGGATTTAGCTGGTCGCCTACAGGGTTTGGCATCTCGCTATCTCCTGACGGCATCAACTGGCGTCGCGTAACGGGCGATATTCTGTTTACGGACCACCAATTCCATGGCCGAGGTCCAGGCAGCGGCGAGTTGATCGACTATACAAGCTTTATCGGGATAGAAGGCAGCTCGGATGTAGTTGGGGCAGACATGTGGCTGTATTACATGCAGGTGCCTGCCGGCCAGCCGATGGTGGGTGACACGCGCTATCTGGCGCGCCAGAGGCTGCATATCCAGGAGGATGGTGTATGTTCGTTAGGCGACTTCAACGATGTATCGGCGGGCAGCACGTTCTATCCCTATGTGCGCTGCTTGATGTGTCGCGGCGTGATGGGCGGCTACCCGGACAACACGTTCAGGCCCAACAACAATATCACGAGGGGTCAGCTTGCCAAGACCGTGTCCAACGCGGCAGGGTTTACAGAAGACCCCGGCGGACAAATTTTCCAGGACGTCCCGTCTGATAGCCCATTTTACCAGTGGGCAAACAGGCTGGCGAACAGGGGGATTATGAGCGGGTATCCGTGCGGCGGTCCGGGCGAGCCGTGCCGTAGCGGCAACCGGCCTTACTTCCGAGTGGGAACCAATGCCAGTAGGGGGCAGATCACGAAGATCGTAGCGGAGGCGGCCGGGTTCAACGAGTCGCCGGGAAGTCGGCTTTTCCAGGATGTGCCCTCGTCCAATACCTTCTATAACACTGTGCAGAGGCTGGCGAACAGGGGGATCATGGCGGGCTACCCGTGCGGTGGTCCGGGCGAGCCGTGCCAGTCGGGCAATCTCCCTTACTTCAGGCCGAGCAGCAATGCAACGCGAGGGCAGGTCGCCAAGAGCGTATCGAAGACGTTCTTCCCGCAATGTAGTCAGTAGGGCGAGGTGTCAGGTATCGGGTGTCAGTTGTCAGTAGATGACCGCAGACCGCCGACCGCCATAACTGACAACTGGCTGTTTTGAGCGATATTTCAAGAGCAAGTGCTTAGACGGCACTTGCTCTTTTGTGTTCAGGCAGGGACGGAGGGTGGTACTCATGGCCACTTAGCAGGTTAGTACTATGCTTTGCACTACTATAATGGTGCATTTTACGTATTGCGGTTTGCTGTACGGGCAGTTAGAATTGGATTAGACCAGAAGGGGCAAACCAGCCGTGAGGTTGGGACGCAAAGCCACGGGACTCAACGAGTTAGCCGGGTTGCCTGGGAGGTGACTTGACGCTTGCTACTATTAATGGCGGGCGGCATGGCATTGGTTATTTTGAGCCTCCCTCATGACCATCTGTGTTCAGGTACGTCATCCGGGAAGCCAGAGCTTGCTTACAATGGCCCTGGCTCCCAATTGCCAAAGGTAGATGGGAGAAGAAGGAAATGGGCCACGTCGGCACCCCTATGAACAGGGGCAAATCGGAGTTTATTCTGGATCGAATAACCGGCAGACAGCTTATTAGCAGGTACAGACCAGGCGACAAGTCGCGAGCAAAGAGAAATCGAATAGCACAGGCAGCAGTGCTGGCTATTGTTGCACTGTTATCAACAGGAGTCTGGGCGGGCGGACGAGAGGCACCAGCAATGGCTGAAGCTTCAGCGGACACGGGACAGGTCGGGAGCGGTTCGGCACAGGGGTACAACGGCACAACATATAGTATTGATGCGACGCAGGCGATAACGAGCCTGCAGGTAACACTTGACGAAAGAGAAACACTGCTGGGTCCCACCTGGAAGATCGATACCCCTTTTAACACGGTCGGGACCACGCCTAACGTAATCGGGTATGTTTCAAACAGCAACGCATGGGCCTACTCTACTGCTGACTTGTTTAACCTGAACCTACTGCCCGGTGTGGCGCTTGCGAAGGGTACACTGCCCAACTTTGACGGTTGCGGAGCGTGGATTAACACCACCTACCAGGATGGCTCACTGATAAGGGCATGGTACCATGGTGAGGTTGACATACCTGTTTGTACGAGTGCGCCCTCAATAAAGGCTGTGGGGTATGCCGAGTCTACAGACGGGGGTCGTACCTTCACCAAGCCCAACTACCCTAACAATAAAGTGATCAGCGCCCCGTCTCGCTTTACAGACCCGGAGCAAGCCAGCGAAGCCGACCAGTATGTGATCAAGGTGGGCAATTACCTCTATATGTACTTCATGGCCGGGCGCGACTACAAGATCCGCCTTGCGCGTTCTCTTGTCTCTGACGGTGGGAAGCCGGGCACATGGTGGAAGTACTATAACGGCAGCTTCAGCGAACCGGGTCTTGGGGGCGAGTCCAGCCAAATTGCATCTGGGTCGGTGCTTGGTAGGGCATGGGTGTCGTACAACACGGCTCTTGGTGAGTACATGGGCTTCAGCTGGTCCACTACAGGGTTTGGCATCTCGCTATCGCCGGACGGTATCAACTGGCGGCGTGTTACCGGGGATGTGCTGAATACCACGCACCAGTTCCACAACAGGGACGCGAGCAGCCCTGAGCTACTTGATTACAGTAGCTTCATAGGGCTGGACGGCAACTCTGATGTGGTAGGGGCAGACCTCTGGGTGTACTACATGCAGGTGCCTGCGGGGCAGCCGATGGTTGGCGACACACGCTATCTTGTGCGCCAGAAGCTGCACATTCTGAACGGGGCAACACCATCTCCTACATTGCCCCCGGCGGCGACCGCCACCTCTACAGATACGGCTACCCCTACCTCCACCTCGACCGCAACGGCCACCAACACTCCGGTTGATACCGCAACCAGCACGAGCACAAGCACAAGCACGAGCACCAGTACGGCCACCGAGACATGGACGGCTACCCCGGTTCCTTCCAACACGCCCAGCAGTGTGCCGAGTTCGACGGTTACGTCAACGGCCACGAGAACCAGTACCGGCACGACGGTTCCGACCCGCACAGCGACGCGCACTGCAACGGCCACTCCGACCGTTATAAGAACATACACCTTCGGAGCACAGTTCGATGCACGTGTGGAGGCGGGAAACCCCAGGAAGAATTATGGGCGGGATAACTACCTGCGCTCCAATGGTGGGAGCGAACCCTCGGTAGAAAGCTATATACGCTTTGCGGTTAGCGGCATGTCGGGCACGGTGCAGAGCGCCAAGCTGAGGGTGTACTCGTATAACGGTACCAGCAATGGCCCGGCTATTTATACAACATCGGGGAGTTGGACTGAGACGGGCATAACCTGGAACAACAGGCCCGCAAGAACCAGCGGGGCGTATGACGACAAGGGTGCGCTAGGCACGAACACATGGGTTGAGTTCAACATCACGTCGCTTGTGACAGGGAACAACACCTATAACTTTGTCATGGCACAGGACAGCATGGATGGGTTCTATGTCTATTCCCGTGAAGGAGCGAACCGTCCTCAGCTTGTCATAACTACTCGCTGATAGTTGGGCTTGCTCCTGTGAGGGGAGCCTCTGAGCAAAACGTATAAGTAAAGGCGAGAAGGGGAGCGACCGTCGCTCCCCTTCTTGCTTATGCCCTCTTTGATGGCGGTTGTGTGGGCGTTACGGGTTGCAGTTCGGGAAGAAGGTGTTGGAGACGATCTTTGATGCCTGCCCCCTTGTGACGTCGGCGCTGGGCCTGAAGTATGGTAGGTTGCCGGGGCCGCAAGGCTCGCCGGGGCCGCCGCATGGGTAGCCGCTCATCACAGCCCTGCTAGCTAGCCGCTCGACCCACAGATAGAAGGTGCTGCCTGGCTGCACGTCTTCAAAGCTTTGCGTAGCGTGTGCCTCTGTGAAGCCTGCGGATTCGGACACGATCTTGGATATCTGGCCTCTGCTTGCGTTAGCGCCTGTGCGGAAGTATGGCAGGTTGCCGGGGCCGCAAGGCTCGCCGGGGCCGCCGCATGGATAGCCGTTGATCATACCGCGACGTGTAAGCCTGTTCACCCAGGGGTAGAAGGTTTCGCCCGGCGGCACATCTTCGAATAGCTGGGCACCAGGATCTTCCGAGAAGCCTGCTGCGTTAGAGACCACCTTGGCTATCTGCCCGCGCGTGATGTTGTTACCGGGCCTGAAAGTATTGTCTGGATAGCCGCTAAGTATGCCGCGGCAGACAAGGCAGCGTGAGAAGGGGTAGAAGGTGCTGCCGGGCGGCACATCGCTGAAGTCGTCCAGTGCGCAGGTGCCTGACGGATAGAGCTTCAGGGCGGCGTGCCAGTAGTTCTGGGTCGAGATGTCGTCAGCGATAGCGACAAGCCCTGTCGCCTCGTTCAGGTTTTGCTTCGTAGAGCTGACGCTGTTGATTTTACGGTCTTGTCTGCCCTGAATCAGCGGGGTTCCTTTGCCGGCAGGGAAAGTGATGTTGTCAAGGCCGGTCTTCTTGTAGTAGATGGCCGAATCAGCATTACCCAGCAAAAGAGTGCCGCTGATGGATGTGGTCGCCAGCACATATAGCTCGCGGTTCTGCTGGTCGATCTCTACGATTGGCCTGGTGTGGTCGTCGACTACACGCCCGAAGGTGTAGGTAGTCCATGCGTCGTTGGTGCCCAGAACGAGGAGCATGATCAGGGAGGCGTTGGGGTCGTGTGGCTGCAGTTGGTCGCGCCCTGTCTTGACGGCGGCGAAGACCTTGCCCGCAGGGTCGCCAGCAAGTGCCTTGAGATTGATGTGGTCGTCAGCGGCCTTAGTGCCCTGTATAACGGGGGTGCTTGGCTGCCATGTTTCGTCAGGATCGGCGTCATTGTGTACAGCGAAGTACATCGCCTCGTCAACCTGGTTGCTCCACATGAGACCAATCTTGCCATCATAGGCGATGAGCGAGGAAACATCATCAGGGTCAAGGGTGGTACCGGCGACCGCGGGAACGAACGCCGCTCCCCAGGTGGTATCGCTGCCGAGTGTGCGGTTTACATAGACAGTGTTACCTGTTGTGTAGGTCACCCAGAGCTGGCCTGTGCTATCCTTGTCCAGCACTATTTCTTGCAATATTCCGGTGCCGATAACTACGGGGAAGTCGGCGTCCAGCGTATAGGTCTTTGTGGCTGTGCTGTAGCTGTAACGGAGGATCAAGGTATTGTCACCTGAGGTCGAGGAGACCGTGGTGGCGGTAGCTACGTAGAGGTGTGTGCCGTCCCAGAGGCAATCAGCGCGGGACGAGTTCCGGTTGTCAATGACAGTGCCGGTGTTGGTCCACGTCTGGTTTGCCGGATCGAGCCGATAGATGTAGTACTGCTCTGTGGTGCGATCAAAAAGGCTGCCCCACCAGAATCCGTCGTTGAACCAGAGCTTGCTCTGTGGCTTCTCGGTGGTGGGGTCGCCCACCGAGGCCGCGGCCCAGCTGAAATCCTTGTAACCGATATCGCTGGTGGCCTGCTGGGGCGGCTGGCCGATCTCCGGCTGCTTTGGCTGTGCAGGCTCTTTGGGCTGCAATAGTTGACCGCTTTGCAGAGACCGTGCCTCAACGGCGGTAGATACAACCATGATTACCATGGCTGTAAGGAAGGCTATGGCTGCCATTAGATAGACACGGGTTCCTGGACCATCAGCGTTGCGCGCAGGATTATAGAGTCTTTTCATTTGTCATTTCGCTCCTGTCAGTGTGCCTCTCGACCGGGAGCGCGCGAGAAAGTAAACTGTCTCACGTAGAGATAGTTACTCACTGATTGCAGCCAGAATCCAAGTGTTCCTAACAGACATCGTTACCCCAACGCCCAGAGTAACTTTGCATCTGCCCGATAAAATTGTTAGGACGCCCAACACCTGTTGAAGTAACTTGCACCCGCACCAACGGTCCGACTAAATATTATCTCTACTTACAGTATGTCTCTGTGGCCCGGTAGAGGTCGTGCAAAGAAACCGGATACGGGTGTACAATCTCGTAAGCTTGCCGGCTATCGAGGGTTTTGTTAAGCAACAGCAATTCTCGTGCCAAACTGCCGCTTAGGGCATCGTCGGTACGATCGGGGAAGGCAAACCGGTATTTTATGTACGCTTCGTGCAGGTCGCGGCGCTCGTAGTGCTGCGAAGAGGACATACGCCGTGCAATGTCGTGTGGGTCTACAGGCAGTACGGCGATGCCGTCCTGAGAGACATTGGCAAGGAATAGGCGGTCAAGTGAGATCGGCTCCCATTGCACGTGATTGCCGAACAGTCGTTGCGGGGACGATGACGTGCGAGCGGTGCGCGCTCCCTCGGCATCGATGCGTGCGAGCAAGCGCAGAGGCAGGCTTCCACGGTTAGCGTTTCGCAACGGTAGCGCGCCATAGAGATGACGGTAGAAGCGTATGAGGCCGAGACGGAAGCGCTCTGCCGAGGAAAGGCGCGACCTGAGTGCGGGTAGCTGCTCAAGTTGCCAGCCCCAGGTGTTCACGTGGGAGGTAAGCCCGCAGAGAGCGCCATCGGTGCCGCGAATGATAGTCCAGTCGTCGGCGATGTATCGAGCGCCCGCGTTCATATAGGCCAGCAGCATCTCGCTCTTGCCGCCCGTCTGCCAGCCTGTCACAAGGATGCCTTTACCTCGGTACGCAAAGGCGGCTGAATGGAGCAACAGGTGGCCTTTGCGAAGCAAAGCTATGCCGAGGAGCGACGTTAGCAGGGGGATTTTGCTTACGCCACGCTCGCAAACAAGCTCGATTGTGGGGCCCGACAGGTCGAAGTTGAACAGCGTACGATGTCCCTGGTCGTCCAGTAGATAGAAATTGTGATCGTCGAAGGCGAATGGCTCGTTGTTGAGTTCCAGCATTCTAAGGCGGCCCGCATTGTGAAACCGCTCGATGAACCTGACCGATATATCGGGTTCGGCAGCCGCAGCACCTACTGAAACGCCGAGATCATGGACGAGCGACCGGACAATCCTGCCGGGCGGGTCGATGAGCCTGATTGTGGCGAGGCCGTGGACGCTATGATTGACGACTTGAGTGACGGTTGGTTGTGTGGGTATTGCTTGCTTCATGTTAGGATGTTTGTGCTCAGGCACTGGTGCGGCGTGCTATGAATACGTCGCGTTCGTACTGGTCGTGGGTGATTTCCGGCTGAAAGCCTGCAGCGCGCAGTAAGCTGAGCCATTCGTCACGTGGGAAAAGCCCGCAGACGTGGCGGTCGTGTTCTACCTGTATGTGTTGATCGTCCTCACGCAGGAGATAAGCGTAGTCGGCTGTGTAGGTGGTATCGGTGTCATCTGGGTCATAGATCCATTCCAGGTAGCGCAACGCTCGGTCGTCACCGTCACTGCCGCCATGATCAGTTGATGGTTGGAACGTCTCACGAACATAGTCGGGCACAATGAGGGCGAGGCCGCCGGGAGTGCAATGGGTGAATGCGGTTTGCAGGGCGAGGCGAAGGTCGTGTTGTGTAGCCATATAGTCAATGGCGTCGTGAATGAAGACGACATCGAAAGTGCGATTAAGCCGGAGAGCGCGCATATCACCGAGGATGTGCTCACAGTCGGGGTTGAGCACCTGGCTCACAGCCAGCATTTCCGGCGAGATGTCTGTAAGCGTAACATGGGCAAAGTCGGTTTTGAGATGTAGCGCGTTGTTGCCACCACCGCAGCCAAGCTCCAGCAGCGAGGGCGCGGCAGGAAGTTTCTCGGCGGCCAACACCTGGCGGAAGAAGGCGACCTCATCGAGGTATTCGTCAGGCGGGGAGAGCAGGGGCCACCAACTGGCCAGTTCGTCATACATCTTTGGCATTGGGGTTGGGTGGATCTCCTGTTAGTGCTGACCGCCGACGGCAGACGGCAGACCGCCGATGGGTGATGGCATTATGGGCGGCTTGATCTGTTCTTGTTGATGAAGGCCAGGGCTTTCTCCGCTACATCGTCGGGCGGCTGGGTGGCATCTATGTAGGTTACTGAATCGAAGCTTTGAGCTATCTCGCGGCAGGCTGCTCTCACACGGTCGAGCCGTCCGGGGTCGTGCTCTCCTTTTCGCTCGAAGAGCAGAGTGCCTGGCGCTTCGAGCACAATCAGGATGTCGGGTCTTGGGAAGATCCTGCGGAAAAGCTCTGCGCGGAACCAGTACCAGCGTGAAGGATTATCAGCCATGGCGTCAATCAGGGGGTCATATATATAGCGGTCGTAGAGTACTACCGCGCCTCGACGCCGGGCGGAATAAGCGACTATAAAGCGGTAGGTGTACTCAAGCAGCTCGTGCCCAAGCCTGACGACCGAGATGGCACCGGAAGCCACTCGCTTGAGAGGCGATACTTGTTTGCTCTCCCTGCTCACGCTTATGGCACCGGGCTTTCCGGGAAGACCGCCATTCTTCGCCAGCCATCTATTCGTGAACCATCGTGTGGTGGGCAGGGTGTAGTTAGCGGTGGCTGCGTTGCCGCCCATATAGACTATCGCTGTGGGTAATGTTCCGGCCTGATGGAGGCGCTGCACGAGCGTGCTCTTGCCTGCCCCGTCCGGGCCGATAATGGCGACGCTCATGCCCCGTGCCGCCCGTGTGACAATATTGTCTTTTGCCTCTGCTTGCATATTGTCTGCCACTTCCTGTGCGCTAATTCCTTGCATCTAGAGAATCCGTTTCACGGTTTGGCCGGGCAGTCCGGCCTGATATGTATGGTTCGATATGCGCTCTGCTGGCCGGGCAGAAGCAACTGCCCTATGAGGCTGTCGTTGCAGGTTAGATCGACCGGGATTGTGCCCTGCCAGGTTTCGCCCGATGCCAGCACAATACGCTGTTCATCCGCCAGTAGCGCACTGCCGCCGTCGGGCTGGACAAATAGTTGCAGCGTGTAGGTCATCGGGCGGGTTTCGTTGTTGTTTAGTCCAAGGCGCAATTCCGTCTTTGAGCTGGTGTTGCCTGTGGTGGTCAATGTGGGCGTATTGAGTGCGTACAGTTCGGTGAAGGGCACGGGCAGATCCTGGGAGGCAGTGATAATTCCGTAGCCCATCCAGACAGCGGCGACCAGGGATGCTCCGAGCAGAAGCGCCACAATCGCCAGCACACGCGCGGAGATAGCTGTTTTAGGTGCCTGTACGGTGACGGGCCGAACGGGGCGCGCCCATTCGAGGAGGCGGTGACGCTGCCACGCGCCAAGCAAGAGGAGGATCGACAGGGCGCAGAGGATAATAGCCATTGTATCGAGGCGAACGCCCAGGTGCGTTATGTTGAGGAACACTCCGGCCAGGATTGAGAAGGATAAGCTGACTGGTATGCTGAATACGAAGTGGTTGATTCCTCCGGGCTGTCTGATGTAGCCAAGCGCCAATAAGCCGGCGTATCCCGGAGCAAACAACGATATGACCAGGCCGGCAGGCACGCGAAGAAGGCCCACAGGCAGCCCGACGATACCGGCCAGGATGGTCAGGATGGAGGCTATTATCACCCACACGACTATGTTGTGGTAGCGCGGGGTAGTTGAGTGTAGTTCCTGCTCCATTTACTCGGGGGTTCCTCCGGCAGAATCTTGCTTGATGAGATAGGCGTCTTCTGTTGGATCAACATGTGTTCGCCTGGGTATATACCGCTGTCGTATGTGGGCAAGCACAGGGCGCATAGGCCCAAATATGAGCACTGTGGCGACAATCGTTTGGCTTATCAGCACCGCCCAGCCGACGGCTGTAATGCCATAAGAGCCGAGCAAGAAATAACTGACCCCCAATATTCCAATGCACAGAGCCATCTGTACATATACGATGTTGGCCATTCGCTTCTGCACGCGCGCCATGCCCATATAGATCGCATTTATCATCTGTGGTACGGTCGCCAGAGTGAGGAGGCGAAGCAGTGTCGCACCTTCGTCAGCATAATTCGAGCCGAAAACCCAGAGCACAAGAGGAGCGGCTATGAGCATGACTATCACCAATGGCAGGAGAAGGCGCGCAATGTGGACAAAGGTGCGGTAGGTGTAGTCGAGCAGCTTTGTTTCGTCGGCGGCGGCCTCCACTGTGAGCGACATCACCATATTGGTAGTGACAAGCTGTAGTGAGGTGGCAACCAACCATGCAAGGTAGAAATAGGCATTTGCGGCCGCGCCGGCTTTGGTCGCGACCAGGACGGGCAGAAGAGTAGTGGATGAGAGGGAAAATAAACCGCCGAGGTAGTCCCCGGCCATGTATCGTGTAAGCTGGCCCACGCGGATGGGCGCTGCCTGGATAGAGGTGGCTTTTATGTGCTTTGGTATCAAGCGGCGAAAGATGAGGTAATTCATCGGTAGCAGCGTGAAGGCAACCGGGATTGTCCAGGAGGCGAAGATTCCATACAGGGGGAATGACGCCGCGAAGAGCACCAGCAGACCCAGTTTTGCGATGGCATATATGGTGTTTTCGAGCGGAACCCACACGGCCTCGCGCAGCCCCGTGAGCGCGCTATCTTGCAGGGTGAACAGGCACCAGACCATGGCGGAGAGGATGAACCAGGTTGCAAGCACGGGATCGGTGCCTATCACTCTTAGCTGAGGCGACCAGATACTTAGCCCGAATAGAAATATGGGGCCAATTATGGCGGTGCCTACGACACTGGCCAGATATGCAAGGAGTATTAGCTTGCGGGTAGAGCGCCCGGCTTGCGGGATAAAACGGACAAGGGCACTGATCAGGCTGCGCTGTGATAGCCCGGCTACGAAAGTCATGGCGGATACGATGGCCGAATTGACTCCGACTACCTCGATGGGATAGTAGCGCGCCGCAAGAACCCAGTAAACTATGCCGAGGCCCGACGTCGTAACGACGGTGAGCATGAGGGCATAGGCATTGCGATAGAGGGGCATGCGCAGGTGAGCGAGCAGCCCGTTCAAAGAGAAGGTTTGCCTTCTATTTGCTATCATTGTCTTAATATTCATCACTTGATATTTGTCCTCTACTCATCGTTCTCTCTCGCGCCGGTTCTTCCGTGCTGAATGATGGAAGTCTTGATATGTAATTCGCTGCAAAGATGGGCGGGTTGGTTGTCTTTATGAATGCCGCTTGGTTATATACCGGGAGTCTTGTGCTAATCACGCCGGCGAAATGCAGACGGCGAACATCGCAGAGCGCACTACGGCGAATTCGCGCCTCCGCCCGCTGAAACGCCGGGCTTGAGGTACGCGGTGCGGGTCTTGTAAATCCAGATATTGCCGTTGTCATATATTCGGTTGAGGGATCGGGCGCGATCGAACTTGTCGACAAGCGCGACGGGAAAGCCTTTGCTGGGGTCATATCCCTGTTGCTGCAACGCGAAAACCTCGGGGCTGCCGAAGTATGCCTGGTAGCGCGGCTGCAATCTGGTAATTCTTCGGTCCACAACGACGTATTCAGTGCCGGTGCTCCGCACGAAGGGCGCTACCTGTTCAGGGTTGGGTGCAAGGAAGAGATCCCAGTTTGCCCAGACGTTGGCGCGTTGGAAGCCGCTTGTCGCGAAGGCAACCTCGGTGTTGGAGTCGCTCGTCATGAGGTGCCAGCGGCCTGCAGTTCGCTCAAGCCACTGGGCGGCGGATACCAGATCGCCCGTCAGGCTTTCGGGTCCGGCAGCCCTTGTCGGCTCCAGAGTGCGGAAGCGGCCGCCCTGGTTGTCTCCCAGGCTGATTCCTCCTATGAGCAGCAAGGCGGGCACAACCACCACGATTACGCGCTGGATGTTGGGCCATTTCTTGCCCATGTTGGTTATAGCGATTGCGCCGTACATAGCCACACCCAGGAAGAGGAAGGGCCACGAGCGGTACGCTAGCTCGCCTGCTGGGGTCAGGACGGCGGGCGTGGAAGCCAGCCATGCGAGCGGGCCAAAGATGGCGAGCGCCAGCAGGAGGACGGGGCTTTTCCGCCATCCTATCCGCCTGAATACAATAAAGAGACCTGCCAGGCAGAGTAAGACGAGCATGGGCGCGTATGCGAAGTCGATAAGGCGCTCAAGGTCGGGCAGAGAAGACTCAGAGAAGAGACGCCGAGGCGTGCGCTGCTCGAATATGGCGCGGTAAATCGACTGCATACGCAGTGTGATTGATGTAGACAGGTAGTAGGTGGCGCGTTCTGTACCGAATAAGAGCCACACAACGGGGAGGACGATGCTTGCCAGGGTAATCCAGGCCATCGTTTTGTAGCCCGGCCGCTTGAGCACGCGCATGCTGAACCAGGCCACGGTGAGGCTTGCCGCCAGCAGGTAGGAGCTTATGTGGTGGGTGACTGCTATGCCGGCTAATAACAGCAGGATAGTGGCGACATCGCGCTTCTCTATTTGCTCGCCGCCATGACGCACGAGGAGCGCCCAGATCGAGAGCACGAACACGATGCCGAGCGATTCGTAGCTGAAGGCAGAGTGGAAGAAGAAGTAGCTAGTGTTTGCCATGTAGACAAGCGCGGCAACCATGCTCGTGCGCGGTCCCAGATTGAGTCCGCGTGCGACCATGTACGCGAGCACGGGCAGGAGCATATGGAAGCAAAGCGTGATGACGCGCATCGCCACATCGAGCGACAAACCAGTGGTGGACATCAACCCTGTAGTCGCGAACTCCAGCCCGGGGAATTCGCCCGGGATGGGGTACTTGGTCAGCGGGATGTCAGTGTTACCCTGCTCAAGCAAGAGGCGCATCGTCTGGTAATGGTACAGCTCATCGGCAAAGATGAGGCGTGTGGGGCTGCGCAGGAAGTACGGGATGTAGAGAGCTGCGCCGAAAGCGGCAAGTGATGTAACTTGCTCCCACATCCGCGCTGACTCCCCGATCCCAACACCCAGCACCGCAAGGAAGCAAAGGGCCACACCTGCCCAGAACCAGGCGTAGTTGGCAGGGCGAAGCAGAAGGAAAGCGTAATCCCAGGCGATGATGCCGACACCAATCATAAAGAGCAGAACCGACCCCGCCACGACCAGGGCGCGGCGATCATCGACGTTTGTGAGCGTGGTTTCTTTGGGTTCTACCTTCTTGAGCAGAATCCGGTTGCCCGATATACGATTTAGTGGTTCTTCAACGATCATTAGCTGCTTTTCATGCGACGTGGCTACCAGTGGGCAGCCACAGATCTGTTACATGCCTATTGAGGACCAGAGGTTCTTGATTGCCTCGGCAGACTTAGCAAATGTATATTGTTGTAAGACTGTAGCCCTGGCTTCTTTGCCGAGGAGGGCACGACCCTCTTGACCTATTTCGTAGAGGTTCGTCAGGCGCACTGTCAGCTCTTCTACCGAGCCAAAGAGCAGCCCATCAAAGCCGTCCGTTACCACGTTAGAGCGGTTAGCGTGGGGCGCGACTACCACAGCCGCCCCGCATGCCATCGCTTCGAGTAGAGTGAGGGGCGGTTCCACGGCGACAGCGGCGGTGAAGGGAAGCAGCACTACATCTACCGCGCTGTAGATGAGGGCTTTCTCACTCTCGGTGAGGTCCTGCAGGTGAACATTCACCGGGAAGTTGGCACCCTCCGCCTCCTGGCGAACGTTGTCGTCGGCCCACTCCTTGTTGCGCTTGTGCGTGGCCACGGGAGCGAATATCTCAAGGAGCAGATTAGGGACGGTGGGAGCCATAGCCCGCAGAGCTGCAACTATATCAGCGGTGGGAAAGCGCCGGGGCGATACCGTGCCGATATAGGCCACTATGAAGGCATCAGGGTCAAGCCCTGCCATGGCGCGGGCTTCGGCCTTCGGGATTGGCTTGAAGCGCTGCACGTCGATGGGAGGCGAAATGACATGGAGCTTCTGCCTGTCATAGCCCTGCCTGAGTAGATCGTCGTATATCTGCTGCGAAGTGCAGGCGTAGGCATCAACCCAGTGATCGAACACACGCCAGCCGACGCGAGCGCGCAGCCTCTCGGCCACCGAGAGATAGACCTGCTGGCTGAGAGTGATGTGAGCGATTATCTTGCGGTTGGGCTTAGAGATGAGCGGGCTTAGAGCCAGCGGTGCGCCTACCAGGTGGATAGCGGCAGGCCCGCAATTTCCGGTTGCCTTGTTTACGGCGCGCGCTATCTTTCTAAGGTAGACATAGTCTGGCGTGACGCCGTAGGAGATTCGAGACGGGATATGCTCAATGGGCTTGCTGCCCTGCCCCTCATATTGCGCGTAAAGACTCTCGCTGAGCGATATAGTGCTCGTCGAGCAACTGGCGCTCTCCAGTGCAAGGGCGATATTGCGCGCGATAACTCGGGTGCCTTCATTCCAGGGAGGGTGCACACCTCGCGCTACAACTGTGACCTGCGGCCATTCCGCATGTTCTTCAATGACGCTGCCGGCCGCATCCCCATGCACCGCTGAAGCAGGCCACTTTTGTACTTGCCTGTTTTTGGATCTTGTTATCAAGGGTGTGGATCTCCCTGTTTGCCTGGTTTGCAATCGGGTATTGCCACAGCAAGTACGCCCGCAGGCTGTAGACCCCGTCCTCTCGCGTAAAGTGCCGGACCGCCGAAAGCCAGCCGCTTTGCTAGCCGCACGGTCCGTATCGCAAGCTCCATGCCGCGGGTTGAGGCGGCTACCTGGCGTACCACTCCAGTGGTACTAACTTTTCTATCGCTCTTCTTCGACACGAATCGTGCGATCCAGGGCATGAGCGGAAGCTGCACGTCATCGGGCCGCGGCTTTGTGCCATAGAGTCTGTGCCGTCCGTAACCTGCACGCTGCATTGCCTCGGAGACGGACCGGAAACTCCATGAGGTCAGCTGCCTGGGAAATTCGGGACGCGGAGTTGGCGCAAGACCGAACATCCAGTTAGGGTAGATGGCCTCGGTTAGCAGGAGAGGCGCATCAGGGAAGCGTTCCGCGATGGACCTGAGAAAGCCAACCGGGTCAGAGGGGTGGTGCAGCACATAGTTGCAGGTCACGAAGTCGGGATTCGGCAAGGTTGCCGGATACTTGTCGACAGGGCCAACGTGTACCTTGAAGCCCTGAGGCTCAAGCAGATCGGCCACTTGAGGGGCCAGGTCGGTGCCCACAGCCTCGAAACCGTGCGCTCGCAGTTCCCGCAGCATAATACCGCGACCACAACCGACATCGAGCACGGTCGAGCCGGGGGGTACGTTACGGGCCAGCCACCGCAGCGACAGACGCAAGGCAGGCGAAAGTAAGACGTCCGTGCTGAGCGGGCTCAGATAGCGGGCGCGGAAGAGGTATTCTTCCATGCCCGCGTCGCGGACCTTGCCTTCGTAGGCTCTCGAATAGAGATCATGGGGCAAATCTTCGCTATCGAAGAAATGCAACTCACAGTTAGGACATCTGTAGAGATTTCTGCCGTTTATTACGTCGGCAGTGTTTACATAATCATCGCAAACCAGGCACCGCAGTTCCGGCTCTCTCATTTCGGTGATTGTTGCGGACATTACATTAGTTGCCAAAGAATGCCTCCAGCCATTTTCTTTGTGGAGCTTAAGCATATTATTGCTCAGAGCCGCCGGTAGCCACGGCGCTCCTGCCCCTGGATATTTTGCGCGCACGCTTTTCGGCGAGCAGCGCCCTGTATTCACTTTCAATACGCTCTACTACAGTGCTGGCGAAGAATTGTCTGACTTTGAGTTTCCCCGCCTGGCCCATGTGCTCGCGCAAAGAAGGGTCGTCGAGCAAGCGTTTCATTGCTGCTGCCAGTGCAGCCGGGTCGGCGGGCGGGACGAGAAAGCCTGTTTCGCTGTCGTTCACCAGATCAGGCAACCCCCCTATTCTCGATGCTATGACGGGTTTGCCTACAGCCATTGCCTCCATAACGACTGTCGGGCAGGGGTCGGGCCAGACTGATGGAGCAAGCCCGAACGCAGACTTGCGCCATGCCTCCATTACCGCATCGTGGGGCCAATCGGTATATACTTGCACACCTGCGGGAAACTCTTTGGGAGTGTCGGCCCAGGGTGCGCCAATCATGACCAGCGGCGGCATATCGGGGTCTGATAGCAACGACCATGCTTCAAGCAGAACGTCCACACCCTTGTGCCGACCGAGAGCGCCCACGAAGAGAGGGAAGGGCTGGTCGGGTAACTGTGAGGGGGTGGGGGTAGTGGTAGCCGCGCTGCTGCTATCGCCCACGGAGTCGGGCACGAAGTTCGGTATTACCTTATAAGGAAGCTTACTCCCAACAAGTCCGTTGCCCTTCGCCACCGCGTTGCTTACCGGGATGAACAGGTCAACCAGGGCGCGTTCTACGGCGCTCATGGCCCAGTTGCCGAGGACGGTGGGCAGTGCCTTGGCCGTGCCGTAATGGTCGCTCGCACAGCGCATGCATTTCGTGGGGCCGGGACCGCTGCACGGGGTGCCGAAGTACATAAGGCTCTTTTTGGCGCAGACGAGGCTGTATTCGTGCATGCTTACAACGAACTTCGCACCGCTCCAGGCTTTGAGAGGAAGGAAGGAGTCGAGGAGCCAGTTGTGCGCGTGTACGATGTGGGGCTTCTCACGGGCAATTATGCCGCGCAAGGCCAGTGTGACTTCGGGATCGGGTATAGGAGGCGCATATCTGCGTCCGGGGTTGCTGAACAGCACTTCAATGCGCTGCATTGTGCCCTTGACGCGGTATATACGGACGCCGTGCTCGTCAATCTCGAAGGGTGCCAGACCCTCGTGAGCCAGCGTGGCGACGGTCACCCTGTGCCCACGCTCGGTCAGCGCGATGCTGAGATTGCGTACATGCTGTTCTACTCCGCCCACGATGGGCGGGTAGAAATCTGTGAGCATCAGGATACGCATGCTGACCTTCTTGCCACGGCGTTGTATACGGCCGACAATTTGCTGACACAGGCATCCCATGTAGGTAGCTCGAGGCTATGGAGAGCGGCAGGATTCTGTAGCTGCTCGTTTATGGCCTGGGCGATTTGAATGGGGGTGCTGTTGAGCGGTATCGCGGTCGCGAGACCTTGCTCGGCTATCTCGCTCAGGCCGGACGTATCGGCTACCAGCATTGGCACTCCCAACGAGAGCGCCTCCATGACAGCGATGGGGTGGGCTTCGTAATCGCTGAGCAGCACAGCGAGGGAAGCGCGGGAAACCGCCGAGGCCATCGCTCCCCGGTCGGTGGAGGCGATTGCACCGATCTCAACACGGTCGGTTAGGCCAAGCTGTTGGACCTGCGTTCGGAGGGCGTCTTCGTATGGGCCTGATCCTATTATACGCAACCGCGCATCGGGGCGCTGCTCCAGGAGATGGGGAAGCGCGGCGATTACTCGCTGGTGTCCCTTGTAACGCTCAAGGCGGCCGACCGACACAATGAGGGTGTCCTCTTCACCGGAAGCGGGGAGCGGTTGTTCGGGCCTGGGCAGGTTGGAGCCGTTGGGTATGACGCGGAACTTCTTGCCCGGCAGATGGAGGCGGGTGCGGAAGAGGTCGGCTTCGAACCTCGACACACCAATCAGCCTGTCGGCGCGCGCAAGCAGCGGGCGCAGTATTTGCCATTGTATGCCTCGTATGGCATGGCGTAATGGCGAGGAGTGACCTCCTGTGTGGAAGGTGACCACAAAGGGGATTTTCGCTTTCCAGGCAGCATACATTATGAGGGGGGCCGCAAGGGTGTGAATGCCCTGGCAATGTACGACGTCCCAACCGCCATTGACGATCACGTCATACAGGCCCGGGGCCATGTAGAGGTCTTCTTTGTTTGGCCACGCCCGCACGCGCACGACGTTCACACCATCCTGCTGTTCGTTTGTTGGTAGCTTGCCTGTTGGGTCGGTCGAAAGCACCGTGACATCCATGCCGCGCTCGGCCAGCCTGCGGGCCACCTCGTAGACGTGCGTTTCGACGCCGCCCGTGAAAGGGAAGTAGCGGGCTGTGGCCTGTAGGACTCGCAACGGGCGCTGTGCAGGGGCGCGCGTGTCCAACCTTTCGAGGTCGTGGCCGCCAAGCCGAACTACGTCGGGCAGTGTTGTGTTATGGCTTTCCGTCTTGTGGAGGCTCATATTAGATGGTCCTCCGGGGTCAGGGCAGCGGAGTGCTCGCGATGCCGGAGCGCCTTTATGCGCTGCGCCACTTTTGCCTGTGCGTAGCCGTAGACCGTTATGCCCAAACCAGCCGCAATGGTGGCGGCGCGAGCCACCCCAGCGGGGTCGCGCCTGAGGGGTAGGTCGGCTATGCCGCGTGCTACTCCGCGCGGGAGGGTGCGGGTCGCGTAGGTTCTCTCGGTGGCGAGGCCGTCGACCGTACCTACAAGCTGGGCCACCAGGGCCTTCGACAGACCTTCGTAGTAAGAGCGAGAGCGGAAGTAGCCCCAGTTGGCGCGCGCTGCGGGCACACGATGCTGCACTCGTGCTCGCGGCTCATAGATTAGCTCTTTGTCGGGCCACCTCTGGCAGACACGAATGGAGAACTCGGTCTCTTCGCCTGCTATGGGCTTTGTGCCGACCCGGCCCATGTCGGTGCGGAAGCCGCCTACTTCGGCGAACACTTCACGCCGGAACGACATATTGCAGCCGATCAGCTTTGTAACACGGGTAGTGGTCTCGGGCATACCGAGAAAGGTGCAGCCGACAACCCAGTCGAACTCTTCGGGGAACCATGAGGGACGCCCTTCCAGCCAAAACGGCTGAACAGGGCCGCCTACACCGAGCACTTTGTCGTTGTAGCTCGCGGCCAGCCACTGGAGCCAGTCAGGAGCGGCAATGGCGTCGTCGTCAATGAAGGCCACAATATCACCATGCGCAACTGCAACGCCACTGTTTCTCGCGCCCGAAAGACCGCGCGTGCGCTTGTTGGGCACCGCGATAAAATCGGGTTCGGTGAAGCGAGCCTGCAGACGTTGCAGCATTGGCTCGTTGTGGTCGATCACTACGATTATTTCTTTGGCGGGCACTGTCTGCCCGCGCACCGATTCTACTGCCGCGACGAGATCGTCCCAGCGCTTGTCCGAATAGGCGCAGATTACTACGGAGATTTCCGGCGTAGTTTGCGTCATTGTTGTCATACCTCCTGAAGCCTGCAGCGCCCCTATCACGCCTGTAAGCGGGTTACAAAGACGACCCGGCATCTATCGGCGCTTGTCCGAATAGAGCCACATGTATAACGAGTCGGTCGTCGGAAAGTGAGGGGCGTATGTGAAAACGCTAGGACCTTGCTCTCCGGAGCCTGTGTGTTAGCAGTCGAGCACGCGCGGTGCGGGGTGACTTTTTGGTCACTTTATCAAGCTTACTTGCGAAGATTGACAGGAACATAACAGCGAGCACTGTTTGCAATCCGCAGAGTAAGAGAACTCCCGCCAGTACGAGGCCTTCCACAGTCACCGTACTGCCCCCAGGTGTTGTCCACTTGGCAACCTGGTCTGCGAGGATGATGACGCCTGCTACTGTGGCGATTGTACCGACAGACAGCACAGAGAGGCGCATCCTGCGACCGCTGAGCTTTAGGAGCCACTGCTTCGGCTTGACGCCTTTTTCGACAGCGTAGAGCGCCGCGACAAGGCCGTACACAACCACCTGAAAACTAACAGCGAGGCCAATTGTTGTAGTTACAAAGCTATACAGGGACAACTGTAGCACCGGCACCACAACAGGTCCGCCCCTGAGCAAAAAGGTGAACACGACAGATAGGGCCAGTAAGCAGACCGCGGGAAGAATAAACATGCGCCCAGGATTGTAAAGGAGTGTCAACGCCATAATTCTTTGTAGAATGCGCCAGCCATCCTTTATCGGGTTGAGCTTCTTTTCACCAATGCGCTCTTTGTACTCGATAGGGAACCACGCTGTCCGAAGCTCGTGAGCACGAGCCTTTATGCCGATCTCAACTTCAAGATCAAAGCCATCTGCTATAAAGTTCATTGATTGGAAAACATCGCGCCGCAGGCCGTAGAGACCGCTGAGGTGGTCGCCACCTTCGAGGCCATATACGATCTTCAAGACCGAGTCGAACGCTTTATTGCCCATGCGGTTCACGAGGGGGCTGTTCTTTGCGTCCTGCTCGCGAATACCACGAACGAAGTCATGCTCACCGAGTAGGTGGACCAGGTCGGGTATAGATTCGGCAGGGTAGGTATTATCGGCATCCATGACGACGACGTAGCGCCCCTGAGCGTGTGTGAGGCCGGTGCGCACCGCCGCGCCCTTGCCCTGGTTACTTTCTTGTATTATCAGGCGGCAAGGATATTCGCTGGCAACAGCAGCAGTGCCGTCGGTTGAACCATCGTCAACGACAAGAATTTCGTATGTATCGTCCACAACTCTGAGGAGATCATTCAGGACTGCGGGAAGCGCCTGGGCTTCGTTGTATGCCGGCAGTAAGATAGTAGTTGTTACTTCAAACTCGGCTCTGCTCTCGGGTACGTACCCGGTAATTGAGCCGGTATCACCCTTGCGTGGGGTGGCCGGGATGGGGATGGTGTCGATGTCCCCTCGTTCGAGGGTACCCGTTTGAATCCACGGGGTACCAAAGTCATGCTCATGCACCATTATCTTGACCTCCTGGCGGTAGGAAAATGTCCAGTCTAGCGCACCAGGATCCACATTTGCAGCGTACGGGATCCACCGAAGTTGTTCTTGGATTTTCGGTGTACTTTGTTGTTCTAGAACCAGATCTTGTAGGGTGAGGCAAGCTGCCAATAAGTCCGGCAGGTTGCGAGGTTTCGGCGGTCATGAAAGTTGCTTGCGAGTTGAGGCCAATCCGTTTGATATGGATATGGCAAAGCTGTTGTGTGCAAAAGGCGACGACGAAGTACAACCCTGATGATGTCGCATCTGCACGCGGTTCCAACTGATCAGCTCAAGCTTGCCAAGCTCAATTCCGCTAGAGTTTCGGTATTATCTGCCCTGTATATATTTTAGTTTCCCTGTGACCATTTCTCCTTTCCTTGCTCCGTCGTTGTTGCGAGTATACTTTATTCTTCCTTGAAAAATGCCAACGAAAAAACCGGCGAGTCAGTAGCTTTGGTGAAGCAAAAGAGACATCGCGCCGGGCAGGGTCGCTCCAATGGGTTGACTCACGTCAATTGGGTGCGAACAAGTAACCGGGCCATGGCCGTTACTTTGGTGGTTCTCCTAAGTGGGAGGGTCACTCTTGCTCAAATGCCGATCTGCGCCCGATCGGTCTTGCTAGCACACAAGCATTTATTCTTTGGGGAATACTGAGAAGCAAGTTGCATGCCACTCCGGCTGCTTAAATGCACTCTTGTTGCTAGTATTTTATTGGAGTTAGATATACTTTACGATACCGAGTTACATTGTTATTATTATAGCAGATTAAGACGATGGCCCGTCAATTGCTAGTTATTGCCGGAGGTGCTACGTTAATTAATATGGGCGCGTTAGTTCCGGGCACTGCCTGTGGCGAAAGAGTGATGCTTTTCCACGCGATATAGAAGGGTGGACAGGCACAACCACATGGACTCTAATGCTATCCTGCAGAAAGGGTGAGCAGGGCAACACGGACTGGAGAGCATATTGTGAACAAGGCACAAGCGGGAGCGACTCACGGCAAGTTCGCACCCAAACCTCCACAAAGCGACGCCCAGCCGGGATTGCGCGATGTGGCGGCGAGCAGTGAGCCGATTCTACCGCAGGCTGATACAAGCGTGCCGTATAAGCCGGTAGGTTATGAGGATAACCCGCAGAACTACGATACGATGGTCCTGGACACGCGGGAGCTAAGATCCTCTGTACAGGCGGCCAGAAGTGGTCTAGCTGTGCCGGAAACCGCTACGGCTCAAAAACGGCGGTCTATGCTGCCCTTTGCTCTGGCTTTGATAGGTGGAGCCGTGTTAGCGCTGCTGGGATTGCTTGCGCTGCTTGGCACAATGGGCACATGGGCAGGGAACACGACGCCTGGCATTGGCAAGCCAAGCGGGGTAAGCGGCGAGGCACTCGTGGTTGGAAGCACACCCACACCAACATTGGCAGCCACGGCAACGCCGAGTGTCACAGCTACAGCGACGGCCACACCTATTCTTACCAATGAGAATGTGGCTACTCCCACAGGCGCGCCGGTTTTGCCGACGCTTGTTATCGAGCAGCCTCCCACGCAACCGCCTCTGATCGAGCCGACGATTGCGCCAAACTTACCACCAACGGCCATAGTGCCGCCACCTGTTGTAGTGCCGCCCACTATAGCGCCTGCCGCCCCACCTACCTCTACAGCAGTTGTAAGAAGGCCCACAGCCACGCGCGTGCCGCCGACCGCTACATCTGCTTCACAGCTGCCACCACCGCCGGCTCCTCCGGTACCAACGTCAACGTCTGTACCGGTCAATACGCCGGTGCCGGCGCCAACGAGTCCACCGCCGCCACCGCCCACCAGTACTTCAGTGATAGCTACAAGTACGCCGCCACCGACGAATACGCAGCAGCCGACCAGTCCGCCGGTGCCCACAATTCCACCTGCACCAACTAACCCGCCGGCACCGCCGCCCACTAATCCACCGCCTACGAATCCTCCAGTACCGACTAGTCCGCCTGCACCAACCAATCCACCTCCGCCGCCACCGCCACCGCCCACATTTACGTCATTGCCGATAGATACGCCTGTGCCGACAAACCCGCCGCCGCCTGTAGACACGCCACAGCCAACTGTCCCTCCTACACAGCCGCCCGGCCCGACGGAACCTCCGGGACCAATTGACACGCCTATACCGCCACCTGAGGCCACCTCTACCTCGGAGCCTGAAGATACACCGCGCCCGACACACCCGCCACCGCCGACACATCCGCCTCATCCTACACATGGGCCGGAACTGATAGGTACACCCATACCAACTTACATCTCTTTAGCGCCCAATTCACAGGTGGTAACGTTCGGATATGGCGAGGAATAGGTTGAGTCGGTCATTTTGTTGCGATATTTCGTGCTACCTCGCGCTGTAATACCACGTGTTAGTACCGCTGTGTTTTAGTAAGGGGCTGTTGGGCACGTAGATTGCTTACGAGGAAAAGAGCAGCTAGCGGCACTAATTAGTTCTACCGGCATACGAACTCTGGCTGCAGAAAGATCAGGCTCATATGCTTTTAAGAGAATACATATTTCAACAATGGCGTTACAGTCGCTACGCAGTGGTAGCCACGATAATGTTGTTGCTTGGTGCTGTGTGCGTTGCAACTATGGTCTCTGTGGGCGGAGCCGCGCCGCAGTCCACTCATACGATGTCTGCTACAATTAGCCGTAGCGCATCAGATGTTAACGCCTTGCAGTACCAACCTGATGATGTTTGTGTGCTTACAGGGGCGATCACCTTATCGGACCCAGTACAGCAGGGGAATGTACGCCGCCAGGGTTCTGCCACCAGTTGTCAAAACAGCACTCCCTGCGATTCACAGGATGGTAATCAGTATCACTATGACGCTTACTCGTTCACTAATACGAGCCAGACCAGCACATGTGTGACTGTCGTCCTCAATCGTGGGTGTGGTGGGAACAGTCATAATATTTACAGCGCGGCGTATATAGGCAGCTTCGATCCTAGCAATGTTTGCGACAATCACGTCGCGGACATGGGCTCCACAGTTTCAAACGGAACCTACTCCTTTACTTTAGCGGCAGGGCAATCAACTACTATCGTAGTGCAAGAAACGCGAGAGGATGGCGGCTGCGACAACTATACGCTCACTGTTGGCGGAGTTGGCTTAACGTGCGGTCTAGCTGTGACGCCAACGCCCACTGATACGGCAACGGAGACGGCTACCGAAACAGCGACGGAGACAGCTACTGAAACGGCGACAGAAACGGCGACAGAAACGGCAACCAGCACGTCCATCGCAACGGCGACCGACACACCGACAGGCACTCCCACTCCTATTGCGACTGCCGTATCTACTGATACACCCACAACTTCGCCTATCGACACGGTGACACCGCGACCTACCGAAGGTACGGCGACGCCCACACGTAGCGTGACACCCTCGTATACACCTACTGCCACACCGATCGTGGTCGGATCGCCCACGATTACACCGACTTCGACAAAGACACCAACCGGCACGCTGATCGCCGCCACATCGACACGCACACCTACGGCCACCCAAACTGTCCCGCCCACTTGCATTAATTCGGGGCTCGTAATAGGGTCCATCACTACCAGTGACCCCCAACTCAGCGGGCGTTTGAACCGGGATAGTGTCCCGAGCAGTTGCGACACTCCGAAGTCATGCCCTGCTGTACTGGATAGCGTGCTACGTCACTATGATAGCTACAGCTACACCAACAATACGAACCAGGCGCAGTGCGTGACCGTGCAGTTGGACGCAGGCTCCTGTACGGGGCAGCGGTACCTCTTCAGCGCGGCCTACCTGGGCGAGTTCAATCCGAACAACATGTGTGCTAACTACCTGGCCGACATAGGTGCAAGTCCAAACCCGGTGGGTTCATATGCGTTCACTGTACCTGCGGGCGCGAACTTTGTGGTGGTAGTGCACGAGGTGACAACCGGTGCGGGTTGTCCCGGCTACGCGCTTACTGTAAGCAGTTGCAATACAGGCATTACCGGCTGCGCGATCAATTTCACCGATGTACCGCCCGAGCAGACGTTCTACCCGTTCGTGCACTGCCTTGCCTGTGGGGGCGTGGTGAGCGGTTACAGTGATGGCACTTTCCGGCCCAATAACAACCTCACACGGGCGCAATTGGCCAAGATAGTGTCGAATGCTGCCGGGTTCAGCGACCCCGCGTCGGGCCAGTTGTTCCAGGATATCGTGCCTGCGAATACTTTCTACGTTTGGGTGCAGAGGCTCGCCAGCCGAGGCTACATTAGCGGCTACCCTTGCGGCGGCCCTGGAGAGCCGTGCGGGTCGGGCAATTTGCCTTACTTCAGGCCGGGCAATAATGCAACCAGGGGACAAATTTCGAAGATAGTGTCGAATGCCGCCGGCTTTAACGAGCCTCCGGCGGACAACCAGATATTCGCGGATGTGCCGCCATCGAGCACATTTTATGAGTGGATACAGCGGCTTGCGTCGCGTTCCATTATGAGCGGTTATCCGTGCGGCGGCCCTGGAGAGCCGTGCGGCGCAGGCAATCTGCCTTACTTCCGACCGGGTAACAACGCCACTCGCGGCCAGACCTCGAAGATTGTGGCTAACACGTTTTACCCGAACTGCTACAGCGCGGCTGAGGGCCGGCCGGGAGGGCAGAGTAGCAAGTAGAGGCTGTTGATCTTGCTGATAGATTGAGATACCGCGCTGTGAGGCGCGGTATTTTCATGGTTGACGGTTCGTTTGGGAGTCGGCTTGAAGAATGTAGATGACCTGTTCGACGTCTTCATCGCGGGCGTTGGAATATTCCTTATGGTAGCCATAGTGCGTGAAGCCGCACTTTTCCAGCACCCGGATTGAGCCTTTATTGTCTGTGGCAGCATACGCGTAGAGCGGGCGGGTGTTTATCAGCTCGATGAGCAGCGAAAGCGCTTTTGTAGCTATGCCTTTGCCCCAGTATTCCCTGCCAATCCAGTAGCTTACTTCGAGCTTGCCCTCCCACTCGAAGCAGGCAACGTTACCGACTATACGCCCGTCGCACAGGATAACTCTCTTGATGATGGCGTCGTTGGCCAGTATCTTCTTCCAGTGCTCATTGAAGGCGTCTCTATCCGCTGGGATCCGGGATATGAACGCGGCCATGTAGTTGGCTGTGGGGTCAAGCTGCTGCTCAAAGATTGTCGGTAGATCGGCTTCGGTGATTTCTCGAAGCTGTACGTTGATTGTCATGGTGGATTCCTGTTTGCCTATGCAGTATGGGTTCTTATGTTGCAGTGGCTAACTGTAAAGCGAAGACCCCTCACCTCGGGGGCTGACGCAAAGACGGAAATGCCGATGTACCGACCACCATCTAGACTTTGTCATTCTGAATACCGTACTAACAAAGAAGTGTCATATATGAGCACCCCACCGGGCAGTGTCATTCTGAGCGTAGCGAAGAATCCGTTCGGGTAGAAATTAGTATGGAGGCTGATTCTTCACTACGTTCAGAATGACACCGCCAAGAGGCACCCTAGTAACCGACTTTGCATCACCCCTGCCCTCACCCCAACCCTCTCACGCTTCGCTCGTAGCCCGGCACGCGGTTATTCTGTTAGCGTGGCGGTGGGTGATTTCTTATTGTTCTCTAATTATACTCTTGCTTTCGCTTAATCTTGCGATCCTATACTGATCTTGTACCGCGAAACGATGTGGTACTCGACAAAGTGGATTACAGAAACACTATCAAGTACAAGGAGAAATTGCAATGAAAGTAAAGGCACTAATCGGGTCGAGCATGGCGGTTGGCCTACTTGGGATTGGGATACTGGCAGGCAGTGTGGTAGGGGCGAACGGGGCATCAGCGCAGACTCCGTCTGCCACTTCTACCCCGAGCGTCACACAATCGGCTCCCAAACCGCAGGCGACGATAACTGCGGCGATTACTCAGCAGGCGGCTGAGGCGGCAGCGCTCGCGGCTAGCCCCGGCAACACTATAGACCACACCAGGCTTGGTACTCAAAACGGCGTGGCGGCCTATGATGTTGACTTCACTAACGGTGGCGGCGTGATTGTAGATGCGAATACAGGCGTGGTTATCACGATCGAAGCAGCAGGGATGGACCAGGGTGGCCACAAGGGTGGACGCCATGGCGGCGGTGGTGCAGACCAGGCAGCACTGGCAGCCAAGGCGACAGTCACTAAAGAGCAGGCAGAGGCGGCAGCGCTCGCCGCTAGCCCTGGCAACACAATAGACCACAGCAGGCTGGGCGATGACAACGGCACTATCTTCT
The DNA here is from genome assembly GCA_039932335.1 of Chloroflexota bacterium. Lineage (GTDB taxonomy): Bacteria > Chloroflexota > Chloroflexia > QHBQ01 > JADMIH01 > JADMIH01. Next base: position 74,676 of record JBDTQH010000007.1, read on the forward strand.
GGGACGTTGATTTCACCAATGGTGGGGGCGTCACTATCAACGCTAATACGGGCGCAGTAATTGCTACAGAAGCAGCAGGCACGGACCAGGGCGGTCGCCACGGTGGCCCTGCTCCAACTCCCCAGCCGTAGATCAGACAGCGGTAAATAATCACCAATAGCGTAGAGTGGGAAGATCGGAGCCAAACCCGATCTTCCCTCAATATATACGGTTCTTGGAGGCGACGCCGGTTGGCACTTTGCTCACCTGCAATGGGACAATGCGCAGTAGTGTGAGTGGCGGTTCGTTTGAATTCGATAATTAAGCAAAGCATAGTAACGACAGTAAGCAGGGAGAAAGAGATGTCACCAAATGCGATAAACGTAGAAGATAATGACGATGCTCCTGTGGGGCGCGTACTTTCGAGGCGGGAGGTGCTTGGGATACTGGCGGGGCTGGGTGGGGCCGCTTTGTTGGCGGCTTGTGATCCTGCGGGGTCGAGTAGCGCACAACCGACAAGCACAACCGGGGCTGCGTCGTCCACTGGAACGCCGACAGTCGCGGCGCTGAACCAGGAGGCGGCCACCGCTGTTGCTGCTTCGCCCGTTGAGGCATCGCCCACGGCTGATACTGCCGCAGTGCCGGATTGCGTGGTGCGACCTGAGATGACGGAGGGGCCTTACTTCGTGGACGAGAAGGTCAACCGCTCTGATATACGGTCGGATCCCTCGGATAATTCGGTGAGAGAGGGTGTGCCGCTTGTGCTGGCGTTTGCTGTGTCGCAAGTGGGCACGGGTTCGTGCATGCCTCTAAAGGACGCGCAGATTGACGTGTGGCACTGCGATGCGCTGGGTGTCTATTCGGATGTGCAGGGTAGCGCGGGCACAAAGTTCTTGCGGGGCTACCAATTGACCGACGCGAACGGCAACGCGCAGTTCACGACAATATATCCAGGGTGGTACAGAGGTAGAACGGTGCATATTCACTTCAAGATACGCACGATTGACGGATCGGGCCAGAACTACGAGTTTACCTCACAGCTCTTCTTCGATGATGCACTCAGCGACCAGATTTATGCGCAGCAGCCGTACTCGCAGCACAGCGGACGCGACACACGCAATTCGTCTGACGGCATCTATCAGGGAGGCGGGAGCCAATTGACGCTGGCGCTCTCGAAATCCGGCGACGGGTACAAGGCGACGTTCCCTATCGGCCTGGACCTGTCGGACAGCCAGACCGGAAAATCAGACGGCCAGCAGGGCGGTGGAGGTCCTCGGCCTTAAGGTAGGTTGGGGCTTGTTGCGTGTTGAGACGCCAAGACGCCAGGGTTTTGGGGTGTGGGGAAATAGCGGGTAGACATTGAAAGTGCAGGGGTTTAGACCGCCTGCGCTTTGAAATCGTGTGTAATTAAGAGTACGGATTAGTTAGATAACAGGAGACCGCCAAAAATCTGAGGTGTCAGTCGCATGAAAATTAAATAACTTGAGTAGGGCGGTGGATCCATGATTCCTGGCATATAGGCGCTCGGAGACATGAATTGGTATAAGCCACAACAATTCGGTGTGGCTACCATCAAGGTGGTGGATCAGTCGAAACTCAGGAGCTTCAAAGAATAGCTGTGCAACAAGTATCTCTGTCAATGGTGACTCTTTGACTACTCCTTCTCCTACAGCTCCAACCAGTGTATCTCCAGCACATACAGATGAGCTACTTGTGAAAGGGGTCACCGCCAGGCGTAGCATGGTATGAAACAGTTCTGTGTTCGCCTGGTTTGCATACATAAGGAATTCGATAGGGTACTCAGATTCCATTCCGACCGGCTTACCACCCTCAGACGTGGCTCTATGACTTACGCCAATTGTGGCATATACCCAATCATATTCACCCGTAGGCGGCGCAAACTCCGCCACAATAATAGGCCCTGGCACAGGATCGGGTAAGTCATGATAGGCGATAGCTCGGGTTTCCTTGCCCATCGCCTTTACATAGTGCTTGATAATTTCCGCGTCGTGTTGTGAAGTAATCATGAGCTGTTCTTGTCATATCGGCCAGCAGTCGGAAAAGTATTGTTCCGGGCGGTAAAGATCTCCACGCCCGCAGTTGCGATAGAAGGCGCCAATCAGGGAACTTAATGCTAAGCCTTCGGCGTTTCTTACATTTCTTGTTCCAGTGACTCTCTTAGTTTGGGACCAAGCAGCCTTCGAATTACCGTAAATGCATAAGCCGCCTGCTCGTCACCGTTTTCGGGCAACAGGTTCTCTACAAAAGACACGCCAATCAAGTTCTCCAGAGCAGGATCATCCGACGTAATGGCTCGTTCCATGAGATCGAGACTGCGAACCAACATATTCTGGTTGCGAATATGTGTTGGATCAATCGTGGACCTGCTAATGTCTGCGTAGAGGAATCTGACGAAGTCTCCCAGTAGTACATGTGGTAAGACCTCATCATTGTAGTTCTTATGATCCTCATATAGATGGATAAATTCCGGGATTTCGATAACTAGCTGGTCAGCAAAGTTGTCGTAAGTCAACTTGGCCCTTTGCAATATGCCCCTCCTTGTTGCTGCTGTCCGGTTTCAGCGGGCAAGGTGATCATCTACTTCAGTCTCATCCCTTGGCAGGGCCGATGCAAAGTCGGAAATGCCGGTGAAGTGGCCCCACCTAGATCTTGTCATTCTGAACGCAGTGAAGAATCACTAACCCTGGCAGATTGCTATGGAGGTTGATTCTTCACTGCGTTCAGAATGACACCGCCGAGCGGGGGACGCATGATACCGACTCTGCATCCGCCATGCCTGTTTTGGAACGGTTACTTGACGTCTTGCTACTGGGGCACTATAGTCTTACTGTTGCTAACCGGCCCAGCAGCACACAGTTGGAAACGCCCTGGAGGTTCAATTTTGTCGGCTATTACACCCTCATATTTTTCTCGATCCGCTAGGGCAGGTTATGGACTCCTACTCACTGGTGTCCTCACCACTTTCAACACCCTGCTTGGTCTCTCAAACAACCCATTTCTTCCTACCGATCCATGGGTGCTAGGATTTGGGTTGGCATCAATCGCAATAGGTGTAATTCTTCTCACGCGTGACCCGTACGTGCGCCAGAAGGGTTGGCGTTGGTTCATGCAGTCTAGTTGGCGCGTTTTTAGCAGCCGTATCGTAGCGATAGGTCAAAGTCTTATTGTCGGCTCATGTGTTTTTCTGGGCGCTCAATTACTTATGGGTCCGCACTCTGAATCCTACCGATTTGATTATTCCATCCCCTTCACCATCGGCGCTGTCGCTGTTTATTTGGTCGGTTGGATACTGCTCCTCCTCCCTGGAGAAATCCGACAAGGGCATTAACCTTTTGCGGAGGTCTAATTGATTGAGCGAACTCTAGGCCTGCCCTATCTTCCCAAGCGTAGGAAGAAGAGCAAGCTGAGTATGCCCCGGAAAGCCTCCGCACCTGTACATGCAGTAGAGACCGTTAACCAAGCGAGCGTGCCCAACCCATGCACCAGCTAGTAATAGTAGCAGGACCAGTGGTTCTGCATGCCGATGCTCCAGGCTTTGGCGGTGGCGAATATCTGCGATTTGGCATCGAAGATGCTGTTGGCGCGGTAGGGGTTCCAACTGCCGTTCCATGTGCCGGGGGCGTACTGGAACAGGCCCGGATACCGACCCCCTGCGCCTGATGCGTTGGGGTTGGCTCCTGATTCGCACATCATTACGCGCCACATCTTGTCGATGCTTTCGGGGTAGGGGTACGTGGCGCGGGCTTCTTCCATCCACTGGCGGTACTGGGAAGGGTTAGATGTGCCTCCACTCGGCGCGCTGGCGACCGGGTCGGCAACGGGTGCCGGGTTAGGGGTGGCACGTGATGGAGGTGCTGCTTCAGGCTGTACCTGGGCCAGATATTGGGCCATTGCCCAGCCTGTTGTGTTTCCCGATTTGATCTTGTACCAAACTATGCCGGCATCATCGGTGACCGGGCCAGCCTCAATGGACACCGTTGTGCCGGGGCTGAGGCGTGTAATAACCGTGCCGTCCTGGGATGCCGTGGTGCGCACCCTTAATGGATCGCCGTCTGTGTTCGCAACACGAGCAGTGCCTGTGAGCCTGGGCTGGGGAGGGGCGGCGGGGGCGGACGCGCCCTTGAGATATTGTGCCATCATCCAGCCTGTGCCGCCCGGCGCGTCCACTTTGAACCAGCGAATATCTGTGCTGTCGGTGCGGGGGCCGCTGAGTATGGTGACAACCTCGCCTTCTCGTGCCCAGGCAATGCGGGCGAAATCGGTGCCTGCTCCCTCGCGGATCCTGATGGGATCGCCGTCGGTGTTGGCGACGGTGGCCTTATCTCCGGGTGCGAGAGATGAGGCGGCAAAGGCGATGCCGGTGCTGCTGCCGTTGATGGCGCGGTCAACTGTGCCGGCTGTGAGGAGCGACGCTAGCGCCCAGAGGGTCAATAGTATGCGCGATGCTTTGCCCGTTCGCTTTGCCCGACCCGATAGCTTCCGCATGAGCATTCCTCCCGATTGTGTAGTGGGGGAGATCGCTTGCCGGGTTTACGCCCGCTCGCGTGCGATATCCTGCCCGATAATGTGCCGCGTGGACATATGTGTGAGACCAGGATTAGGCCATGACCGGCCTGCTTTTTTCAGAGTGCCGGCGGTGAGAGCGGCTATGGCCGCTTTTATTTGTCGTAGTATAGCAGCTTTTGTGTGTGTTTTGGAAGGGGTAGGCACAAAGTGGACCTTGCTTGGGGGAGGGCGCACACGTTCAACTCTTCTTGCCTGGGTGGAATGGGAACACCCCTCACCCCCAACCCCCTCTCCCCGCTTCGCGGTGAAAGGGGGCTTTTTACTTAGAGAAGGGAATGGGGGACACCCCCATTCCCCCGGACAGGGAGGACCCTGTCAACCCCTGTTGGTTGGTGATGGGGAAAGGGTAAACAGATTAGAGAGCCACCTGACGGGGTTACAGTGGCTAGAGCTTTTCGAGGCGGGCGGCGCTGGCGAGTAGGCGTTTGGTGCCGTGGGACTTGAACATTACTGTTAGTTCCTGGTCCTGGGTAGTGGGTTTAGCGGCGAGGATCTGGCCTTCGCCGAAGGTGCTGTGACGGACACGGTCGCCCACTTTGAAGCTGTTTGTGGCGGTGGATGGCGCCGGGGGGTTGCCCTGCTTGCGGTCGCGGAGGTCGGAGCCTGAGGTGATGTTGAGGCGGGTGTTGCGCTGGTCGCGCACATCATCGCGGCGTTTCTCGGTGCGGTACGAGCCGGGGCGCAGGCCGGGAGTGGACGGCTGCAAGCCGGGGCGCGCGTTAGTGCGGCTTGCTCCCTTGCCGTAAATGCTGACATTGCCCTTGAGGATATCTTCGGCGGTGAGGCCTTTCTCGGGTATGGTGCTCATCTTACCGCCTGTTGTGCGCGCAGGGTTGAAGGCTGTGCCGGGATCGCGCCCCGTGACAAGGTCGGGGGGTACATCCGCGATGAAGCGCGATGGGCCGTTGGTCTGGGTCATGCCGTAGAGAGTGCGGCGGAAGGCGTAGACCATGTAGAGGCGTTGCTTGGCGCGGGTTATGCCTACATAGGCGAGCCTGCGCTCCTCTTCCATCTGGTCGTCGCGGCCTGCTTCCTCTGCCTCAAGCGCGCGGCTGTGGGGAAGTATGCCTTCGTCCATGCCCGCGATAAAGACCACCGGGAACTCCAGACCCTTGGCGGCGTGCAGGGTGATGAGGGTAACAGCGTCTTTTTCTTCCTTCAGCGTATCGATGTCGGACATAAGCGCTACATCTTCGAGGAACTTGCCTAGCTGCTCGGAGAGGGACAGATCGGCGTAGTTCTCGGCCACGGTGCGAAGCTCCATGACGTTCTGCCAACGCTCTTCGCCTTCTTGCGTGCCGTCCTGCAAGAACTCCTGGTAGCCTGTTTTGGCAAGCAGCAGGTCGAGCAGGCCGACCACGGGCAGGTCGTCGCGTGATGCTATCATCTCTTCCACGTTGGAGAGGAGAGGAACGAACTTGGCGGTGGGCATGCTAAAGACAGGGGTGCCGGGCGGCAGATTGTCGGCCCTGTCGCGCTTGGAGTCTTGCACGGCGCGGTGCATTGCCTGGTAGAGGGTGAGGCCCAGCTTTGTGGCGTAGATGTCAAGCTCGGTGACTGTTTTGGAGCCGATGCCCTTGCCCATGGGCGTGTTGTTTATCATGCGCATGAGGTCGACGTTGCTTTCCGGGTTGTGTACGATGCGCAGGATGGAGAGGACGTCCTTGACCTCTTTGCGGGAGTAGAAGCGCACGCCGCCTACCAGTTGGTAGGGCACTTTATAGAGCATACAGGCTTGCTCGATTTCGCGTGACTGGGCGTTGGTGCGGTACATCACTGCGATGTCTTTGTATGAATAGCCGCTGGTGGTGAGGCGCATGGTTTCGCGAGCGATATACTGCGCTTCTTCGGTTTCGTTGTATGCCTCGAAGAGTGTGATGGGCAAGCCCGACTCGTTCTCTGTCCAGAGATCTTTGTGCTTGCGCTGGGCGTTCTGCTTGATAACCTCTTCGGCCACTTTGAGGATGGTCTGGGTGGAGCGGTAATTTTGCCCCAGCACGATCACTTTGGCATTAGGATAGTCGCGCTCGAAGTCGAGGATGTTGCGTATGTCGGCGGCCCTCCATCCGTAGACACTCTGGTCATCGTCGCCCACTACGCAGAGGTTCTTGTGGATGCTGGAAAGGAGCTTGATCATCACATACTGCGAGTGGCTGGTGTCCTGGTATTCGTCCACCAGGACGTGCAGGAATCGTTCCTGATAGCGGCGCAGGATGTCAGGGCGCTCGGTGAAAAGCTCGATGGTCAGCTTGATGAGATCATCGAAGTCCATGGCCTTGTTGGACTGAAGCAGCTCCTGGTAACGGCGGTAGATGCGCGCTGCCAGCTCTTCGCGGTAGTTTTCGGCCTGTCTGAGGGCTTGCTCAGGGCTTGCCAGCACAGCCTTGGCGTCGCTGATGCGCGAGAGAAAACCGCGCGGCGGGTACATCTTTTCGTCGAGGCCGATGTCCTTTATGGCCTGCTTCACCAGGCTAAGCTGGTCATCATCGTCGTATATGGCGAAGTCGCGCTTGTATCCGATGGCATCGGCGTCCTGGCGAAGGATACGCACGCCAAGCGAGTGGAAAGTGCCAATGGTAAGCTCTCGCACACGCGGCCCGATGAGGCGCTCAAGTCGCAGCTTCATCTCGGATGCTGCCTTGTTGGTAAATGTGACCGCGCAGATGCGGCTCGGCCAGACGCCCTCTACTTCCATTAGATAGGCGATACGGTGGGTGAGCACACGCGTCTTGCCGCTGCCGGGCCCGGCGATGATAAGGAGGGGGCCGGAGGTAGTTTCGACGGCTTCGCGCTGTTGTTTGTTGAGGCCGGCGACTATTTTTTCGTGCTGGGCCGGGTCGGGCTGGAATGCCGGGCGTGGAGCAGGCAGGTCGTAGGATGCAGCGGAGGCTGCCTCCGGCAGGGGGAGGTCGTTCATCCAGGCAGGTTCTTCGGGGATGATTTCTTCCTCTTCGGCGGTGTCCTGGTCGAAGGATGGGCCGGCAGTTGGGGCAGGAGCTTCGTGCGGGTCGAAGCCAAAGCTCTGCTGAAACGAGTAATCGGGTGTGTTGCCGTTGCCGCTTGCCGGTGGGGTGGTGTTCTTCGCCACGGGGTGCAATCTCCTGCCTGCGTCTAGCCGGGCGCGAGCGGAATGGGCGCGACCGGATTCATTAGAGTGGTGTCTGCTGAGGGGTGACTCCTATATTTTACCACCGCTCAGGGGTAGGGGGCAAAGGATTCCACATCAGCGGGACGCTTGCCTGTTCGCGATTAGTTGATGACACGCAACGCGGAGGCGGCAGTTCGCGTAGTTATTATGGCCGATTACGTAAGTGTTCAGACTTGAGGTGCAGCGGAGGTGCAGGGGCGAAGCCCATGACGGGGGTTTGGGGTGTCCCCCAACTTATCTCTTCGTTTAGACGCCCCTCCCACGCGTGGGAGGGGTTGGAGGAGGGTCTTCCCTTACTGAGATGTCAGGTTGCTCTACCCTGAATCTGAGCATATACCCAGTTACGGGTTATTGACAGGGCCAGCACGCGGGATTATGATTGGCCTGCGTTGCTGAAGGTTTCTACAGCGAGTGCGAGGCGGTGTCACATGAGTAGTGAAGCTAAACTGGTCACGTGTGCATTGTGCGGCAATAAGATGGCTATTGACGCTGAGACTTGCCCGAAATGCGGCAGTTTGAACGCACACCGAGGCTATCAAGCTACGATCAGCCCGGTGGTCTGGCCCAATAGCAATGTGCAATCCATACCCAGCCCGGTTGAGGTAGAGCAATCGCCCCTGACTACAGCGCGCAAAATCGCCTCACGCAGGCGGCCTGTACCTGTACCTCCAGCGTCGGCAGGTAAGCAATCCGCAGCAGGACAGCTCGCCGCCTGGCAGTATGCGGCTGTGCAGTCGCCTCCGCATTATGAGCCAAGCATTCAGGGTGGGAGCAAGGCAGCAGACTACTGGGCGGCCCCCGCACCGCACCGACTGGAGGCATCTCGTGTGCCTGGGCCGCCTGTTCTGGACGACCCTGACACAGAACTGCCCAATTCATGGCGTGAGGGTGTTGTGCGGGTGCGGCCTCGCGCTATTGTGCGGGAGGAGATGGAGGCCTTCTTCCCGAATGCCAATACGGCGCGAAAGCTTGAGCTACTTGGCTGTGTAGGTTTTCTGGGCCTGGGGCACATATACGGCGGATGGACGATGCGCGGCGTGCTGCTTATGCTATGCTGGTGGGGAATAATCGGCACTATGCTGCTTCCCAGCCTGTTGACGCCCATCCCCGCAGCTGAGATAGCTCCAAGGTGGGTCCTTAGCATAGGGCTGCTGGCGGCAGTACCGGTAGTGTCGGGCCTGTGGATCAAGCGGGATGTGCATGAGCAGATGCTGCTCCGCAGAAGAAACGATCTATTTGAAGAATAGAAAGAATAGAGGACTATAGATATGAACGACAAACCTGAAACACCCTCCGAAGATGTGGGCCAGCAACGGCCCGAAGTGCCGCGAAACGAGGGCACCCCAACAGTGGATATTGGCGGCTCGTACTCTCTGCCGCCCGTGCCGCAACCGCCTTCTTATTCTCCACCTGCCGGTGCGCCGCAGCCGCAGCCTCAACAGCAAGGGTACAACTACACGCCACCGCCCGGACAGCCTCAGCAGTATACACAGCCTCCTCAGTACGGGCAGACACAGGACTTCTCGCAGCAGGGCGGTGCGCCTACAGTGTCCACAGGTCAAGGGCCTATGCCTAACTACCAACCCCAGCCAGGATACTCTCCACCTCCCGGTCAGCCGGGGATGCAGGGTTATGCAGCGGTAGCACCGAAGGACCCGACAGTAGGCTTGCTACTAGAACTGATCGGCTATGTCGGTTTCCTGGGGATCGGGCATATCTGGGCCGGTAAGACCACTCGCGGTATCGCACTGCTGGTAGGGTGGTGGGTTTACCTGGCGATTTCAGGCGTTCTGACCATTCTGCTGATTGGTTGCCTGATGCTGATCGCGGGAATAGCAGTTCCCATAGCTTCGGGCTTCTACCTGAAGAACGAAATGGAAAAAGAACAGGCCGCGATGGGCATTCGGCGGCAGTAAAGACCCTGTTACATCGACTTTCAACGAATTTTTCGAATTTGTGTAAGTGGTTGTAATAATAATAATGGGTGGTTCGTCGTAATAGGTGAACGGAGATCACATGTCCTTTGCGCCGCATGGCTCTTCGCTCCTTCCTTGCAACCAAACACCCGCTCTGCCCGGCGGGTGTTTGGCTTTAAGTCGGGTGACGACCGCCGACCGCCGACCGCAGACCGCCGTAATACTGACAACTGACAACTGACAACTGACAACTGACAACGCCGTCTGCCGTCGGCGGTCGTATAGCCCAGGAGAATAGCGTGGATGTCGGGCCTGTAGTACTCGATGGGCGAACTGTGCGGGTAGAGCCTCTTTCTATGGAGCATAGTGAGGGGCTTTTTCGCGTGGCTGATCCTTCGCTGTTTGTGATTACTGTGGGGCCGCGAGGCGAGTGGAACAGGGCCAACTGGGATACATACATGGAGAAGACGCTCGCGATGGCGGGGCGTATTCCGTTTGCTATCGTGCTGAAGGAGAGCGGGCAGCCGGTAGGAACTACCTCATATTTCGATATTCATCCTGAGCACCGGGGACTTGAGATCGGTTATACATGGCTTGGCAAGGCGTACCAGGGCACGCAGGTTAACCCTGAGAATAAGTACTTGCTCTTGCGGCACGCATTTGAGACACTTGGGGCGATCAGAGTGCAGTTGAAGACTGATAAGAGGAACCTGCACAGCCAGCGCGCTATGGCAAAGCTTGGGGCGAAGTTTGAGGGTATACTGCGCAAGCACAGCATCCTTGATGACGGCTATGTTCGGGATACGGCGATGTTCAGCATTACCGACGATGAATGGCCCGAAGTGAAAGCGGCGCTTGTGGTAAGGCTGGGGTATGTTCCATAAAGAGGTAATACGTGGTGGGGCGCGATACATGGGGGCTCTGGATGGTTGACACTCAATAAGAGGTAAATAAAGAATGCCACGATACCGTTGTCTATGCATTGCGGTGTTTTGCTGTGCCCTTATACTGGCGGGCGGTTGCAGCCTGTCACCGGGAGGCGCGAGTGAGGCTACCCCGCCTGTACCGACGGCAGTTTCCCACGTAGATAGTACTCCTACTGCGCCACTGGCGACCGCAGAGGCGTTCCCTGCCCCCACTTCGACAACAGTTGCAGGGGTGAACGTGCCAAGCCCCACAGTGACTCCGATAGCTGCTTCTGATGTCGCGATAAGGGTGAACCAGATCGGCTACCTCCCAGACGAGGAGAAGCACAGCCTGGTGCTCAGCCGCCTTAATTTGTCGGGACGGCCATTCCATGTGGTGAGCGATATTGACGGCAGCGTGGTAATAACGGGCAGCGTGGATGTGGACAGGGGGCCATACGGACTCTATCCCCATCTCTATGACCTTGATTTCAGTTCGCTGACCGCGTCCGGCACCTATCACGTGGCGCTAGCTGGGCTAGTATCGCCTCCATTCAATGTCGGCATGGACACCTATAGCGCTCTTGTGGCGAAAAGTCTGCAGTTCTTTCGCGTTCAGGGGTGCGGCGACACTGGTGCGCTGGAGCACGATGTTTGCCACATGCTCGATGGCGTGGCGCGGGGCGCCCCGATGGACGGCAAGAGGATAGATGCCGACGGTGGTTGGCACGACGCGGGCGACTACCTCAAGTTCATGCACACTACCGGAGCCTCGACCGTCATGATGCTGGCTGCCTTCGAACGCCACCCGTCAGCCTTCGCAAGCACCAATAACGGTGGTACGCCGGATGTGCTATCCGAGGCGCGCGTGGGCCTGGACTGGATGTACAAGATGTGGGATCCCGTCCATGAAGTGCTGTACTACCAGGTAGGGGATGTCAGCGACCACGACGGCTGGCGGCTGCCGGAAGACGATAATAATCTGCCGCTGCGCCCGGTGTGGGCTTCCGAACCGGGCAAGGGCGCGAACCTGGCGGGCAAGGCGGCGGCGTCGTTTGCGCTGGCTGCTACCCTGTGGGGTGATGAATCGCAAACATATTATGACGCTGATTTAGCGAAGAAATATCTGAAGGCGGCAATCCAGCTCTATGATTTTGGGGTGGCGAACCCTGAGGCCCAGTCGTCCACGGACGGCTTCTATAACGAGGTGAGCTGGCAGGATGATATGGCGCTGGCCGCGATTGAGCTTTACCGGGCCACCGGAGATGGCGACTATTTGTCGGCAGCGCGGCATTACATCGAGAAGGCAGGCACACCGTACAATCTCACGTGGAGTGAGCTGCATGCGCTGGCTTATTATGAGATCGCCAGGGCGGATGCTAGTTATGTGGACGTCGCGTTAGCATATCTTGAGAATGATCTACAGGCATACGAGAGGAGTGCACGGGCGAATACGTTCCAGGTTGGGCTTGATGAGATGTTCTGGGGCTCATCGCCTGTCATGATGGGAATAACGCTTGAGGAATTGTTCTACGAGGACCTGGGTGGGGCGGTGACATATCGCGCGGTTGGACAGGCACAACGCGATTACCTGCTTGGGACGAACCCGTGGGGCGTGTGCATGGTCAATAGCGCGGGCACAACGTGGCCCCGCCACCCGCACAACCAGATAGCCGATCTGAAGCAAATTGAGTTGGTGGGCGCATGGGGGCCTGGACCTGATAAGCTGAGCAACTGGAGAGAGCAGAAGATTGATCTCGCGGCGACCGATATTTACGCGGAGTTCCAGTCGCCATTCGCGGTTTATCACGACGACACGGCGGACTACGTTACCAACGAGTCCGCGATTGTGCCGAATGCATGGGGCGTGATGCTGTCGTCGTGGTATGGGCGGTAGGGTAACGGCTGACGGCGTTGACAGTTGTCAGTTGTCAGTTGTCGGCGAGAGGTTAGTTGGGGCGGTTGACGAATACCTGTTGGGCGACTGCTCTGGTTATTTGCAGGAGGGGTGTTTTGTCTTCCGGGGAGATGGTGTGAAGCTGGACGGTGACTGCGCCTGTGGTGATGTCGCGTTCGACAAGGCTCACTGTTGTGTCGGGGATGAGGCCAAGCTCGGCTACATGGCGCAGCAGGTTGGGGTCGTCGTCGGGGATGTGGCGTACTACTGACGGGGTGTTGAGGGGCAGGTCGTAGAGGGCGACAAGATCGCGCTCGATGAGTGCGCCCGCGCTGGTGGGGATGGGCGCGCCGTGTGGATCAAAGCCGGGGTAACCTAGGCTGGCGTCGATGCGCTCTTCCAGATAAGGGGAGATGGCATGTTCAAGGCGCTCGGCTTCGTCGTGGACGCGGTCCCAGGGCACGTCAAGGTGCTGGTGTAAGTATAGCTCGATGAGGCGGTGGCGGCGGATAACACGCAAGGCAGTTGCCATGCCTTTTGGCGTGAGGGTCGCGCCGCGATAAGGTGTATAGTCAGCCATGCCGTGTTCGGATAGCTGCTGGAACATCGCAGTGACGGACGCGGCACGCAGTCCAAGGATGTCAGCGATGGCGTTGGTGGTGGCTGGCGCACCGTCACGCTGCAGCTTATATATAGCTTTGAGGTAATCCTCGACGGCGCGTGTGACCATGTGGTCCATCTCCCGCGGGCGGCTGTTGAGTGGCCGCCTTCGCGGGTATTGTACCATAAGTACCGAGTACCGAGTACCGAGTACCGAGTATTAGTGCGTGTTGTGTATTGCGTATGACCGCCGACGGTCACGCTTGGTACTCGGCTAGAGCGCTTGCAGACGCTCGCGGAGCTTGGTTAGCTTTTCCTGGGCGGTGGCTACTTTGGCGCGCTCGCGGTCTACTATCTGGGCCGGGGCGCGGGCGACGAAGCCTTCATTGGAGAGAAGGGCATTAGTGCGCTCGATTTCGGCTTCGGTTGCATCGGCTTCGGATTGGAGGCGTTTGCGCTCGGAGTCGAGATCTACCAGTCCTGCCAGCGGCAAGATTACCTCAGCTTCGCCTATCACAAGCGTTACCGCTCTCTCGGGCCGTTGTGCATGGGTGATGGTTGGCTCGATTGTCAGTTTTGCGGTATCAAGGCGCGCCAGGCGGGCAACGATATCGGCCTCCTGCTTGAGCATGGGCGTGCTTGTCCCGCCCGCTATTGTCGCCTCGATGCGGCGTCCGGTCATCTCCTTCTTGATGTTTTCAGGGGCGTCGCGCACCGCTTCAGCGCGGGCGTTACGGATCTGGCGAATGATCTCCATTACAAGGCCGAAATCTCGCTCGGCGTCTGCGTCTATCTTTCCGGGCGTGGGCCAGGCTGCCATCATGAGGCTTTGCTCGTTCGCGGGCAGGGCATCGTCGCGGCTGGGCCAGCCGTGAAGGTGCTGCCATAGCTCTTCTGTCAGGAAGGGCATGAAGGGGTGGAGCAGGCGCAGGATTTCATCGATGAGACCCCTGGCGATGGCCGCAGTGGCAGTGCGTTGCTCAGGATCGTCGCTCTTGAGAGCAGTCTTGGAGGCCTCGATGTACCAGTCGCAGAACTCGCTCCACACGTAGTCTTGCAGGAGCTTACCTGCTTCGCCAAGCTGGAAGTCCTCCAGCATCTGGGTTGTCTGGGCCACGATGCGGCTGTGGCGGCTGGTAATCCACCTGTCTGCCAGAGAGCGCGGCTCAGGCATTGGTGCATCGGCGTCTGGTGCATCGGCATCTGTCGCCGTGATCACATAGCGGGTGGCGTTCCAGAGCTTGTTCGCGAAGTGGGCCGCCTGCTCTGCTCGCTGCTCGCTGAACTTCTGGTCGTTGCCGGGAGAGGCGTTGGTCATGATGGCGAGGCGCAGGGCATCGGAACCAAACTTGTCCACCATGATAAGCGGGTCGATTACGTTGCCCACCGACTTGCTCATCTTCTTGCCGCGGTCATCCCTCACAAGACCGTGCAGGTACACCGTATGGAAAGGCACTTCGCCTGTGTTTTCGATGCCCTGGAAGATCATGCGCGCCACCCAGAAGAAGAGGATGTCGTATCCGGTTTCCATCACGTCTGTAGGGTAGAAGTATTCAAGATCGGGCGTCTCATCAGGCCAGCCGAGCGTGCTGAAGGGCCAGAGGCCGGACGAGAACCACGTGTCGAGCACGTCATCATCCTGGCGAATGTTGGTGCTGTTGCATTCCGGGCAGTTAGTCACGCTGGAGGGTTCGGCGGACGAGCAGAAGCGGTGGCCGTTCTCGCAATACCACACAGGTATGCGGTGGCCCCACCACAACTGGCGCGAGATGGGCCAGTCGCGGATGTTCTCCATCCAGTGGAAATATACCTTTGTGAATCGCTCAGGCACAATACTTACTAGGCCGTTGCGCACGGCGTCGATGGCAGGCTCGGCAAGCGGCCCCATCTTCACGAACCACTGGTCCGACACAATAGGCTCCACAGTGGTGCCGCAGCGCTCGCAGTGAGGCACGCTATGAGTGTGCGGCTCTATGCCGAGCAGGTACCCCTCGCGGGTGAGTTGGCCCACCACGCCTTTGCGGGCTTGCTCTACGGTCTGGCCGGCATATGGCCCGGCGTTCTCGTTCAGGGTTCCGTCCAGATTGAGTATGTTGATAATAGGCAGCTTGTGGCGGCTGCCGATCTCGAAGTCGAGTGGATCGTGGCCGGGGGTCATCTTCACCGCGCCGGTGCCGAAATCGAGGTCCACGGCAGAGTCGGCTATTATGGGGATTGGGCGGTTCATGATGGGGAGCATCACCATCTTGCCGATGAGGTGCTGCCAGCGCTTGTCGTCGGGGTGTACGGCCACGCCTGTGTCACCAAGCATGGTTTCGGGGCGCGTGGTGGCTACAGTGATGCCTTCTTCAGGGTTGTCGGCAAGAGGATAACGGATTGTCCAGAGGTTGCCCTGCTCCTCCTCGTTCTCTACTTCGAGGTCAGAGAGGGTGGTTGCACAGCGCGGGCACCAGTTCACTATGCGCTCACCCTTGTAGATGAGACCTTTGTCATAGAGATGTTTGAACACAGAGCGCACTGCACGTGCGGGCCCGGGGTCCATCGTGAAGCACTCGCGAGTCCAGTCGCAGGACGCGCCGAGGCGGCGAAGCTGGTGGCGGATCCTGGGGCGATATAGGTCCATCCACTCCCAGGTGCGCTCGAGAAAGGCTTCACGGCCGAGGTCGTGGCGAGACTTGCCTTCCCTGGCAAGCTCTTTCTCCACCACGTTCTGGCCGGAGATGCCCGCGTGGTCCTCGCCGGGTAGGTAGAGTGTGGAGTAGCCGTTCATGCGCTTCCAGCGGATGAGGATGTCTTCTACAGCATTGGTGAGGGCATGGCCCATGTGCAGGTCGCCGGTCACGTTAGGTGGCGGCATGATAATGGTGTACGGCGTTTTGGAGGGGTCGCGCTCAGGCGTAAAATAGCCCTGCTGCTCCCACCAATCGTACCAACGCGCTTCCACTGCCTGGGGGTTGTATGCTTTTGCCATGCCCTCTTGCGGGCCGGGTGGGATTATCTCGGGTCTTGATTGTGTGTCTGTCATTGTGCTTTCCTCCGGTTGTTATTGCGTACTTCGTACTGCGTATTTGGCTTTGTGTTACTAAGTGCTGAGTTTTAGAATCAAAAACCCCTCCGTCCAGCAAGGACGAAAGGGAATAATCTTTCGTGGTACCACCTTGATTTGGCTATCCGCGCCCGGTTTGTGGTGAAGCGGAGTTGCCCTCATTACGGCTGTATCGGGCTTACCCGTGCGGGCTGAGTGGTGTACGCGCCGTACTTACCGGTTCACCTGCAGGCTCCGGAGCGACGTTCGGACTCTTCTTGCGCGGGAGGCTTTCAGCCGGTGACCTCTCTTCTCTGATGCGTAGTGGAGCGTCCTACTCCTCTCCTTCAATGCCTTGTTTGTATGCAGTTGTTGGGAGTATTATACGGTTAGGTTTGCAGGGTGTCAATCCGTCGTGAGATGTAACAGGTTATGCGCCGCATGTGGTGGCCGCAGGATGTTGCTATCTTGGAGTGCTGTAGCCGGATTGTCTCAGTGGTGCCGCCCCGCTCCGGACGCATTGAGGGCATGGCAATAGAGTGAGTCCAGCGACAGGACCATTGCGTGAACGTAGATAGGCAATCAGGAGGGCTTGACAAGATTCGCAGGTAATAATGTTGGAGGTAATTTGAATGGACGTATCAGAAGCAATCCATACTAAGCGGGCGATAAGACAATTCAGGGACGAGGCGTTACCGGAGGAGGCGGTTGAGGCGATTTTGAATGCGGCCAGGCGTTCTCCAACGGCGTCCAATTCGCAATATTTGACGTTTACGGCGATACGGGACAAGGAACTGCAGGGGCAACTGGCCGCTATCAGATCGGGAGCGAAGTACCTGGGTAGCGCGCCTTTCATGGTGGTGATTGTTGCGCAGACGTCGGACCTGGCGATGGAAATAGTACACTTCGACATCGGCCAGGCAGCCGCATATATGATGCTGGAAGCCTGGGCGCTGGGTATTGGGTCGAATGTGGCGTGGTTCGGGGAAGAGGCACCGGTGCGCGAGGTACTTAATCTGCCCGATGGCGCTGAGTGCGGCTGGGCAATCGCGTTTGGATATCCCCTCGCGGAGAACGCCACGACTGCTCCTATGAAGCAAGGTGGGCGGAAGCCGTTGGAGGAAGTGGTCAGGTGGGGGAAGTGGTCATGAGCGACGGGCCAATCTTCACCAATTTGCTCGACCTGGAAGAGTTGGCGCGGGAGCAACTGGGCAAAGGGCCGTTCGACTACATCGCAGGAGCGGCAGACGACGAAGTCAGTATGCGGAATAACCGCGCCGACTTTGAGCGGATCGCGCTGCGGCCCCGGTATATGGTGGACGTGAGCAAACTCGAAACGGCCACGACCGTGCTGGGCGAGAGTATCAGTATGCCTGTGATGCTTGCGCCCGCGGCCGGGCATAAGCTCTGCTGCGCGGACGGTGAGGTGGCTACGGCAAGAGCGGCGGCGAGCGCGAACACCATTATGATTCTTTCGACACTTTCGACCGTGGCTATGGAAGAGGTGGCGGAGAAGAGTGACGGTCCGAAGTGGTTCCAGCTTTATGTGTATCATGACCGCGAAGTTACGCGCCAATTGGTGCAGAGAGCCGAGGCGGCGGGCTACAAGGCGTTGTGCCTGACGGTGGACGTGCCGGTGATAGGCAACCGCGAGCGAGACCGCCGCAATCTATTCTCGTTTCCAAAGGAGTATCCTCTTGCCAACTTTATCGGCATGGATCTTGAGAATATGCCCATAGGGGTAGTTGGGTCGGCACTGGGCGCGTATGTGGCTTCGAAGTGGGATCCGTCGATCAATTGGCGCGACTTCGAGTGGTTCCGCTCGATTACGAAGCTTCCCATCGTGCTGAAGGGTATCCTGACAGCCGAGGATGCAAAACTGGCTGTAGAGCACGGGGCGTCGGGCATCATTGTGAGCAATCATGGCGGCCGCCAGTTAGACAGTGCAGTGTCGGGAATATCCGCCTTGCCGGAGGTCGTGGAGGCTGTAGATGGGAGGGTTGAAGTGCTGGTGGACGGTGGGGTGAGGCGCGGCACCGATGTGTTGAAGGCGCTGGCCCGGGGTGCAAGGGCAGTGCTGGTAGGCAGGCCGTATATGTTTGGACTGGCGCTCTCCGGTGAAGCGGGTGTGCTCGCTGTGCTGGAAACGCTGCGGCAGGAACTGGTGACGGCGATGGCCCTGACCGGGCGACCGACCATTGCCGATATTGACCGCACGTTGATACGGTGGGCGTAAGGCGTAGTTGTCAGTTGTCAGTATATTACGGAACTCACCGCAGAGGCGCAGAGTACGCAGAGGTTCGCTGAGGGAAGCGAGTATGGGGCACATGCAGTCAACTGACAACTGACAACTGACAACGCGGTACCCGATTGTTAATGGAGATTGAGCATTACGCCGGGCGTGTGACTATGTTATACTTGCAGCTAGTTTGATACGGAGGAGAGCATATGGCAACCGAACCTGTAGCTGTTGAAGAGACGGAGGAAATTGCCGAGGTGGCAACTCGCCCACGGCCCCGGGGCAACCCTATTGATAATGTTGGGCCCACTTGTATGTTCTGGGCAATGGTCGCGGGGCTTGGGCTGTTGATGGGCATAATGCTTATCTGGGGCATCGCGAACCTGGACAAGATTTAGCAGATAGTATCGGGCCGGTATATATCAGTTATAAGGTGTGTTTAGTGCATAGCAGGGCAGGCGACCCTGCTATGCGCGCGTCTGCGGTCGGGTGGCATATGGCGTTTTCTATTGCTTTGACGGAACGATTGGCTGCCTGAGATAGTTGAGTGTTAGTACTAACGGATAACTCCCGGACGTGTGAGTAGCCAAAGATTGCTATAGACTGACTCTTTTGTCTCCTGTAGACTTAAGGCAGCTAGGGCGGCCCGCCGGTCGGTCTCAGAGTTCTGAATCAGCAGTTGGCGTGTGGCACTTCGCTAACTTTGCATGGCATACGGGCCGCCGGTTCTAGCTATTGGGCGCTTTCCTGTTGCGCAGACGCGTTACAGGCGGTTATTGACGGTCTATCAGTCCGCACAATTTGGAGTTTCACCTTGATACGATACAGCGCCTATGATACTGGCTGGCAGATCCGGCTGCACACGGCACGGCGCGTGCTCGGACTTGTGCCTTTTGTGGTGTTCCTTGTAGCCCTGATACTGTTCGCGCGCACATTTGCGCAGTCTCCATATGGCTTTACGCAGCTTTTTATTCGCGTTACTGCTGTGTCGTTGGCTTCATGGCTCGTTTGCATAGCGGCTTACGGCATTTATCGCTGCCGGTTGGATAGTTCGCATGGTCTGTAAGACGGTATAGGGTTTGCGTCTGATAAATTAGATAGCGCCTCACCCCAACCCCTTTCCCCACGTTGTGGGACGAGGGGCTTTTTAGTGGGGAATGGTTAGGGGCACCCCTAGCCCCGGACAGGGTTCTCCCTGTCAACCCCTTTAGCCTTTAACGGTGGGGAGGCACAGGACACCGCCTCGCTTCATTCATGTCCCGGCAGGTGGTTGCCTCTACACCGACTTGTATAAGTCTGCCACTAAGCGCAGGACACGGCACAGGCTTGCCGGTGTGCAAAGAAAAAGAGGACGCTCTCAGGAATAGAGAGCGTCCTCTTTTTCATTCATGTGAATGGCGGTTGGGTTATTTCAGCGCATCCATTACGCGTTCCATAACGTCGAGGCCGGCATTTATGGTGTCTATGTCGATGTTTAGCGGGGGGCAGAAGCGGATGGTCGCGGGGCCAGCGCCGAGGAGGAGAAGACCATTGTTGAAGGAGTCGTCTACTATGCGGTCGCGGAGTGCGCCGTCCGGTGTCTTCTTGACGCGGTCGGCTACGATCTCGACACCGACCATGAGGCCCTTACCGCGAACATCGCCCACGAAGGGATAGCGGTCGAGCCAGGTCATGAGGCGGGCTTTCAACTGCTCGCCGACCTTCTCGGCATTCTCCATCATGCCTTCTTCAAGGAGGCGGATGGTGGTGAGTGCCGCTGTCACAGCCAGCGCGTTGCCGCCATACGTGTTAGCGTGCGCACCGGAGGGCCATGTCATCATGCTCTTGCGAGCGACAATCGCGCCCATTGGCATACCCGACGCTATGCCTTTGGCGATAACCACTATATCGGGCTCGACGTCCCAGTGCTCGATGGCGAACATCTTGCCGGTGCGGCCCATACCTGATTGCACTTCGTCAACCACAAGGGGGATGTCGTGCCTGTTGCACAGATCGCGCAGGGCGGGATAGAAATCATCGGGAGGCACGACATAGCCGCCTTCACCCTGGATCGTCTCGACAAAGATGCCCGCGACTTCGGTGGGGGAAACAAGGTGGCGGAAAACGGTCTTTTCGATGTAGTCCACACATGCTCGGCCTAATTCTTCTTCGGGCACGTCGAACGGCGGGTGGTAAGGGTTCGGGAAGGGAGTCTGGTATGTGCCCGCCGGCAACGGCTGGAAGCCTGTGCGGTGGAGGTACTTGCTTGAGGAGATGGACATCGAGCCGTAAGTGCGGCCGTGGAACCCGCCCAGGAACGACAGGATGACGGGCCGCCCTGTGTGGTGGCGGCAGAGCTTGATAGCGGCTTCGATGGACTCGGTGCCGGAGTTGGTGAAGAAAACCTGCTTGGCGAAGCTGCCGGGGGTGATTCGCTGGAGGGTTTCGGCAAGCTCAAC
The DNA here is from genome assembly GCA_039932335.1 of Chloroflexota bacterium. Lineage (GTDB taxonomy): Bacteria > Chloroflexota > Chloroflexia > QHBQ01 > JADMIH01 > JADMIH01. The sequence goes on from JBDTQH010000007.1 coordinate 95,410, forward strand.
CGCACCGGGAAGGTAGAAGTCTGTGCCGGCCATGTGGATGTACTTCTCGGCCTGCTCCTGTATTGCTTTCACTATCTCAGGATGAGAGTGCCCGGTAGCGACGACGGCGATACCCGCTGTGAAGTCGATGAAGCGATTGCCGTCGACATCCCATACGAAGCTGCCGAGCCCGTGATCCATCACGAACGGGTAGGAGCGTGTGTAAGATGGCGAAATAACCTGGTCGTCTCGCAGAACGATTTCTTCGCCGAGGGGACCGGGAAGCGGCCCGTGAATATCAGGTGTGTGGGCGTTGGCGACCTCCGCTTTGCCCTCGATTTCAGATTGCATGACCATAACAAAACCTCCATTGGTAGGCTACAACATCGTAGCCCGCGCGCTAGCGGGCAACTCTGGCGAGTTTATTGTAGCACAGGGGGGTGGATGTCGGCAATCGGTGGCGCGGGGGGCTACTGCTCAGATTTAGGGTGGAGCAATCCTGCATCCTGGTAAGGCAAGACCCACCCCCAGCCCCTCCCATGACTGGGAGGGGAGTAATAAAAAGAGGGGAAGAGTGGGGGACACCCCCATACCCCCGTCATGGGCTTCGCCCCTGCACCCCGTTCTCACAAACCTGCACCGAAAGCACCACCATACTTTCGGGCAGTCGCTCCCCATATTCCAGCGCCCCTCGCTGTCTACGGGCTACGGGCACCAAGAACTGACAACTGACAACTGACAACGTGGTCCCCGACACCCGACCCCTGACCCCTGACCCCCGGCGTGTTTGACACTGTTGTGGTTGGCTACGTATAATGAGCGTAGGTCCCAGCCCTGGCGATATTGTGTGTAGATAGCGTGTGGTTCCTTGCCGCGCGTGCTTCTGCTTTCTCCCGGCTATTACTCCATCACGTTTGGTCCTTTCCTATGCACGTAAACGTCTATTCCAAACCTGGGTGCCATCTGTGTGAGGATGCCCTGCAGATTATCGACAGGATGACCGCTCAGTACGGGCTGGATGTCACTGAGGTCAATATTCTCGATGACATGGAGATGTACGAGCAGTATCGCGATATTATTCCTGTGGTTGAGGTCACGGATGTGCGAGTAGGCAGGTTGGTTGCTCCAATCACCGAGCCTGAGCTGCAAGCCTATTTTACGATGGCCCAGCACGCTATTCTTGATCGCTCCCGTCTGCGCAGTGTTGTAGTGCCCTATCGCGAGTCCGCACTCGACAGGCTGGCCGCATCTATTGGACGTCACTGGTTGCGTTTGGTGCTCATCGCGATGGGTATCTTTTCGGGGCTGCCATGGCTTGCGCCTATTTTCGCGGCGCTGGGCTGGTGGGATCTCGCGAACCCGCTCTATACGGCGTATGCGCTCACCTGCCACCAGTTGCCCGAACGGGCGGGCAGCGTGTTCGGCTACCAGGTGGCGTTCTGCTACCGTAATACGGCCCTGTATGCGGGCGTCTTCCTCTTCGGCATAATCTATGGACTGGCACGCGATCGGGGCATCAAGCGGCTCTCCTGGATCACAAGGCCGCTGGTCTGGTGGGGATTTGTGCTGATGATATTGCCATTGGTGATAGATGGCATTACGCATACACTCGGCTTGCGCGACAGCTTTGACTGGACGCTCGACAGCACGTTTGGCTCGTTCTATATGGGCTCTCAGCCGTTTGGGCTGAACTGGTGGCTGCGCATTATTACGGGTTTGCTGGCAGCGTTCGGCACAGTGTGGTTCGCCTTCCCGCGTATGCAGCGCGCCATCGACGAGTCGGAGGCGCTGCGGCAGATGTACAAGAGCCGGGGCGTACCGTTGGCCTCTAAGGTTTCTCAACCACAGCAAATTTAGCTACAGGACTAAAGAATGGAAACACCCTCACTCTTAATCGCATTCGCCGCAGGTCTACTTTCCTTTCTCTCGCCGTGCGTGCTGCCTCTTGTGCCCGCTTATATCGGGTATCTCGGCGGTTCAGCTGTTCGTTCCGTTCCCGCTGCCGCCACAGTGACCGCAGGCCCAGGAGGTCGAGGCCGCGCAGTTGCTATGCCGGCAGCATCGCCTTCTGCCTCTGCGCGATGGATGGTGCTTACGCACGCTGTAGTGTTTGTGCTGGGCTTTACGCTTGTGTTCGCGATTATCGGCGGGTTGCTTGGCTCGATGCGCGATCTACTGCTTTCGGAGAACCCGCTATTTCACATCAGCAACAGGAGAATACTTCAGTATATTATGGGTGTGCTGCTGGTGGTGTTCGGGCTGCACATGGTGGGGCTAGTCAATATACCCTTCCTCAATTATGAGAGGCGGCTGGGCGATAAGTTGCGGCCGGGACCGAACCTGAGCTACTTGCGGTCGTTCCTGATTGGCCTGGGCTTCGGGCTGGGCTGGACGCCCTGCATCGGCCCTACGCTTGGCTTGATCTTTGGGCTCGCGTTGAATGGGCAGCAGACAGATGCGATTTTGCCTTTCCTCTTCTACTCGGTTGGACTGGGCGTGCCGTTCATGCTCACTGCCCTGGCTATGGGGCGCATCTCGACCTTCCTCAAGAAGCTCACCCGCCGCAGCTATTCGCTCAAGATCGGTAGCTGGACGGCGATTGGCCAGGTAAATGTTGTGTCGCTGGTGAGCGGCGGCCTGCTGATTATTATGGGCGTGCTTATCTTCACTAACTGGCTATCTATACTGGCACCGCCCGTAGCTGGAATAGGCGATTTGTAATAATGGGAAAGACACCTCCACAGGATAGTGCACCGCTCGGCTTTGAAGTCGAGATAGAGAGCGGCGGCCGCGCCCACGATACATACGACAAGAGAGCGGCAGCGCGCCCGGCACCTCCTGTACTGTCGCCTACACGCAGCGCGGCAAAGGAGCGCACTCGCCGCCGGAATATGATGGTGGCTATATTGAGCGCGGCGGGCGTGTTGGGGCTGCTTGCATGGATGTGGTTCACCAATCCGCTGGCGAATGTGCCCGACAATGCCGTGGCGCGCGTCAATGGCGAGTTCATTTACCAGATTGATGTAGATAAGCGCCTCGATTTTACCCGCTTTCTGAACGAAATGTCGAAAAGCCCTGCCACCGTTGAGCAGAGCGCGGCCTCCAAGTTGGAAGAGATCATTTACGAGCGCATGCAGCTACAGGATGCCCGGAAGGTTGGAGTGACGGCGACGGAGCAGGAAATCGACGCCGAAATTGGACAGATCGAAACCAGCATAGGCATAACGCCTGCGGCATTGGACGATGCGCTTGCAAAGTTCACGCTTAAGCGCGGCGATCTGCGTACTTATGTCGCGAATGCGGTGATCATCAAGAAGTATAAAGACCAGTATGTGCTGGCGGGCGCGGCGGATTTGCAGGACGCACAGAACCGGGAAAACGACTGGCTCACCAACCTGGCGCAGACGAGCAAGATAGATCGGTTCAAGGCGGCAGGCTCCGGCCCGGCGCCGCGCGTTGGCTCTGAAGCGCCGGAGATTGTACTGAAGGATATGAACGGCAAAGAGGTGAAGTTGAGCAGCCTGCGGGGACGTCCTGTGATGGTCAATTTCTGGGCGACATGGTGCCCACCTTGCCGCGCCGAGATACCGGAGATCGCCCGGCTCTATAACGAGACAAACAATAACATGGCGGCTTCGAGCGGTCCTTACGAGATATTGGGTGTCGCCACGCAGAGCGATGCATCTACCATCAGGGCGTTTACCGAAGAGTTCCAGATGCACTTCCCAATTCTGCCCGATGTGGACAGCCTCACTACGAGCGCGTACCATGTGCTCCCTATCCCGACGACCTTCTTTATCGACAAGGACGGGATTATCCGCTATATCCAGACGGGCATAGTGAACCGCCCGCTGATGGAGAAGTGGCTGCTGGGGAAATAGGTTGTCACGATAGAGTAAAAGCAAAACCCGGGCATAGCGCCCGGGTTTTGCTTTTGTGTCGGCTGTTCAGCCGAATTGTGGCTAGCCAGCGATTGCGACACCCAGCAGCAGACCGAGGCCGTAGGTGAGAGCGGCTGCCGCCATGCCTATCAGCACCTGCCTCGTGCCTGAGAAGAGCACGCTCTTGCCTGTCAGGAGGGTGATAGCTGCTCCAATGCCGAAGAGGGCCAGCGCGCTAAGTACGGCGCTCAGGAGGACTGCTGGTAGACCTGTCAGGAAGATGAAGGGCGCGACGGGGATAATGGCTCCTATGGCGAAGAGAAAGAAGGAAGTGAATGCAGCTTCCCAGGCTGAGCCACCTAGCTCCTTGGGGTCGATGCCAAGCTCTTCACGCGATAATGTGTCGAGCGCGGTAGAGCGGTCGGCCATGAGCCGCGAGGCCAACGTCTTTGCCTGCTGTTCGGGCAAGCCTTTAGCCTGGTAGATAAGGGAAAGCTCCTCCTCTTCTTCTTCGGGCACCTCCTCCAGTTCCGCGGCCTCAACAGCGATCTGGCGGGTGTATAGCTCACGCGAGCTTTGCACCGATATCCATTCTCCCATAGCCATGGAGCCCGCGCCCGCAAGGAGGCCGGCGAAGCCCGTAATCAGGATGGATTGGGAGCTAAGTTGCGCCCCGGCAACGCCCATGACCAGGCTAAAGTTGGAGAGGAGACCATCGTTCGCGCCAAGTACCGCCGCACGTAGCGCGTTGCCGCTGCTGGCGCGGTGGCGGCCTTCCAGTTGTGCCAGCGCGCTACCTTCCATGCCGCCGCTGATAGTACTTAGCAGCCTTGCATGTGAGCGCTCTTCGGAGGGCATGGACGTGCCTGTGGCCTCGGGCTGGTTGTCATAGCTGGTGCTGTCGGCCTGCTCCATATGGTTGATGGTCGGCAAAACGAATTGGGGACCGAAGCGCCGGGCAAGCAGGGCGAGGGTGCGTGTGCGCCAGCCGACCTGTCGGGGTGGTACAGTTTGCCCGGCAGCCTTTAGCTTATTTTCCCAGAAGGCGGCGTGGTTGTCCTCTGCATCAGCTAGCTTGCGGTAAACCGCTGCGAGTTGAGGGTTGTCCTCGGCGTCCGCCACGCTCCGGTAGAGCGCCGCGCTATCAATTTCGTCCTGCCAGTTGGCTTTATAACGGCCAATATCCTGATTTATCATATTGTGCCTCCAAACTGTCGCTACCACTATTATAGCGCAGTTGTCAGTTTACGACCGGAGACGGCAGACCGCCGACGGCCGGGGTGTCAGGTGTCGGGTGTCAGGGGTCGGGATTAACGGGTTCACCGCAGAGGCGCAGAGGGCGCGCAGTTACGCAGAGGTTTTTGAGGGTTGCATGGTGGTGAGGGAAGAGAGTATGCGTCACCATGTAGATGCGGTCTGCGGTCTGCGGTCTGCGGTCTGCGGTCTGCCGTCGGCGGTCGTCGATCCGCTAGCCTTTGTCCTCACGTGCGACTGTGAAGAAGAAGCGTTGATGAAAGCGTCGAAGCAGGCGCAGTATGGGAGGGCCTAGAAAGAGTAGCAGGAGGACGTTGCCCAGGCTCATCCAGATGTCCCATGGGAGGGAGGTCGCCAGGTAGAAGGCGGCGTAACGCTGCAGGGCGTCTATGAAGCCTGCGCCGGGCTGCCAGACCTGGCCTTCGGGGAGGCCGGATGTGGTGGCGGCGATATAGGGCCATGACCAGAGGTTCATGATCGCGCCGAACACCATACCCATCAGGGCACCCCAGGCCGCCAGGAGCCATTTCTCGGCCTTGCCGCCCCACAGACTTGACATAAAGCGTTTGGGTAGTCCAGAGGAGAGCAGCCCAACCCAGCCGACTGCCAGCATCTGGAACGGCATCCAGGGGCCAACGCCTCCGGTGAAGAGGGCAGATACAAGGACCGATAAAGTGCCGAGCAGGAAGCCGAACATGCCGCCGAACGCGTAGCCGCAGAGAATCGGCAGCACCTGGAAGGCCGAGAAGCCACCCGGACCCTGCAACGGCCGCAAGAGCGAGTTGGTTGCGACCAGCACACCGAGGAGAGCCACCATCTTGCTATCGATAGAGCGGGTCTCAAGGTCGGCTACGATGGCTGTCAGGCAAAGGCCCATCACGAGCAGGAAGATCAGCGGGGCATCGGCTGCGTGCGAGCCGCTAGCGCCGTCTCCGGTTGTTGGGGGCACGAAGAAGGGATAGACGAAGGCCCACACGCCGAGGAGGGTTGTCAGCCCTAGAATTATCGCGCTGAGTATGGACTTCGGGTTGTGAATGGCCGCGGCTAACCGCGATGTGGTGCTGTTGGTTGTTGCCCTGGTAGCCATGCCTTTTCTCTGATTACCTGTTACCCGCTACTTGCGCCGCCACATCTTCCAATGTTACGAGCGCGGGATTGCGGAAGAGTTTACTCACCTGCGACGAGAAGACGAGCGAGCCGGTCATCACCTCGCGGGCGGGGCCGTCTGTGATTATTTCGCCGTCGCCCAGGAGGATAACCCTGTCGGCAAGATGGGCGGCAAGCTCGACATCGTGCGTGGCAAGCACTACAGTGCGCCCCTCGTCGCGCAGGCGCCGCAGGATGGCGACAAGCGCGTCCTTTTGCAGGTAGTCAAGCCCTCTTGTTGGCTCGTCCAGGATCAGCGCTTGAGGTTCGCCGGATAGCACAGCTGCTAGAGCTACCCGCTGTCTCTCCCCCACGCTGAGATCGCGAGGGTCGCTCGCACTGTAGCGGGTCAGGCCAAGCCCGGCCAGCAGTTCGGCACCATCGGGCGGCAGGCCGTGTGTCTTGCGCGTGAAATTGACCTCAGCCTGCACGCTGTCCGCGAAAAGCAACAGGTCGGGTTGCTGCGGGACGTATCCCACCACTTTAGAGATCGCCTCGAGGGACGAGTGTCGCATGTCGAGGCCCAGGGTAGTGACGCTGCCTCGGCTGGGCTTGAGCAGACCTGTCATGAGCTTGAGGATCGTGGTCTTGCCGGCACCATTTCTACCCATAAGTGCTGTGATTTCCCCGGCCCGAATGTCGATGCTGAGTCCATGCAGCACGTCCTGCCCGCCGTAGCCGAACCACACATCGCAGAGGCGAAACGTTGCGTCGGCCTTGACAGGGTTCGATTCGAAGACTGGCGTAGCAAGTTCTTCGCCTATGCTGCTGCCCTGCACAAAGCGCCTGGCTTCTTTTATTGTCAGGGGCAAGGGGCTCCAGCCGAGGAGCTTGCCGACCTGCGCCAGTGGAGGGGCGAGGGGGATAGCGGCCAGAACATCGCGCGGCGCTCCAATAATGGTTGTGCCGCCGCTGCCCAGGTAGAGGATGCGGTCGGCGTGTTGCACCACGCGCTCCAGCCTGTGCTCTGAGAGGACTATGGTGAGGCCGAGGTCTTTGTTTAGCTTTACCAGCGAGTCGAGCACTTCTTCGGCGGATTGCGGGTCGAGCTGTGAGGTGGGTTCGTCCAGCACCACTATTTTCGGCTGCAAGGTTAGGACAGCGGCGATTGCCACGCGCTGCCGCTCGCCGCCCGACAGCGTGTTGACCCTTCTGCCTCTGAGATGGTCTATTCCGAGGGCGTGCAGGCTCTCTTCCACACGTTTACGCATGGTGGCGAGAGGCAATCCGGCGTTTTCCATCGCGAAGGCCATCTCATCTTCCACCACCTCGGCTACGAACTGCGCTTCGGGATCCTGGAAGACGAGTCCAACGCTGTCGCTCATGTCGCCGGGGCCAACCGCTACCGGGTCGCGCCCGGCCACACTAATGCGGCCCGATACGGTGCCGCCATAGAAGTGAGGCACCAGGCCATTGAGCAGGCGAAGCAGCGTTGACTTGCCGGCGCCCGACACGCCGGTGACGAGCAGGAACTCTCCTTCGTCAACTTCCAGCGAGAAATCGCGCAGGGCCGGCGTATCAGAGGCGGGATACTGGTAGGCCACATTCTTTAGCGAAATGATTGAGCTTGTCATGGTTGGTATCGTTTCCTGGTTGCTTTGTTAGCTGCTGATGCTTGCTGTTGTGAGGGTTGAGCGGTGGAAATACCTGCTGTTTGCTGCCTGTTATCGAGCCGGACTATTGCCAGCGGTGTAAGCAAGGCTACTATTGTCAGGGCGACTGTCACATCGAAGCGAGGCATCGCGATGCGCAAGAAGGGATTATAGCTCAGCAGTGATGGCGCGACGAACCGGAAGGTGAGCAGGATAGCAAGCACGCCCGCGCACACTATTGCCAGCGGCGTGTCTGTGGGCCGCCACACGCTGCGGCGGTATCGAGTGCGCTTTAGCCCTGCGCCCACTGACCTGAGCGTCCAGGCGACCAGCGCGACCCCGGCCGCTATGAGCAACCACACCGCCCACGGGATAGAGGGCAGGAGAGCGAAGAGTGCGCCGCCAGCGAGCACGAAGCCAAGCCCGAGGGCAAGTCCGCTCTGCAGGATCACGGCGGGTACTTTGCGTCCGTTGGCCGACGCTCGGCTGAACCCGCGCGACTCCATTGCTTCGGCCAGGTTCATTGAGCGTTCCATGCCGCCCGCCAGCAATGGCATGATGAGGGGGACGAGATCGCCTATGCGCCTCACTTTGTGTCCTCTGAGTGCCTGTGCCTCCCTTATCTCACCGAACCGGGTTATGGTTTGCGGCACAAAGGTGATCGCGATTGAGGTGACCAGCGCCACCTGGTGCATGAATGGCGGCACCGACCTGAGGATTGCGTAGTAGTCAGCGCCCGCCCCGAAGGTTGTGAACACGGCCAACACGGTGAGGATAGAGAGGCCGTCGATCGCCGCGGCAGCCATCCCTTCGGCAGTGATGGGGCCGCCGATTACGGGCCAGGCATCGGGCAGCGAGAAGAGCACGGTGGCCCCGATGTGATAGCTAAGACCTTTGAGCAGCGCCACTACAAAGGCAATCGCCACGACGGTGCGGAGGAGCAAACCCTGCGCCTGTGTAGCAGTATCGCGTGCCACAGTTTGAGCCTCATGGTGGCTGGATTTGCTTGCTTGCGCGTTGATGCCGCGGTTGATGGCCACCGCGACGCTCGTTATCAGCAGCAGATAGAAGGGGTTGCGCGTGCTAAGTGCAAAGAGCATGGCAGCGCCCAGCCAGAGCGACCACGCGCCCATGTGGAAGCTGTACGCAGCCTTATTCCACATCGCGGCTGCCTCCATTGCGCCCTCGGCGTAGCGCCATTGTGATGCCCCACACTGCGAGGCTGCCCAGCACCAGGCCGCCGATTACAATGCCCACGGTGCGCGCTGCATCTTCTCTGTTCGCTGTGCTTGTGGCTGCTGTGGCGGTTGATGTGCCGGTTGGCCGGGGGGCTGTAGCAGTTGGTGATGGCGTTTTTGTGGGAATGGCAGTGGGTTCGGCTGTACTGGTGGCTGTGTTTGTGACAGTGGCGGTCGGTTCGGTGGTGGGCGTGTCTGTGGAGGTAGGGAGTGCGGTTGCGGGCAGCTCTGTCGGCGTGACTTCCGGCTCTGGAGCAGTGGGTGGGATCTCCGGCACAGTAGTGGGAGTGGGCCGTCTGCTTGTGGCTGTGGGGATGGCCTTTGTGGGTAGTACAGGGGTGGCTGTTGGCCTGGCGGGTTGGGTGGGGCTGGGTGGGAGAGTTGGTGTGGGCGGCTCGGGTATTGTTGTGTTCGTGGGTTGCGGGACGGCCGCGGGACATAGCTGGGAGAAGGTGCTGAGCGCAGGGGCTGTGCCGCTGCTCCATGCCCAGCCTTCTACATCGCCGTTGCGGACGCGATAGCTGCTTGCCCCGGTGATAGAGGTTCTCCACTGGCCGTCTTTGAGGTGATGGTAGGACCAGTAGACGCCGCCGGGGCCGAACGACTGGCAGGCGCAGGGCTGATCGGGGTAGTCGCATCCGGTTGCGCCGATCTTGCAGACCTGTGCGCCGATGCCTCCGTAGGCTTCGACTTTCACGTCAAGTCCGGTTTTGAGCAGCATGTCGAGGCCGCTGATGCTTTCGCCTTCGAAGGCGATGCAGTAGGTTTGGGTGCTGCCGTCGGGGAACTGGATTACCAGCCCGGCACTACTTTGGGCAGGCTGGTTCAGGGCAGAGGCGTGGCCTCCTGTGGCTGTCAGGAGTGCAAGGAGGGAGGCTAGTGCTATGAAGATGTGGGCCAGCTTTTTCATGCTATGTTTGTGTGCCTATTCGCGATAACTTTTCACGCCTGTTTTGGGGCATAGACGCCTTTACAATTTCCTTAGTTAGAACGTAAGCACCTCTCACCCCCAACCCCTCTCCCCGCTGCGGCGGGACGAGGGGGCTTTTTATAGAGGAGAAGATGGGGGACACCCCCATACCCCCGGACAGGGAGTCCCCTGCCAACCCGTTCACCTGGGTGAATGGCAAAGAGAGTAGGGGACACCCCGAATACCCCGTCATGGGCTGCGCCCCTGCACCCCCTTTTGCCTGCATCGACAGCGGTCGGCGGTCTGCCGTCGGTGGTCATACGTAGTACGCAATACGCAATACGCAGTACGCCGTACGCACTCAGCTCGCCCGGGCTTTTCGGCGGGCGAGTGTGCCTGCTGTTATGGCTGACAGTGCTGAGAGCAGTCCAAGGGCGGCCAATGGGAGGTCGGTGGGCTGGCCTGTTCGGGGCATGCCGACTGTGGTGCCGGGAGCGACGGGCTCGGGTGCGCCTTTTACGTTGATAAGGGTTGTGCCTAGGAGCGCAGATACAACCTGGTAGGTCGCGCCTGCGTTGTCATCGGCTTCGGCCACCATGTACTTGAACGCACCGCTGGGGTTTTGCAGGATGAGAAGGAACTTCTGTGCGGCTGCTGAATCGGCGGTTGCGCCGAGGGCGGTGAGCGCCTGTGCTACGTAGGCTGTGGAGTTGGCGTCGCTATCGCTGCCGAACTCGCCGCCTTGCTGGTAAGGGTAGCCGCCATCTGCGTTGCGCTGTGACAGTAAGTAGGCGAGCGCCTTCTGCAAGGGTGCGCTATCCGCCTTAATGCCTGCCGCGAGCAGGGCCTGTACTGCTACCGCTGTGGTGTTTGTGTCGGGCTTGCCTGCGCCGGAGAAAGTCCAGCCGCCTTCGGCAGTCTGCAGACTTGTCAATCTGTCTACCGCTTCGCTCTTGAGGGTTACTCCAGCAGCCTTCAGGCCAAGCAGGGCGAAGGCGTGACCGATAGCATCGGGGCCGTACTGCCCGGTTGCCGAGATGCCGTAGGTGGCCTCGATTGCGCCCACGAGGTCTGTGCCGCCAAACGATTTGCCGTCAGCACCGAGGGCTTGCGTGGCGATAAGGAGCTTGCCCGCGCCGCCTGTGCCTTTGGCGATGTCGGCTGCTTTGCTTTGCAGGAAGGTGACGGGAGTGGTTGTGCCCTGTGCGAATGAGGCCGGGTTTTGGCCAGCTGCCAGGAGGGCGAAGAGGGCGTCGACGGTCGAGCCGGCCCCGAAGCCCGCGAACGAGCCGTCCGGCTGCTGCTGGGTTTTCATCCAGGTGAGCGCTTTGGCGGCCGCCGCGCTGTTTTCCGGTGGCGTGGCCGCAAACGCTGCGCCCGCCGATGTAACCATGAGCATCAGCGTCGCGAACCACGCGAAACCGATCCTGTGTCTGTTGTTGGTGTCTGTTTTCACCTGCTTCTCCTCGAATGCTCCTCTCCGGTTGTGGAGTGAGAACTATATGGCTAACTTTAGCTGGCACGCCGGGGAGTAACCCTGCCGGTACGAACAAAAACCCTTGTCATTGCGACAAGGGTCAAACTACGTGCGGTCACACGTAAAAACGATAGCTGGTGTGGGGTGTCTCTACGGCCCTAAGGCGGTAAAGGCATGAGGTTTGCCTCGGCCATCGCTCCTAACCCCCTTTCTCGCGAAGGTGCTTGGAGTAGTAGAGGCGGGCATCCTGGCTTTCTTCCTCGGAAGATTACAGTTGCGGGACAGCGCCGGACTCTAACCGGCTTCCCCCTTTGAAACCCCAGCTTCCGTGCTTGGGGTTGACCTCTACATGCCATATTCAGTTGTGATGGGTGAAGTATAGCACCGCGCCGGTGGGGCGTCAAGTCTGAGGGGTTGTAACTGTTTAGATTTGGAGTGGAGGAACCGGACATCCAGGTAAGCCAAGGCCCACCCCCAACCCCTCCCACACGTGGGAGGGGAGTAATAAAAAGAAGGAGGGAGATGGGGGACACCCCCATACCCCCGTCATGGGCTGCGCCCCTGCACCCCGCTCTTAACGCTTACAAATGGTTGCACTGCGTATTGCGTATTGGCTGGGGAGGGTCCGGAATTGGGGAGAGTGACGCGAACGCCCTTCACCGCCAAACCGCAGACAAGGCGTGCCCTTTCCCCCCTTCTGCTTGGGAGGATGTGGACTCATCTTATTTGTGCAGTGGACGTGGCTGTGCCGACGGTGCAGGCCGGTTGGGGGTCCGTAGTTAGGGATAACGACCAGTTGCAGGACGTGCCGTAGTAGCCGCGGCGGTAGCGCCAGTAGTTATTGCCTGCGGGAAGTGGACCGGAAAACACTGTCTCTGTGTGTTGTGTGGTGCCGGGAGGGACAGGGCAACTGAAGCAGTCACCCACGTAGAGGGTTTGCCAGGGACCGCTTGCGTTCGGTGATACTTCAAAGATGGAGGCAATGTTGGCGATCAGGGCGATTGTGCAATTGTTGGTGGTTGTGTAGGTCACTTCGTATGGAGTGGGCTGGCAGGATGCGCTGATCGAGCCTGTGACGTCTGTGCAGCAGGTGGGTGTTGCGGTGGGAGTGTCAGTGGCGGTGGGTGTGGCGGTAGGTACGCTTGGAGTGGGCGATGGCGTGACTGTATTGAGCTCGCAGCCAAGCATAGGGTCGGTGCGGAGTATGAGATCCCAGCGGCAGTATGTACCGCCATATGCCCTGGTATAGCGCCAGTAGCGGTTGCCTGCAGGAAGTGGATAGGAATAGACCGTGAGGGTCTCTCCCATGGTACCGGGCAGGATTGGGCACTTGAAGCACTCAATTATGTACTCCATATGCCAGGGACCGCTTGCGTTCGGTGATACCTCAAAGTAGGAGGCAAAAGTGGCTGTCTGGGTGACTGCACAACTGTTGGTGATCGTATAAGTCACCGTGTAGGGGGATGGCTGACACGAGGCACTGATTGACCCGGTGATAGGTGGGCAGCAGGTGGGTGTTGCGGTGGGAGTGCCGATATCAGTGGGAGTGCCGGTGCTTGTCGGAGTATGCGTGGATGTACCCGTTGAAGTTGCGAGGGCCGTTGTAGTCTGGGTAGGGGATGTGGTTTGGGTAGAGGTTGGTGTGCCCGATGGGGTATTGCTGGCAGCAGGCGTGGGTGTAGCGTCGATGCGCGCCAGGTTGACGATCTTGGCGACCTGCCCGCGGCTGATGGGATTAGCGGGGCGGAAGTATGGCCGGTCGCTGGGAGGAACGCACATCTCACCGGGGCCGCCACAGCGGTAGCCGCTGATGATGCCCCTGTTGGCAAGCCGCTCGATGTATTCATGGAAGGTCGAGCCGGGAGGCACATCCTGGAAGGTCTGGCCGCTTACCGCTTCATCGAAGCCGAACGCGATTGCTACCATTTTGGTGAGTTGCCCGCGGCTGACGGTGTTGCCGGGGAGAAAGTAGGGCTTGTTTCCCGGCCCACACGGCAGGTTAGGGTCGCCACATGGATAGCCGCCGACGATGGTGCGCGAGGATAGCCGCTCAATGTATTCGTAGAAGGTCGAGCCGGGAGGCACGTCCTCGAAAGTCTGATCACTCACCGGCTCGTTGAAGCCTGCCGCCATCGAGACGACTTTGGCTACCTGTCCCCTGGTAGTCCAGTTGTATGGTTTGAAGCAGGGGATGTGTGCCGGGCCATCGCATGGAGGTACTGTGCTGTAACCTGAGAGTATGCCGAGATCGTTGAGGTCCAGCACATGCCGGTAGAAATAGTCGCCGGGACAGACATCGGTGAAGCGTTCGCCGGGACAGCGTGGGGGTGGTGGCGTGCCGGTGAGGGCGACCTTAACGGAGAGAGGCGCTAAAGAGGCTGCGACATCGCTAGGGTGGAGGAACACGGCACCGCCCAGAGTGAGGGCGGCAACAAACAGGCCGGCTATTATCGCTGGTAGACGGAACATCATTGTATGCGCCTCCATGTAGGGCGTGGGTGTTATGGCTGTATTACGAGTGTAAGCGGCAATCTATTATTGCTGGTCATAATAATCTAATGGTATGAAGGAATCAAGGAGGCTAGCGAGCGTTGGGCTGAGGAGTATGCAGGTTTTGGCCGGGGTCAAGTCATACCCGGTTTTACGAGCCAGACCACGGCGTAGAGGTTGAGTACCGCCAGGGCGATGATCAACACGCCTACATACGCTGTCGCGAAGATGTAGGTTCGTTTGCCCAATGGCTCGGGCTGGACAGCACTGCGCCCTAGCACAAGCCCGCTGAGGCCCAGGCCGAATAGCACGCAGACGCTTGAGAGTGCGGGGAAAAGCTCGCGCCCTTGCCACGCAACCAGGTAGGTGCTCGCCTGGATAACTAGCCCGTACATAAGGAGCAGCACCATGAGCATAACAGCGCAACATTCTTGCTGGGTGCGGTTTAGTGCGCGTTTTACGAGCAGCACCACACCTCCTACAGCGGCAAGCAACGTGGCCGCGGTAAACACGTTGTATATCCAGCCGGGCATCCAGAGGACGTGATGACCGAATACGCCCCAGAAGCTGGTCCAGAGCATCATGCGGAACGGCTCCTGAAACCAGAAGAGTTGTGACAGCGTGAAGTGGCTGTCGGAGGGCAGCATTCTGTGCATAGCTTCAAGGGCGAGCGGGTCGCCATAGGCGATTATCCTGTAGATGTAGAACGGGGCGGCCAGCAGCACCATCGGAATCGCCACTCGTGCAAGATCGCCAAGCAGCCCGCGCAGTGATTCTCTCTTTATCCAGAGCACCCACAAGAGGGGTACGATAAGCAGGAGAGTGCTCAGCTTGGTGAGGAGGCCCAGGCCCAGCGCGATGCCAAGCCAGAATATGCGGCTGCGTTTGTAGGGCTGGGTCAGGTGAAGCACCAGCAGCAATACTATCCATGCGCTGAGAAGGTCGGCCAGGTTGCCGTTGCTGACGCTGCTGCGGATAAAGTTGGCTTCGGGGATCAGAGCGGCGAAGGCCGCGGCAATGAGCGGCACAACCGGCGGAGCCGGGAGCGGGACTATTGTTCGCGCTGTGGCATAGGTGAGCAGAATTACGCCCAGGCCCATCAAAATCGAGGGTATGCGCAGGACAAGCGCCCAGGGCACACGCAGCCGTAACTCGGGATCGCGGAAGCGCGCGAAGTGCCCATCGCGCCCGACCTCGGCCATTCGCCTGCCCTGTGAAACGGGAACAAGGCGTTCGTCGCGGCTGGGGCTGCCTGTAATCGCGCGAGTGCCAACAACGATGGCTGCCCCGATCATGTAGTAGAGCGGCGGCTGGAACGCGTCGTAAGAGTAAGAACTTGGCTCGATGGGCGGTAGGGAGTAGAAACGCTCCAGGTGCTCGATGTATGTGACGTGGCTCGCCTCGTCGGGCGGCTCACCGACAGGCGTGACCAGAGAAAAGCCGAATGCTGAAAGAAGATACAGGACGGCAATTGTCCACAGAGCAATCCGTTCTCTTGGCATGGTGGGTGGTTCCTTGGGTGTATTGCGTATGACCGCGGACGGCAGACCGCCGACTGTAGGTGACTGGTGATTGATGATTGTAGAATGAAACGTATCGGTCTTCGATGACGATTGTTGTGGGTGAAATATGCACAGAAGCAGCAAGTATTGGTGCTTGCTGCTTCATGGATTGTGCCATCGTCTATTGATTGCGCGCTACTTGATCTGCGCCATAGCCTTTTCCAGGGCGGTGCGGTCGGTGGCGGCTCCGAATGCTATTGTGTCGCCTGTTGGCTTCAGGGCGAAGAAGCGCTTGCCGTCGGTCCAGAAATCGCCGTCCTTCTTGTCCTTGGAGAACGATTGTTTCATGGCTGCCTCAAACTCGTTGGCGTCTGTCTTTGTGTCCCAGACAGTGTTGACCATGACAAGGGCCTTATCGGCGTTCTCGTAGTGGTTGTAGATCGCGCCGCCCCAACCGGCTGCTGCTGTCTCAGCCTTGCTTGCATTATTCTCTTCAAGGATGATCTGGAAGTCGTACTCGCCCAGCGTGCCGTTGCTGGTCATGGTCCAGTCCGTGCCGAGCGTGTCGGTGAGGGGTGGTAAGGCCACGGGCTTAGGGAGATCACGGGGGCTGTTTATGTACTTCTCAGGGTGGAGTATTTGTTCCGTAGACACGGGAGGGTCCTGAAGCGCTTTGTTGGCGCCTGCGAAACTGTCGAGGATGCCGAGTTGGATCACGAACTCCACACCCTGCTGGTAGGGGAAGTAGAGATTGTCGCGGATATAGCGGGGAGCTTTATCCAGCACATCGGTGGGAGCATTCTTGCTCTCTTCGATCATGGTGTTGTAGTCTTTCTGGCTCATGTAGCTGCGCGCATAGAGCAGGCCGGAAATGGTCGCATCGCCCTCGACCAGTGCGCGCACGGCAAGGCTACCATCATCGTCTGTAGTGTCCGAGGGCAGCATCTTATCAAGATCATAGTGCTGGTCCTGGAGAGCATGAGTGAACTCGTGTGCAAGGGTCTCGCGAGAGGATGGCGAGAGCGGCCCGCCGTCGCTTCGCACGAAAAGCTCGTCCTTCTTGGGGTCATAATAGCCCGCCACCTGCTCGGTCTGCAAGTCGATGTATAGCTGGTAGAGGTCGATGGAAGGGTCGGGTATCATCCTGAGGAGCCACAACTCGTTGGCGTCCTGGGCTGCTTCCGTCTTCGAGTATTCGGCTGCCATGTCTTTGGTCAGGTTCTCGCGCAGCTGGTCTTCGGTGATGAATTGCTCCGGCACATCCTTTTGAGGCGTAAGGCCGCGCAACTTTGCTGTATCCTTCTCGATTTGCAGGAGTAATTTGGTGTTGGCGTCGGCGTTAGCATCCGGTGCTGTACCCTTTGTGGCGGACGGTGGAGGAGTCCCGGCTTCAACCCTCGGGGTGGCGCTGGGTGCTTCTGCTATGTCGGGTACGGTGGCTGTTGCTTCCGCACGTCCGGCTGTGGTTGGCTCGGTTTTCGGGGTGGGGGTGGCGACGTCGGGTAGTCCGGTGCTGTTGCAGGCGGCGAGCGCAAGCGCCAGAATCGCCATTATAGATATTGTCAGGGCGCGTTGGCGCATATTAGTTCCTTTCGATGGGTAGGTGAGCGCCGCGAACGCCCATACCCTGAGTATAGGCATTGGGTACATGTGGCGTCAAGGAGGGCAGATGCGGACACCACCAAACCCCGCACTTGCTTCTGCTTGAGCAGAAGGAGGCGACAAAGCGTACCTTGTGCCAACCTAAGCCTACACCCGTGTGCTATAGTTAATCATCGAATATAAGGAGACATAGCGGTTGAAAGTGCCGCGTTTCATATCTAAGACATGCATATTATAGTTCCCATCAAACAGGTTCCCGAATCAGAAGAGCAGCGTTATGATCCTGCCACACGCACGATTGTGCGCGAAGGCGTGGCGTCGGTGATAAATGCATACGACAAGCGCGCTCTCACGGAGGCGATACGATTGCGATCGCTGTACGGGGGGTCGATTACCGCCATCACGATGGGGCCACCGCAAGCACGCGAAGCCCTTGTGGAGGCCATAGGACGTGGGGTTGACCGGGCGATTCACCTGACAGATCGCGCTTTTGCGGTATCCGATACTCTAGCGACCGCGCGCACGCTGGCGTCGGCTATTAAACGGCTCACGTTTGATATGCTGCTGCTTGGCAAGTTCAGCACGGACTCGGAGACCGGGCAGGTCGGCCCTGAACTCGCAGAGATGCTCGACTTGCCCCAGATCACGGGCGCTACCGCTATTGAGGTGCTGAGCAATGGCATAGTGCATGTTACTCGCGAGACCGACAGCGGCTTTGAAGACATAGAGTGCCCGCTGCCCGTGCTGCTTACCGCAGCCGAGCATCTCATTAAGCCCGCCAAAACCAAGCCTGCTGTGCTGCAAGAGGGGGCGCGCAGGGTGGCCGAAGACCCAAACCTCATAGAGATTTGGAGTGCCTACGACCTGGGCCTCTCCGCCGGGGAAACAGGTTTGAGCGGATCGCCAACCTGGGTGGCCGAGTTGCGTCCGGTTGAAATAGACCGCGCTCACACGCTGCTTGACGGTGATGTAAAGGCCACGGCTCAGGCGCTTCTCGATGCGCTTGCGTCGGTGGGGCTGAAGGAGATGGGAGAGAAGGGTGGCGGCGACATATCGCTCTTGCCGACCCTTGCTCCTGCTTCTCGGCATGACCGCGACATCTGGGCGGTTTCCGAGTTTCTGCCATCGCCGCAGGACGGTGGCGCTCCCACTTTTCGGACGGTCACCTACGAATTGGCCGGCGAGGCCGCTCACCTGGCATCTCTGGTGGGTGGAGAAGCCGGGTGTGTCGTCATTGGTAGCGGCATAACGCCTGACCATCTGCGGGAACTGGCCGGGCATGGTATTCAGCACATCTTGGTGGCAGATGGCCCTCGCCTTAATCTGTATACCACTGAAACGTATGCATGGCTGCTCGCGAACGCCATTGAGGAGCACAAGCCGTGGGCCGTGCTCTTGCCCGCTACTTCGTTTGGGCGCGACCTTGCGCCTCGTGTTGCTGCCCGCCTTGGTCTCGGGCTGACGGGAGATTGCATTGGCGTTGAGCTTGATGATCAGCAGCAGATCTTGCAGCTTAAGCCGGCGTTCGGCGGGCAGGTCATTGCGCCTATTATTAGCCGCACAATCCCTGTGATGACGACTATCAGGCCGGGCCAATTACCTGTGCATAGTGTCGAGGTTATCGCGAGTCCGCGTGTAACCCGCCTTAGCACAGAACGTATGCCGGAATCGCGTGCTCGTGTGCTCTCGGTCACTCACGAAGGCGAGGCGGGGCTTGCGCTTGATACTGCACGTCTGGTGGTGTGCGTTGGTATGGGCATTGGCGATCCCGATGCTCTTGCCGACATCGAGGCGCTGGCGCAACGGCTGGGTGACTGGATGGGCCTTTCTCGTGGAGAAGTGGCGGTTGGCGGCACTCGCAAGGTGGTGGATGCCGGTTGGCTGCCACGCCAGCAGCAGATTGGTCTTACGGGCCGGACAGTCGCGCCCGACCTGTATCTTGGCATCGGTGTGCAGGGTAATTTCAACCACACATCGGGTATCATGCGCTCCGGCGTGATCGTGGCGGTCAATAACGACCCTTCTGCACATATCTTCACGGCAGCCGACTTTGCAATCGAGGCGGATTGGCGCGAGTTCGCTGACGCTCTGATGGTGGCGCTTGACAGCGATACTGGCACGAACTCTGCAAGAAAAGACCTGGCTATGTGAAAGGGTTATGGCATTCAACGTATTGGCAACAATGGGTCATAAAGAAGGAGTCCGAGATGCAGGAACCACAGGCGATTATATATTCGACAACTACCTGACCATGGTGCCACAGGGTGAAGGAGTTTCTTTCGCAAAACAATATTAAGTGGACCGAAAAGATGGTTGACCGCGACCGCGCCGCCGCTATTGAGATGATCAGGCGGTCGGGCCAGCAAGGTGTACCTGTTACGGTGATAGGAGACAATGTGGTGGTGGGGTTCGACAAGCCGCGCCTGGAGCGTATTGTCTCCTCGATGCGTGCGGGTGCGCCAACCGGGTCACAGTCTGTCGGGGCGCGTAGCTCGACAGGCAGGCGGCCACTGGGCGCTAAAGTGGCGGACGCGGGACGTTATTCGCTTCCGGGAGGCACAGCAGTTGCAGGCGCGTATGTGGGTGGTGTTCATGCCGGCTCACCTGCTGAGGCCGCGGGCTTGAAGGTGGGAGATGTTATCACGTCCGTAGGCGATACGCCGGTCAATTCGGTGGACGACCTGACCGCTGCGATAGGGAAGCTTCCGGCGGGGCCGGTGAGCCTTGGTGTGATGCGCGGAGCTAACAGGCGCACCGTGACAGTGGCGTTATAGGGGCTTGTGTTCGGCGCAGGATGTAAGGGAACACCCCTAAGACCCAGGATTGCGCGCTTGCCGTCAGCCCTAGTGGTCGCATCTTGCGCGAGGCGGATTAAACAGAAAACCCGAACAATCCGTGAGGACCATCCAGGCTTCTGTTCCTTCGTTCTTTCAAGCGAACTTGTATTCCCGAAGTAGCTTCATAATACGGGGCAAACAGGCAGCGGTCAACAGGCAGAGTGCAAAGTTTTCCACATCCACGCCAAAGTTGGAAGGATGACTACTGAATCAGTAAGGCCATCAGGGCCTTCTGTACATGCAAGCGGTTCTCGGCTTCCTCGAAGACCACCGAGGTGGGGCCGTCCATCGCTTCGTCGGTGATTTCATGTCCACGGTGAGCTGGGAGGCAATGCATAATGAGCGGAGGGTTTGCCCCAGCCTTCTTCATGAGCTTATCGTTCACCTGAAACGACTTGAAAATGCGTGCTCGTTCGGCGGCTTCAGCTTCCTGTCCCATGCTTGCCCACACATCTGTATAGATAACGTCGCTCCCCGCAACGTCCGCCGGGTCATTGGAGAATTGCAGCTTTGAGCCTGATAAGGCTGCATCGGCTCGCGCGGTCTGGATGTAGTGCGGTTTGACCTCGTACCCGTCGGGGCAGATCAGCGTGCAGTTCATGCCCACTTTGGCTGCTGTGAGCAGGAGTGAGGCCGCTACGTTATTACCGTCGCCAATGTAAGTCAGGTTGATGCCTTCGACGCGTCTTTTCTTCTCGTAGATGGTGAAGAGGTCGGCAAGCGCCTGGCACGGGTGCTCTTCGTCTGAGAGGCCGTTGATTACCGGCACGCCCGCGTAATCGGCCAGCATTTCAACGTCGTTATGCGCGAACACGCGCGCCATGATGCCGTCAACCATGCGGCCCAGCACGCGCGCCACATCGGGAACGCTTTCGCGCTTGCCCAGTTGAATGTGGTCCGGGCCAAGAAAGACCGCGTGCCCGCCCAGTTGCGCCATGCCCGTTTCAAAGCTAACCTGTGTGCGCAGCGAAGGCTTCTGGAAGATCATCGCGAGATGCTTGCCCTCGAGGATGCGATGTGGCTCGCCGATCTTTTGCTTCATCTTAAGTGAGGCCGCAAGCTCCCAGACCGTCCAGATTTCCTCTGTCGTGAAATCAGCAATGGAGACGAAGCTCCGCCCTTTCATGCTAACTGCCATGTTTGCCTGACTCCTTTTTGTGTTGTTGATTATCGACCGCTGTTGTGACCGCTGACGGCCAGAACAGTGGTGGTTGGTCCTACGGTGTGTTGGTTGTTGCTACTATGTGCGTGCCTGTTTCGCCTTCAATGGCCGACAGGGCGCTGTGCAGGTGGGTGATGATCGCTTCTTTACCGCCTGCTTCCACGAAGCCGACCCCCGCCCTGACTTTTGGACCCATGCTGCCGGCGGCGAACTGTCCCTCTTGCATATACCGTTTCAAGTCGTCGACGCCTACCCGTCCCAGTGTTTGCTGGTCGGGCTTGCGGTAATTTATGGCGACGTTGGCCACATCGGTCAATATGAGGAGCCTATCGGCGTCGAGCTTTTGCGCGATGAGCGATGCTCCCATGTCCTTGTCGATCACCGCCTCAACACCGTGCAGGATGCCTTCGCTGTCTCTTACCACCGGAATGCCGCCGCCACCGGAGCAGATAACCAGCGCACCACTGTTTACGAGCGTGCGGATGGCGTATATCTCGGCTATGGCCGCGGGCTGTGGAGAGGGCACTACGCGCCTATAGCCCCTGCCGCTGTCCTCGATGACCGTGTAGCCTCTGGCGCGCAATTCTTCGGCTTTCTCTTGATTATAGAAAGGCCCGATAGGCTTGGTGGGGTTGGTGAAGGCCGGATCGTTGGGATCGACCACCATTTGCGTTACAACTGTGGCGACAGGCCACGGTCTGCCGCGCTTGCGTAGCTCGTTCTGGAGGCATTGCTGCATCATGTAGCCAAGCTGGCCCTGGCTCATCGCGCCCGCGACGTCCATCGGCATAGCCGGGATGCCCTCGGCGGCTTCCGCGACCGCTTGCTGGAGGAGGATAGTGCCTACTTGCGGACCGTTGCCGTGCGTGAGCACCACGCGGTAGCCGCGGTCGGCCAGCTCGGCGACTGATGCCATAGCCCGGCTGACGTTGGCGAATTGTTCGGCTGCGGTGCCTTTTTCGCCCGATTGCTGGATTGCGTTGCCGCCCAGGGCAACCACCAGCGTTTCTATATAGTTGCGCCCTTGCGCTCCTGATTGATCGGACAACACTGTCCCCCTGTGTGGTAGTTCATGTGCGAGCCGCTTTGTTATACCGGCTCTGTAAAGAGGCCGGCGCGTAGAAAAGTGAAGGCAGCCACAGCAGGCTACCACTTTACAACATAACATTATAACAGCTTTGCCAACCGCTGTTGGGCATGTTAGCCTTGATTCCAGGCGGTGACGCACGCGATAACCCACGCGATAACATTACATCTTTATTACGGCTTTATTACGTTAATTAGAAGACGGTAGACAAGCCACTGTGCTTGCAGTACACTCGAACTATAGGATTGGTGGCCCGGCTGCCGGTTTGCGGCTACGGTTGGCCGGTAGTGTTCATATTAGAGACGATAAGCTTAGAGAAGGCTTGCAATTATAAGAACGCGGTGCGCGTGCTATTCATAAGGCGCAGATAGATCTGGAGGCCAAGCAATGGCGACTGAAAAGAAGGGCGGCAGGTACTTCCCCGGCGGGTTCGGGGCAGGTGTTGGTGCAGCCATAATAATGATGCTGGTTATGGCGGTTTTGCGCTTTACCAGCAATACTATCTCCATACCCGAATTGATGGAGGAGAGCCTCATTCGCATCGCGGGCGGACAACTCGAATCGAACCTCATCAACGCTCTGGGGGTCGGCGGCAAGGCACTCTTGCTTGTGACCATCATCGAGGGCACATTGCTGCTGGGCGGCATACTGGGGTGGGTCTTTACCCGCTTCTGGCCGGTGAGCGGCGAAGGCCCAAGCTGGCGCTGGATTTCCGGCGTGCTTTACGGCCTACTGTTGGGCTTGTTCCTCAACATCGTGTTTCTCCCTCTGGTGGACCAGGGCTTCTTTGGCTCGACAGCCCTTTCTGTGACTGCCCCGCCTGAAATCGCCCAGGCGCTCTACGGCACCGATCTCGCGCCGTTCGGCATACCCGTTTTCCTTACAATGTTCATCTTGAGCCTGGTGTTCGGCCTCGCGCTGGTGGCGATACTGCCCTGGCAGCGCTATGCCAACGTTGATAGTGCTACAGCACCCGCCACAGTTAGTGCAGCGGCTGCAGATGGCGGCAGGCGCGACTTCATGAAGGCTCTGGGCGGGGGTGCGCTCGCGCTGGTGGGTGGCGCGGGACTGTGGGCGATTATTCGCAGGACGCTGGAGCCGCCGGGTGTGGCGGGTGTACAGGTCGTGGATGATGCACCGCCTGTGGCCAGTGCTTCTCCTACAGCCAAGACCGAGGCCAACGCCAACCCCGGCGCGCCGGAGGCAACCCCGCCCATGGGCGAAGCGCAACCTACTCCTCCTATGCCGCCAGGCTTCGAGGGCGTGAAGCCTTTGCTGGTGCCTGCCATCACGCCTACGGACAGTTTCTACATCACTACCAAGAACTTTGTCGACCCGACCGTGGACGGCAACGCGTGGAACCTCAGCTTCAAAGGCATGGTAGACAATCCTTACACAATCACGCTCAAAGATGTCATGGCGATGCCGGTAATAAACAAGACGCACACCCTGGCATGCATAAGTAACCCGGTGGGCGGATCGCTGATTGGTAACGCGAACTGGAAGGGCGTCGATTTTGGTGAGCTGTTGCGCCGCGCCAAGCCGCAATCGGGCGCGTCGGAGATTATTGTGCGCGCTGCCGATGGCTATGCCGATAGCTTCCCTCTCAAGATCGGCCTGGACAGTGGGGTTGTGCTGGCTTACCAGATGAACGGGGCGGATCTTGTCGGCAAGCACGGTTATCCCGTTCGCCTGCTGGTCCCCAACATCTACGGCATGAAGAACTGCAAGTGGCTCACCGAGGTCGAGCTGACCAACAACGACTTCCAGGGCTACTGGGAGGCTCAGGGTTGGAGCGACACTGCTGTTTACCAAACCATGTCGCGAATCGACTACCCCGATAAGAACAGCATAGCAGCCGGGCCCCTTTACGTAGGCGGGGTGGCCTTCGCGGGAAGTCGAGGCATCAAGCGGGTTGAGGTAAGCACAGACGGCGGCCAGACCTGGAGCGATGCACAGCTTCGCGCTTCTCTTGGACCTGACACGTGGACTCAGTGGCTATACCCCTGGCTGCCCACGGCGGGTGACTATACACTCAAGGTGCGCGCCACTGACGGCACAGGCGAAGTGCAGACCGCCGATCCTGCTGCCACTTACCCGGACGGAGCGACGGGCTACCATGGGAAGCGTGTGAGGGTGGCGTAGCCGGGCCACATTCAAGAATACAGGCAAGCAGAAGGGGCGAGGAATAATCACTCGCTCCTTCTGCTTGCAGGTAGATTAGCTAATCGCTGATATCTACGCCTTGCTTCTTTGCCGCTCGCTTGATGCGGTCCTCTATTTTTCGGGCGTCATCACTGTCGTACTTGTTGCGATTGTCCTCATGGTTGATATACGACCATGCCGCTCTTACATGCTCCGGTGTGTCAATTGGGTACTTGTTGTTTACCGGATCAGCGAACTCTACATCACCGTATTTGTTCTCGCCTTCTTTGGGGTTGGCGTCATCGCGTTTGTCAATTCTGTTGCTCATGGTTGCCTCCTTGTGAGCGTTACTCTAATTGTTAATGCAAGCAAAATCTGTGCCCGATGGGCCATTGTGTGCCTGCTAATGCCGCTTCTACCAACTGTAGGGGGTTGGTACGATCTATGCTTATATGGATATGGCTGCACAATATTCGCTAAGAACTCGGGGCTACGGGACAAACATAACCTTCCGCATTGATTAATAACTAAGTTCATTTTCCAATGCTCATCTTCCGTGGGCACACGCGTTTCCCAACGCGATATCGGGCCGGCTCTTGGCCCCGTAACGTAGCCTGACATAGCGGACGACACTCAACGGTTGTTAAAAGAATACGATAGGCCGCAACGCTGTGGCCAGTCACCAAACGCCTGCACCGTTCCTGTGCGGGGTGGGCTTCTGTTTGCGTTATCCATCTAGTATCGAGGAGTCAAATGATCAAGAATTATCCGATTGTAGTTTTCTCACATCTAAGCTGGGATTTTGTGTACCAACGTCCGCAGCATTTACTTTCACGTCTCGCTGCCAATAGGTGGGTTATCTTCATTGAAGAACCAACTTATGAGGCGAATAGTAACCCACGCTGGGAGTTCACGACACCCGCGCCCAACGTGCTCGTGTGCCGCTCGTTCGTGAACGCAGATGACGAAGGAGTTGGTTTTACAGACGAGCAGATGGCTGTGATGGAGCCGATGGTTAAGGATCTGCTGGCAAGAGAAGAAATCCACGACTATGTTGTCTGGATGTACACGCCGATGGCCTTGCCGTTGGCACAGTCTCTCACTCCGAAAGCAGTGGTCTTTGACATCATGGACGAGCTATCGGCCTTCGAGTTTGCCCCCCCTGTGCTTGTCGAGCGAGAAGCAGAACTATTGCAGTGGGCCGACGTAGTTTTCACCGGCGGGCCGAGCCTGTACAAGGCAAAACTCGGACGGCACGCCAATCTCCACTGCTTCCCAAGCAGCGTAGATGCCTCCCACTTCGCACAGGCACGCACGCTGAGCGAACCTGCCGACCAGGCTTCGCTGCCCCACCCACGGCTCGGCTTTTATGGTGTTATTGACGAGCGCATGGACCTGAGCATACTTGACGCAATGGCTGTCGCGCACCCGGAATGGCAGATAGTAATGGTTGGTCCTATTTTGAAGATCGACCCGACGCTGCTGCCGAAGCACGATAACCTGCACTTTGTGGGTGGGCGCAGCTACGGCGATCTGCCTCGCTACCTGGCAGGGTGGGACGTCTGCCTGCTTCCCTTTGCTCTTAACAATTCAACGAAGTTTATCAGTCCGACCAAGACCCTCGAATATATGGCGGCAGGGTTGCCTATTGTCAGCACGCCTATCACGGATGTCGCTGAGCCATACGGGGAGATAGTTTACCTGGGACGCACGCCTGAACAGTTCATTCTCGCCTGCGAACATGCCCTCGACGCTTCCGAGGAAGAACTTACTGAGCGTCGCCATAAGGCAAACGATGTACTTGCACACACCTCCTGGGACGCTACCGCCCGCTCCATGGAGAAATTGATCGAGGCGGCCATACGTGACAGGACCCCCGCAGTTGACCTTTCCGGTGCCGGGATTTTGACCAACAATTACGTTTAGAGAGAAAGAGGAATAACGTGTATACACTTCCAATCAAGCAGAAGACGACGGAGAATAAGTCCAAAACGGTCATTATCGGCGCGGGGCCAACCGGCCTGAGCGCCGCATATCATCTTGGCAAAGATAGCATGCTGATTGACCAGAACGATCGCGTGGGCGGCTGGTGTCGCTCGATTGAGGATAATGGCTTCACGTTCGACTATGCCGGTCATATCATGTTCTCCAAAGATAGCTACGTGCATAAGCTCTACAAGATGCTGCTTGGCGACAACATACACTGGCAGGACCGCGAGGCGTGGATCTATAGCAAGGATGTCTATACCCGCTATCCTTTCCAGGGCGCGCTGTATGGTCTGCCGCCCGAGGTGATCCAGGAATGTATTATGGGCGCTATTGAGGCGCGATTCGGCAGCACCGACGGCACAAAAGTGGAGAGCCAGGCTGTACCAGTTCCGCTCAGAGGAGACAGCAATGGCAAGCCCGATGAGATGTCCGACTGCTGCGCCGACGGCACTATAGAGAGCGTGGCCCCCAGTAGCGCGCTAAGTTGCAGCACCCCGAACAGCACCGGCGAGCCGCGCAACTTCGAGGAGTTTATCTACAAGGTGTGGGGAGCAGGCATCGCGAAGCACTTTGCCATTCCCTACAACCGGAAGCTATGGGCCGTACCGTTGAACGAGATGGAGACATCATGGCTCGGCGGCCGTGTTCCCATGCCGGATCTAAACGAGTTAATCGAGGGCGCACTGCAGCCTGTTGCCAGGCCGATGGGACCGAATGCCACCTTCGGGTATCCTCTCAAGGGCGGTTTCCAGGCGCTCATGGACGGTTTCTTGCCTCACTTGAAAGGTCAATTGCGGCTGAACACCCGCGTCACCTCGGTTTCTCCTTCGCGCCACACTGTTACACTGGACGACGGCTCGGAGGTCGAGTACGACCACCTGGTCAGCACCATGCCATTGCCTAAACTCGTCCAGATGATAGGCAGTGAGGCTCCTGCCAGGATACGCGAGGCCGCCAAGGGCCTGCGCCACGTGTCTGTGCGCTGCGTGAATCTGGGGATCGGGCGCGAGAATATCACCGACAAGCACTGGATTTACTATCCTGAAGATACAGTGTTCCACCGCATATTCGTGCAGGGCAATGCCAGCCCCGATTGTAACCCGCCGGGCGGCTTTGGCCTCACTTGCGAGATTACCTACTCGGAGTATAAGGAGCTACCGTGCGACGGGGATGAGCTAATCCAGCGCTGCATTGATGACTGCCGTAAGGCTGGCATCATTCGCGAGGACGATCCGATCCTTGCGGCGAACCAGGTGGACATGCCTTACGCCTACGTGGTGTACGATCACGCACGCAAGCAGAACGTGGATACAATCCGCGACTGGCTAGGTGATAGGGACATCATTCTGTCGGGCCGCTACAGCGAGTGGGAATACTACAACTCTGACCATGCGTTTGTGGCAGGAAAGAACGCCGCAGAGGAAGTGCAAGCTCTACAGCGTGTTGGCTTCCTGTCTAAGAGCACAGGCCTCGAACAGATCGCGGTCTCATAGGTAGCGTCGGGACAATCTCGTTCGCAAACAATGGTCATGAACAGGCCCGCGTGCTGTAACGGGCCTGTTGCATATATGTCACATCTCCATGGATGAAAGGAAAACTAAATGTCTGATCAGCAGCAAGAGAAGCAGCAAACACTGCCGCCACAGCAACAGGACCGCCAACCGGGGCTTGAATCCGAAATGACGCCAAATCCGCAGTCCGAGAGGCCGGAATACAAGGGCAGCGACAAACTGAAGGACAAGATCGCACTCATCACGGGCGGCGACAGTGGAATCGGACGCGCCGTGGCGATTGACTTTGCCAAGGAAGGCGCCGATGTTTCTATCGTGTATTTGAACGAGCACGAGGATGCAGAAGAAACGAAGAAACAGGTCGAGCAAGAGGGCCGGCGCTGCATCCTCATCCCCGGCGATATTGGCGATGAGAAGTTTTGCCAATCTACTGTTGAGCAGACCGTGCGCGAGCTGGGCGGGCTGGATATCCTGGTGAATAATGCCGCCGAGCAGCATCCGCAGGACAGCATTGAAGACATAACGTCGGAGCAGTTGGAGCGTACATTCCGCACCAACATCTTCTCGATGTTCTACATGACCAAGGCAGCCCTGAAGCATCTAAGAGAGGGCAGCGCGATAATCAACACGACATCCGTGACAGCCTATAAGGGCATCCCGCAACTGCTCGACTATTCGTCGACCAAGGGCGCGATTGTTGCGTTCACGCGCTCTTTGTCACAGGCGCTTGCCGAGAAGGGTATCCGCGTGAACGGCGTTGCCCCCGGCCCGATCTGGACGCCCCTCATTCCGTCGACATTCCCGCCCGATAAGGTAAAGAGCTTTGGCGCGGACGTCCCGCTGAAGCGTCCCGGCCAACCGGCAGAAGTAGCCCCAAGCTATGTGTTCCTCGCCTCGGAGGACTCATCATACATGTCCGGCCAGATACTGCACCCGAATGGTGGGGAGGTCGTGAACGGCTAAAAGGTTATTCGCAGGCGCACACCCCGCTCTATCAAGGCGGGGTGTGCGCCTGCGTGTTTAAGCTCGCCCACAAAGCGGTGTCAGTTGAGTGCATTGCTAACAAAGATGTGGCAGATAAGCTCACCCCGCCAGGCAGTGTCATTCTTGAGCGTAGCGAAGAATCCGTTCGGGTAGAAATTAGTATGGAGGTTGATTCTTCACTTCGTTCAGAATGACAAGGCGGAGGGAAGGCGGTGACACCGACATTATTTTGTTAGCACGGTACCGAGTACCACACTAGCAAACCCTGGGACGCAACAATACTGACTTGCGGGAAACGCTGTTTCGGTCCACAATGACAAGGGGCAAATTGGGCATGCCCTGTGGATGGGATACAGGATCTTGTATCGAAGATAAGCATTGTGAGCGAGTTATTGGAGAGCCAGTGCCGAATAAAGCGCCAATCTTCCTGCTGACGGGCACGCCCGGTGCGGGCAAGACGTCTGTGTCGAACGCGCTGATGAAGCGGTTTCCGTTCGGTCTACATATCCCCGTAGATAACCTGCGTGAGTGGGTGGTCTCGGGATTGGCTGACCCGGTGCCTGTCTGGACAGCGGAGACCACACGCCAGTTCCGTCTTGCTCGTAATGCAGCTGCACATACGGCGCGACTTTATGCGGACGCCGGTTTCGCCGTGGTGATTGACGATGTGATCTGGCCGCACGAAGCAGCGGAACTGTTCGAAGAACCGTTAGAGCCGCATGCATTGCACAAGGTGCTTTTGCGTCCCGACCTCGACTCGGCGCAGGCCCGCAATGCTACGCGCACAAACAAGAGCTACGATACTGAGGGACTGAGGGGCCTTATCGAGGTTGTCCACGACGCGATGTTGCCGTCTGAGTATGAGGCGGCAGGGTGGGCTGTGGTCGATAGCACACACCTGAGCCTTGAGGAGACGGTGGACGAAATCCTCAAGCATCTCGCGTGACGTGTTGCCTAATCGCCGAAAAGATCCTCAAGGCTGACCTTCGCTTTGTCGGCCTTCACGATGTTCTCTTCAACGGCGCGGGCTGCTTTTGTACCGCCTGTTTGCAAAGCCTTGTAGAAGTTCTGGTCGAAGGTGCGCACACGCAGTACGACCTCCATTGGCACAGCGTGGCCCATCAACATCACTTCTTGCTTGCTGTCGAGGGTGGTTAGAAGCGTCTTTAGCTGGCTACCACCTCGGATTCCGGTGAAAACAGCGTCGATATCCTTCTCATCATTGAGCAAAGCTGTAATACGTGTGCCCAATTGGCTCATTACCTCATCATCTATACCGGATGGACGCTGGTCGATGACCATCAGGGTGACCAGATACTTTCTCATTTCACGGGCGATGGTGCCGAAGATGGTCGCGCTGTCTCGGCCGAGGAACTTATGCGCCTCCTCGATGGTAATCATCAGAGGTTTGGGCTGCTCGGCCTTGCCATCCTCGTGGTCCTCCGACCAACTTACCCACCTTTCGTGGATGCGTTTGGTCAGGATGTTGGCTACAAGCATGTAGGCAAGAGTGCTCCTGTGCTGGCCGAACATAAGTATGACATGACGGCCCGCCTTCAGGTCGTTTATCAGCCCGTCGATGCCTGTGCCGACCTTCTCGCCTGACTTCACCACGAACTTCTGGTCGGAGATCATCTCTAGCTTGCGCTTGAGACCCTCGAGCGATCCCTGGTGCGCGCCTGTGTCTTTACTGAACTCGTTTAGCTCTTCCTGGGTCATGGCGATCAGGCGCTCAATCCAGCCGTGGCCGAACTTGCGGTGCACCTGCCGTGCTGTAATGAGGGCAGCCGATCCTTCGCTCATCTTTAGCTCGGACGCCAGTGCCTCTATATCGTCTATCGTGATGTCGTTGAGGGGGATGCGGATTGTGCCATCGACGCCGCCTCCGCGCCTGCTGGCTTCTTCGTCCATTGTGTAGAGGGCGACACGGCTCTTGCCGAATAGCTCGCGCAGACCCTTGGCGACAATGCCCGATTCCAGCCGCTTTTCAGCAGCATATTCGGAGTGCATATCAAAGATGAGGTTCACACAGCTATCAGTGGAGATCAACCCTGAGAGGAGAAGTCGGGCGAGCACGCTCTTGCCTGTGCCGGAACGCCCGAATATGCCGTTGGAGCGTTCCACGAAGCGGCGTAAATCAATGCAGATGGGTGCCTGGTCGGCCACCGAGGCGTCAAGCTCGCGGGGCGACCCGATCATGAAGTGGTGCTTGTCTTCCTTGCCGAATACCGTTTCATAGTCGCCTGTGCCTGCGCCGTATGCCTGGCTGAACGGGCCGGGGATGGTGCGAGCGGGGCGGGGCATACCTTCCGGCGATAGCTCGAGGGCCGTGCGCACGTTGCACTCCGCGTAGGTGGTGGAGCGGGAAAGGGTCTCGCGTATAAGCGACGAACCCACATCGGGCGGGTCCATGCCGACGGCGGGGTCTGTTGTGGCGAGCCTGAACGAATTGATCGTGCCGAAGAAGCGCACGTGCTGGCCTTCTACGACCACAAACTGTCCCTGTCGCAGCAGCTCCACGGGTTGTTCGCGTCGTAGATGCACCGTTACGCCCCGCTCGGTATCGGCGGCTGTCACCTGCCCCAGCAGGGCGCGCTCTGTTGGCGCGTGCTTGCCGTTGCGTTCGGCCTCTGTGCGTGCCAGTAGCTGCGATACGAGGCTGTTACTATTGCCGTTGCTATCCATTACCCTCCACCCTTCTCAACCGTCAATTACATTCTGATCTGGCCGACCGATTTGGCGATTCCGGCCGCCGGGGCGCTCTGCTTCTCCATAGTGAGCGCGTCAAGCGTTTTCAATATTGCCAGCAAGCGGTCGTACTGGCCTTTCAACTGCCTGCCCAGGTACTCCGCTGTGGCCGAGAGCCATTCCCGGTCGTTGCCTCGGACCCGAAACGCCTTCACGATGAGGTGGATAAGCACCTGGTCGATGTTGCTGGCATCGCTTTCCATGGAGTAAAGCAGCAATCTCAAGTAGTCGGGCCTGCCGGTGAACTTCACAAGCTCATCGTCGGACGCCAGCCAGCATTTGTAATGCACGCGAGGGGGGCATTCCGGGAACGTGTAGACGGTCACATCACCACCGCTTGATTGGTCGTAGCAGCCCACGACAAGCGCCGAAAAGCTGGAACGCAGTGTGCGCTCAAGGTCGGGATAAAGCTTGTAGACCCCGCCGTCCTCGTCCCCCAGCGCTCCTCGCGCCGATATGGGGCCCAGACCCTCGGTGCGCGCCGAGCAAATCACGCCGAGCACACCCTCGGCCACCACGAGGCCGCCTAATGGGGGCGTGGCGTTGAGTTCGTAGCTTTCTACTGTAAAGCTGCTGTATGAGGCGGCGATTACTTCGCCCACTTGCTTGCGTCCTGCTGCTGTCATTGCTTACCCAATCTCATAATGGTTGTTGCTAGATAGCCTGCCCGACCGTGCGTTTTCCCTGCGCTTTCTCGGTTGGTTTTCTCATTAGGCCTGCCCGCTCCAGCAAGAAATAGTAGCTTTCACGGTCTGTGTTGTGGAGCACTGCGTACTGGTGCGCGAGGAGGAGGGCATTGGGATAGCCTTTGCCGAGCCTACACTGGTGCAGGATAATTTCGATGGTTCTTTCGAGAAGACCCTTGTTGGCGACCCAGAGCGGGAACTCCAGCCGGGCGATCTCGTACTGGGTGCCCAGGTAGGCGAACACGACATCTTCGGCTATCTTCGCGTTGGGGCCGACCAGGTCTCTATACACTGCCTGGAACACGGGCGAGCGCTCGCCATCAGCGATTAGCTCGGCGAAGAGGTCGGAGTCGTCTATGCTCCAGAGCGGCGAGCAGGTGCAGGGGTCTTCGGGCCTCTGCTCGTGAGGGGTTTGCTGCTCACAGGCGAGCAGGCGTATGGCCCGCATGACCATGCCGCTGGCGGGTTGGCTGATGTAGCCGACAACAGGCACGCCAATCTGCTCGAACGCCTGCAGCGTCTGCAGATATTCGGACATAATCTGCATCACCTGGCTTTCTTTAGAGAGGACGTTTACAAGCTGCATAAGTGACCCATCGACCAGCGCGACGTCCGCACCGTACTGGCTGGCCCATGAGTAAAGCTCCTGCAATTCGCGCAGGGCGCACTTGGCTCCCAGCACTTTGCCTGAGAACGATTCTTCATCGTCGGCAGCAAGCTCGGGATAGTGATTGGGTGTATTATCGATCTCGGCGGCGCGCTGGTCGCCGTAGAGGAGCATCACGCGTCCCACGTTCACGAGATGAGACATCGCGCCGCGGTGCTTGTCGGGCGCTATGAACGACGAGTCGGTGGCGACAACGCGATAATCGGGTGCGGCTGATTTATGTGCAGGGAAGCTCTGCAAGGGCGACAATGGGGCCGCTACCCAGCGCCGGGTTGCAGTATCCTGCACCCGCTGTTCCCATTCTGTTTCGCCCACAGCATGGTAGATGCGGTATGCAAGGTCGAGCGCGTCTAACCGCACGGCTTCCTCGGCCCGCACACTGCCCCGGCTTGCTTCTATCTGCCTGGCTACTTCCGCTGCATCAAACGGCATATCTGTGTCACTCCGATAATATAGAACAAACGTACACCAATGTGAGCGGCGTGGCAAGCTTTTCCACCACGGGTGAGTTGCGTAGTTGTCAGTTATCCGTTGTCCGTTGTCAGTGACGATGGCAGACCGCCGACTGCAAAACGGACAACGGATAACTGACAACGCGGTCCGCCGTCAGCGGTCGGTTGTCTTTCTGCGTTATACTGTCCCTGATAACAGTCACGGCTACCCTTCACCACGAGAGGCCCACATGCTTTATTTAGTTGCTACGCCTATCGGCAACCTGGAGGACATAACTCTCCGCGCCCTCGATACATTGCGTAAGGTTGATATGGTGGCGAGCGAGGATACACGCAAGACGGGGATGCTGCTCAAGCATTTCGGCATTGATAAACCTCAACTGCCTTTCCACGAACATAATGAAGCTAGGGCGGGCGCGCGCATCATAGACATTCTCCAGCAGAACAAATCGGTCGCTGTAGTTACTGACGCGGGAACGCCGGGTATATCCGACCCCGGCTACACGCTAGTTCGGCGGGCAATCGAGGCCGGTATACCGTTCACTTTGATTCCGGGGCCAGCTGCCTTTGTTATGGCGCTGGTGCTATCGGGATTGGCCCTGCATAGCTTTACTTTCAGAGGGTTTCCGCCGCGCAAGCCCGGCCCTCGCAAGCGATTTATGGCGGTGGATGCCAACTCACCCCACACCCTTGTCTTCTACGAAAGCCCCTACCGGCTGCAAGCGTTCTTGCGTGACGCTCTTGAGGTTTACGGCGACCGGGAGGCCGCGCTTGCCCACGAGCTGTCCAAGATGTACGAGACGGTCGAGCGTGGGCCGATTTCTGCTATTCTACAGCATGTGACTGAGACGAAGCCGCGTGGCGAATATGTGATCGTGATCGCGGGACTGGACCGCGCCTCACGGGCGGCCTCGGCGTCGGGTTCAGATGATGACGGTTCGGAGGAGGAGCCGGACGAAGGGGAGGGCGACCCCGAATGAGCTAAAAGGCACATCCTGACGAGGAGTAAATGCCATGAAACCGAAAGATATATTCAACCTGTTCAAGCTCGCCTTCAAGGAATTTGGAGATGACCGTGCGAGCACACTGGGGGCGGCTCTTGCCTATTATGCGATCTTCGCGATTGGGCCGCTGCTCGTTATTGTAATAGGCATAGCGGGGTTGGTTTTTGGGGGTGCCGCTGCATCAGGACAGGTGGCCGATACGCTCAAGGGCTTTCTCGGTCCGGATGGGGCTGATACAGTAGCGTCTATCATCAAGAGTGCAAGCTCGCCCGGCACTGGCATTATCGCGTCACTGATTGGCCTGCTTGGCCTCTTCTTTGGCGCGATGGCGATATTTAACCAGCTAAAGAACGCGCTCAACCTGATCTGGAATGTGCCGAAGAAAGAGGGCGGCGGCATAATGACTATGATCATTAACAATCTGCTGTCGTTCTTGATGGTACTTGTTTCCGGCCTGCTTCTGCTTCTCTCGCTTATCGCTAACGCTGTTATCGCCAGCATCGGTGAATTTGTGCGCGACACGATTCCGGGCGGCTCACTATTGCTGCAACTGGTGAATTATCTGGTCAGCTTTGGCATACTCACGCTCATGTTTGCCATTATCTTCAGGGTGCTGCCCGACCTGAAGATCCCGTGGAAGGACGTATGGCTCGGTGCGATTGTGACGTCGCTCCTGTTCGTTGTGGGGCAGGTTGTGCTGGGGATTTACTTCAGCTTCGCCAATGTCGGTTCAGCCTTCGGGGCGGCAGGTTCACTCGTGGTAATACTTGTCTGGATTTACTATTCAGCCCAGATCCTCTTCTTTGGCGCGGAAGTGACGCAGGTGTACGCGAACAACTACGGCTCGCACCCAAGCGTGCATGAGGTCACAAGGGTCGATCTGTCGACAGTAGGAGCCAGCCTCAGACGCCGGCCGTCTCAGCGCGGCCCCATTGAGACGAGGGAAGAGCATCTGCGGCGCTCGCCGTGGTTTAGTTAGGGAGATGAAACGTAAAACGTAAAGCGTAAAACGTAAATACGGAGTTGAAACGCCAAGACGCCAAGACGCCAAGGTTCTATGGTCTTACGTTTTACGCTTTACGTTTTTCGCTCCACCACCCGCACCCCGGCTTCGCTGGCGATTATTATTCGCCTGGCGATGTTGAGGAAGAGGCCGTGTTCAATTACGCCTGTGATGCGGATTATGTTGTCGCTCAGGCGCTGGGGGTTCTTGACGTATGGGAATTTGCAGTCGATCAGGTAGTTGCCAGAGTCGGTGACGAAGGGTGCGCCGGTGGGGGATTCGCGGCGTGTGGCGATGCAATCCAGCTTCTGTAGCTCATCGCGGGTACGGCTCCAGCCGAACTGCACTACTTCTACCGGGACGGGAGTGTGCTCACCGAGGCGCCGCACCACTTTGCTCTCGTCAACAATTAATATCTCTTCCCTGGAGGCCAACGCCACGATTTTCTCTCGGAGTAGTGCGCCGCCAAGGCCCTTGATGGCGTTCAGGGTCTTGAGGTCAACCTCATCCGCACCGTCTATCGTGAGGTCGATCTGAGGGTCTTGCTCCAGCGATGTGAGGTGTATGCCTGACTCTACCGCTAGGGTACCAATCTTATCCGAGGTGGGCACGCCGCGCACCCTCAACCCGTCTTCCTGAACGCGCCGTCCGATCTCTTTGACAGCGTGCTCGGCTGTGGTGCCGGAGCCGAGGCCCAGCACCATGCCGTCGCGCACGTACTTAACCGCGCGCAACGCAGCTTCATGTTTCAGTTCGTCAGCGGTATGGCTCATGTTTGTTGTTGGTGTGTGGGTAGGGGCGGGTTGGTCAATCCTTGGGCATGGTTATTATGCCAAGTTGCAAGGAGAGCGTTGTGGCTTCCAGCTTGGAGTGGACGCCCATCTTCTTGATAACGTTCTGAATGTGGGTTCGCACAGTGTTCGGGCTTAGCACGAAGATTTCGCTGATCGACTCGTTGCTCTTGCCTCGCGCTAACTGCTCGAGTATCTCTATCTCGCGGGCAGAGAGGCGTGCCTTCAGTAGCTCGGCTTGCTGCTCGCGCTGTTGCTGGCGGTGGAAGTGCGACAGGATGCGGGGGATCATGAAGGGCGGCACCACAGGTTCGCCTTCAGAGGCCGTTCTTACCGCCTGGACTACTTCGCTGAGCGCTTGCTGCTTGGTTATGTAGCCGGCAGCACCCGCCGCGATTGCCTCCGCCATGACCGCTTCACCCGTGTCTGCGGTTAGCACTACCACAGTAGTGTCCTCGCCAGCCTCCCGCAGTCCCTGGATAACCCCAAGACCGGTCATGCCGGGCATATGATAGTCTACCAGCAGCACATCGGGTTTGGTTTCGATTGCCATCCGCAGACCCTCGTCTCCGGTGAAGGCCATACCGATGACCTTTATATCCTCTTGCATGTCGAGCACGACGCGCAGCATCTCGGTAAACACGGGCTGGTCGTCTACTACCAGCACCCGGATTGGGCCTTCTCGCTGCGGTTTGTCCTCGATTATTTCGTATTCGCCTGTTATGTGGTCGAAATTAGTGGTGTTGCTCATAGTGCCACTCTCTCTTTATTTCTAGTCGCCTCGTCTGCCTCTGCGGCAGTGTCTTGCGTATTTGGTTCGATTGCGGCAGCCGTGTCGTTGTCGGGCGTTATTGTTTTTTCAGCTACTTCTACATGTCCATTGCCGTTATCGTTACCGTTACCGTTGGCACGGCCATTGTGCCCGTTGCCGTTCTGGTAAACCCTGCGGCTAGTAGCCTGGCGGGCACGTCGTCTGCCGTTGCGAGCTTCAGCCTGCTCCGTCTGACCGAAATCTGTCGGGATATCTTCGTCCGACGATTCGATCAGCAGGGGCACAGTTACCTCTGCGATTGTACCCTTACCGGGCGCAGGCTGCAACGTCAGCGTCCCGCCGTGTGTTTCTACGATATGGTGGGCGATGTAGAGGCCGAGGCCGCTGCCGGGAATCGCCACTGTATCTTTGCGTTGGATGCGGCTGAAGCGGTCAAATAGCTTCGGCACATCCTTGGGGTCGATGCCTATACCGTTGTCGCGCACATAGATAAGCGCGGTGCCGTCAAGCTCGTTAGCTCGCAGTCTCACCTCGATAGGCCCGCCCTGCGGCGAATACTTGATGGCATTGGACAGCAGGTTGTTCAAGACCTGCTTGAGGCGTGTGGGATCTGCTCGCACGGGCAGGTTGTCTGGCCCCTTTATGCTGATTGTGTGCCGCCTGGTTGTAAGCTGGTGATCCTTCACTACGGCGTCAGTGAGCTTGCGTAGATCGGTTTCGACAAACCTGTGGCTTAGCCCGCCCGCATCGAGCAGGGAGCTGGCGAGGATATCGTCAATCAGGGTGAGAAGGTGTTGAGCTTCTCCCTGAATGGCTGTAAGGAACTCGCTGCGCTGGCCTTCGTTCAGGCTGGCACTGTGCTCCTTGAGCGCGCCCGCATAGTTGTAGACATACGAGACAGGCGTCTTTAGCTCATGCGAGATCATCCCGGCGAACTCCGACTTCAGCCTGTCAAGCTCCTCGATGCGACGGCGTGCGTCTACTTCGGTTTCGAGAGCTTCTTGCAGGTCAGTATTGGCTTCTTTCAGCTCTTGCTGAGTGGCGGCAAGTTTCTCTGCTTCTGCGCGCGCGCTTCTCAGAAGGCTTTCGTTCTGTCCTGCTGCGGCTGACAAACGCTTGCGCATTGCTTCCAGAACTGCCGCAAGCTCACCGATCTCGTCGCGCGACCTGATGGCGACGGCGGTCTGCAAATCGCCCTGTGTGATGCCCTGTATATTGCGCATGAGCCTGCGGAGAGGAGATGTAAAGCCCTCTGTAAGCAGTGTCACGCCTATAA
This sequence comes from Chloroflexota bacterium, assembly GCA_039932335.1. Classification (GTDB taxonomy): domain Bacteria; phylum Chloroflexota; class Chloroflexia; order QHBQ01; family JADMIH01; genus JADMIH01. The sequence continues at coordinate 133,595 of JBDTQH010000007.1, forward strand.
GCGCGCCAATAACGCCCACGAGGGACCAGAGGAGCAGTTGTGTGGAGATTTCATCGACATGCGCGGCTAGCTGTGCCTGGGCCTCAGCCACCTGCTGGTTCTTCTTGGCGATGAACGTTTCGGTGGTGTTCAGGAGGGCGTAGCGCGCGGTCTCGCCTTGCAGCAGGCGCATATTAACCTGGTCGCCGTTGCGGCCCTGTCCGACAAGCTCGATGGTCTCGTCCGCGAGGCGGGTGTAGATCTGGCTTGTTTTCTTTATCTGATCAAGGGTTTGGCGGTCATCTTCGGCCATCAACAACGGGGTGATGTTGTTAATAGCCTCTTGCTGTGCCCGCAAGGCGTCGTTGTATTCGACGAGGAGGCTGAGGTCGGGGTTAAGCTCGTAGGTACGGGCAGCCACTATCTGACGCTGAATGCCCGATCTGAGGTTGTTAGCCTGGAGGAGGACATTCTGGTCTCGGTTGATCAGATCGGAGTAGCGGCGGTTGATATCCGAGATGGTTATTAGGAAGAAGAAGACAAGTACCACCGCGACGGCGATCAACGCCAGGTACCCCGCCAATATCTTATGGCGTATTCGCATAGGCCGAAAACAGCTTTAGCAGGTTTCTATAGGACAGTGCGAGGGTGGAACCGCCTCCCAGCGTGCGTTCAGCCACGTCAGCCCACTAAACCAGCATACGGGCTGATTATAGCAGCGTAATGCAGGCAATGTCAAGCTGCAGTACGTAATTTTCCGTACCTATAGAATAGTAAATGAAGTCATGTAGCAGAGTGCCGGACCGTTTATCTCCCTTCCGAGTTTCTTATGGATGTGGAAAACAAGCGCCTTTGATTGTTGACTGCCGCCTGTGGTTAGCCTATACTCAAGTTACTCCAGTCGCGCAGGTTCGCCTGCAAGGACAGAGAAACAGAAGCCCGGATGGTCCTCACGGATTGTCTGGGTTTTCTGTTTAACCAGTACCGAGTACCGAGTACCGAGTACCGCGTTGTCAGTTGTCAGTTTTGCGGTCTGCGGTCTGCCGTCGGCTGTCGGTTGAGGGATGGAAAAAGACCGCTGCCTTGAGGGTGCGGTCTTTTTGCTGGTTAGAGTTATTTGGTTAGCGGGCGGCGTCGCCTACCATGGCTGTTCCGTGGGAAGTCAGTGGCTCGATAAGTTCGGGCGCATCGGCCTTTAGCTTGCGTGATTTGCGCTCGACCTGCCAGAGCAAGATACCGCCAATGACCGTCATACCGATCTGTGTTACTGTCAGCATGATGAATGGATAAATCATGCTGGCTCCGTAGAGGAGAGCAACCAGCATCGAGCTAACAAAGCCCGCCATTGTGCGCGTTGTGCTTATGACGCCTTGCAGCTTGCCTCTCGCGTTGTCGGGCGACAGGTTAGCTGTGTAGGCGCTGATGGCCGGTATCGAGACTGCCAGCAGAGTTCCCTCAAGAAGGCCCATCGCGGCTATCACGAACAGGTTGGTGGTCACGGCATAGGTCAGGTATACCATGCTCACCAGCAGACCTGGAACGATAATCAGAGGCAGCAGCCTGTATTTGTCGGCCAGCTTGCCTGTAATAGGCATTAGTACCATTAGCGGCAGCGAGAACGTAATAAACGTCAGGCCTATGAATGAGTTCGACGCGTGCAGATCGTTTAGCCAGAGCGACCAGATGGAGATAAAGAGTCCATCACCGAAGCCCGCCGCTATGAAGATGAAGAGTGCGCCTGCCAGCGCAGGACGGAAGAGCCTTCGAGGTATGAGCTTCGTGTTCTTCTCCTCGACTTCCTTTTCATCCAGATCCTGAACATCAAGGGTTTTCTCACCGGGCCTGCGGTTGGTCATCTTTACGGCCACGAAGACGGCAGTAGCGAGACCTGTGACACCGCCGAAAATGAACGGAGCCTCATACCCGAACCAATCGCTGATGAAGCCGCCGATGGCCGGACCCATCATAAAGCCTGCGCTGAAGGCCGAGCCAAGCCAACCGAACGCCGCGCCGCGCTCCCTGGGAGGAACCGCGTCGATTACATAAGCGTTGGCTGCTGGGGCAATCGCGCCGCTCGCTGCGCCTTCAACGAAGCGAAGGGCAATGAAGTACCACGGATTGTCGTTGGCGAGGAAGAGGAACGAGATCAGGCCGCCAATGGCGATGCCCCACACGAGTAGAGGCTTGCGGCCCCATTTGTCGGAGACCCAGCCGGCGGGCAATTGGAATATGAACTGTCCAAGCAAGAAGCCCGACGCCATCATGCCAAGCTCGGCCATGGTGGAGCCGTGATCGCGCGCATAGATAGTACGCACAGGCACAATAGCGCCCACGCCCATCAGCATAATAAATACGCCAAGCGAAATCAGCCCGAGGTCGGGGTAGCGCATCGGCGGGCTGTTGCGAACCCATGTCTTGAACCGCTCTATAAGACTCTTCTGTTGTTTTACTCTAACACTCATCACTTACCTACAAGAATTATTTCGTCTGCCGCTTTAAGCAGGCGGTCGCAACGGGTTAATACAGCCTGTTGCGCTCGCTGTTAAATATACCTGATTGCGAGCTGAAAGAGTACGGACAAAGGTCCCATATTACGATTGTCTAACCTAGTTCTAAAGACCTAGATGGATCGCGACCTGGATTCTACGTGCTTTTCAGGGTGCGCCGCGTAGTAATCGCACCATTCCCTGATCACACATTTGGGGCACTTAGGGTCTCGCCAGACGCAGATACGCTGGCCGTGAAGCAGCATGTCGCGGTGGAAGGCCAGCACGTCGAATTCGTTGGTGGGGTCGGGCAGGAGCGCCTGTACAAGCGCGTGGGCGGCATTGGCGTCCACCTTTGGGCCGATGAGGCCGAGGCGGATGCTGACCCTGTGAAGGTGGGTGTCAACGGGCAAAATGGGCCTGTGGCAGGCAAAGAGCAGCACGCAGGCTGAGGTCTTTGGGCCTACTCCGCCCAGGCTTTGCAGCCATGCGTCGGCTTCATCGAGAGGCATGGTGTTGAGGAATGACAGGTCGAGGCTGCCTCTTTCCTGCATTATCTTCTGGAGAACCGCTTTGATGCGCGGCGCTTTTTGTTCGGGCCACGTGGTGCCGTGGATAGCCTCTTCGATTTCGGCGACAGGGGCGTTGGAGACATCTTCCCAATTGGGGAAACGGCGGCGCAATTCCAGGAAGGCGGCCCACGTTTGGGGGTCAGCCGTTCTGTGCGACAGCATGATCTCTATGAGCGTGCCCAGTGGATCGAGCACCGGCCATTTCGGCTCGCCATACTCTTCTCGAAGCAGGGCCAGCACTGCCCTTGCCTTTGCGCGTAGCGGATCGGTGGGGAGCTGTTCCAGCGCTTTGGAAACCTCGCTTTCTACATGGCTGACGGAGGGGCCTTTGTGGGGAGCGGGCCACTTTTCGCGTTGTTTAGTGTCAATTGGCGGCATTGCTTTATCCTCATTGGAGTATAGCAGCAGCCGTCGCAACTTATGTGCCAGCAGTTAGAGCCGGGGCGCGAAGCCCTCAATTGGTGGGAGCCCAAGCTCGGTGCAGAGCCTGCGGGTGTCGGCCAGGTGTTCTGGAGTGTTGGCGGCGTACTCAAGGCACCATAGCAACTGGTAGATTGGGCGGCGCTCAGCATAACCGGACGAGATGGACCGCAGTGTGCGGTAATCGTGAAGGAAGTCGACCGCACCGCTGTACCACATTTCTATACGAGCGAGGTCGGATTCCGGGGAGCCTACCCAGGCGCTGTCGAAATCAAGGATTGCTGCCAGGTTCCATTTGTTGCCCTCGGGCCGGAATAGAATGTTGTGCTTGTGGAGATCCTCGTGGCAGAGAGCAGGTTCTGTTACACCGCTGAAGAGACCAGCTCTTTCATCGAGCAGTTTCGCGAACATCGCTGCATGATCCTTCTGGGCGATGCGCTTTCGGGCGCGTTCGTGGAGGGCGTGCGTGAACGACCTGAAGGTGTGGGCCTGCCTCTCGAAAGGGAAGCCTCCGAACTGTGCGAAACGGATGCTGTGCAGTCCGGCCACAGCCTGAGCTATGAGGGTGTACGCATGCTGCCTCTGCTCTTCGGTCAACGTGGGCGCCAGTTCAGCCCATTCAATGCCGGGAATGTAGTCCATTATCAGGTAGCGCCAGGGCCATCGGGCATATGAGACATCAGCGGCGATTACGTGCGCGACGGGAACGGTCGTGTTCTGTGACACCAGATTGTGCGATGCTGCGGTCCGGTCGAAGGGACAGGCAATCGTTGCATTCGGGCCTGCCAGTTTGACTATCAGGGTGGAGGCGGGGTTGGCAAGCTGCACACGGAGAACCACATAGTCGTGGTAGCGGTTGACTACATCGCTGCTTTCCACGGTTACATTGGCGCCAATAGTGTGGCGCAGAAGGTCGAGCAAGAGCGGACGGCCTTCCGGCGAGCGGGGATTCACAGGTTCCTGGGGCTGTAGTAGCGTTTCAGCCAGCGGCTCAAACCGTCGAGGCCGGGGAACAGCACTCGCTCTGTGATATTGGCCTGGTCGAGCTTGTCGCGCACCTCCCATTTGACGGCGGCGGGGATGATGAGGCGGCGGTAGATGTGTGGGCGTTCGAGAAGGAACTGGTCAAGGTTGGCGCTTGGGCGCGACATGAGCGAGAAGAGGGCGTACTGGTTGACGATGCGCTCGTCAAGCGAGGGAGGCTCCAGAAAGATCACGAAGTCGTCCTCGGACAGCCTCTCGAAGTCGGGCAGATTGTTTGCCACTTCGCTGAGCATTTCGGCGGTGAAGATATTAGAATCAGCTCTATCGAGGAGCGCCTTGAGGCTATTGGGCAGAAGTTTGTTGCTTTCGATGTAGTCTACGCACCACACAACAGCGTCACGATCGAAAAGCTCAATATCGGCTGTGGCGAAGTGAAGGGCCACGAACGGTGAATAGCTCCAGTCAAGCAGGCGGGTGGGCAAGCCGTGGTGCTGGGCGAGCGCGAGCCAGTACCAGATAGAATCGCCCATATCGGCCTTGTGGAAGGCGTACTTCCTGAAGTTGCGCAGGAGATCGTCCTCGTGCTTGTCGTAGGAGCCGCCGAGCCGCACAAGGCTAGTTGTGAGGTCGAACTCGGCGTTTTGCATACCCCTGTAAGCAAGCGGTGACCTGAAGCGCCCCAGTTTCTCGCTCCACGAGTTTTCGTACAGGCGCTCGTTCAGTTCGTTCCAGGATGTTACTGTTATATCTTCCATCGGCTCGTGGTTCGTACTGTGTATTGTGCACTGCGTATGGGGTTTGTATTTCAGGTTTCGTGCCAGCTATTGTGGGGTGAGCAATTTGGCTACCAGGTCTCGGAGCGTGTCGCAGGTCCATTCTGCTTCGGCGGTGGTCTGGGGCCAGTAGGCGAAGTAGAGGCGGTCGGTTTCGCTTTCGATATCATCGCGAGCCATGACGCCCATCGGGGTCATGCTTACGCTATCACCGTCGCGCTCAACGTATTCGTGCTCCGCCAGCCACGACAGGCTGCTTTCGATATCCTCCGGCGTCTGCTTCATCTTCAAGGCTTCGCAGAGATCGCTCACCGTGGCAGCACCCGACCATATATGCGACAGCACATCCAAGGGCGGTCCTTCCATATCGGCTTCGCGCCACACCGCTGTGTAAACGTCATCGCGCGCTCCCCATAGCTCGCCTACGGCCTGCTCGATGCGCACCATGGGTTTTGAGTGGTCGCCGTAGCGACTCAGCGACATGTAGCCCGCCAGGTGGCTTCCGGGCCTTGGTGTGAGCGCCGGGTCTGCCGCGAGAGCGTCGGCGCAGCGCCTTAGTTCGCCTGCCAGCCTCTCCAATGTCTCATGAGGGAGTACCATTCGGCCCGCAACGTAGCTCGTGCCTTCGGTATGGAGCCTGTCGATAGCACGTCTGCCCACGGGCGATAGAGTAATGTTGCCGTGCTCATCCTGGAGCACCAGCCCTTTCTCGTGCAGCCGGGCAATGTACTCGGTGTGATGCTCTATGACGGCATAAGGGTCATATGCGCGCAGTTCGGCAAGCGTGATTTCGTCCTTGCCGAAGATGCCCTGCGTCATCCTTATCAGCACCATCTCGAAGAAGAGCGGGCGCTCGATGCCGAATTCGGCCAGCAACTCAGCTATGGTGGAGAGGCCCACACGCCTTCGCTGCAAGAACTTCTGTAGTAATGGCGGTATTTCAGTCAGTACATCTATTGGTGCGGGAGCAGGTGGCTTATTCATGGCGCTATTGTATCATGCCAGGAAAACGCAAGAGACGGAGGTACTGCCGCCTCCGCCTCTTGCTTGTTGCCTTCTCTTTTTCCGCTTACACTTCCAGGTCTGTGCCGGGGAAATAATCTATCTTCATCGCTTCTCGCACCAATCGCAGGGTATTTTCTCCTGCGTGGCGCGCTTTTCGTGTGCCTTCCATGAGGATTTCGCGCACCAGCTCCGGCTTGTCCTCGTATTTGGCGCGCTGCTCCCTGATGGGGTCAAGGAAGTCGTTGAGCGCCTTGACGAGTGCGCGCTTGACGGCTACATCGCCTATGCCGCCGATGCGGTAGAGGCGTTTCATCTCCTCGACCTCTTCTTTGTTCGGGTTGAAGGCATCGTGATAGGTGAAGACAGGGTTGCCCTCGACGTGGCCGGGGTCGGTGGCGCGCAGGCGGGTGGGGTCGGTGTACATGCTCATGACCTTGCGCTCAATCGTCTTGAGGTCGTCCTTAAGGTAGATGGCGTTGCCCATGCTCTTGCTCATTTTGGCTTTGCCGTCGGTGCCGGGCAGGCGCGGCACTTTGCCGATCATAATATCGGGCACGTTCAGCGTTTCACCGTATATGTTGTTAAACCGGATCACAATGTCGCGTGTTAGCTCGACCATTGGGGCCTGATCTTCGCCCACGGGCACGAGGTTGGCGTTCACGAACATGATGTCGGCTGCCTGTGAAACGGGATAGCCCAGGAAGCCGAACGTGACGTTGTCATCCATGCCTTTCTCGCGCAATTCGTCTTTTACGGTCGGGTTGCGCTCGAGGCGCGATACTGTGACGAGGTTTGAGAAGAAGACCGTTAGCTCCGCAATCTGGGGCACCAGCGATTGAATAAAGATGGTTACAACGTTGGGGTCGAGGCCGACGGCAAGATAGTCCATCACAACTTCGCTGACGTTGTCGCGCACCTTCTGGGGGTTGTCGAAATTGTCGGTCAGCGCCTGTACGTCGGCAAGGATAATGTAGCTGTCGTATTCGTTCTGCAAGCGCACGCGGTCAACCAGTGAGCCGACGTAGTGCCCAAGGTGGAGTGGTCCGGTAGGCCGGTCGCCTGTGAGTATTCGTTTCTTCGCCATTGTTTTGTTCCTCCAAGCAAATAAAAAAGCCCGCATCCCTCTATATAAAGGGACGGGGCAAACCCGCGGTACCACCCTGGTTCGGCACGTTTTGTGCCGCTCTCTGGCGCGATGCACTCTGCTGTTTGCCTGCTGCGTGATGGCAGGCGGGTGCGGTCGCTAGCTCCCTGTAACGGTGGAGCGGTCCGGCGCAGCCTACTTGTGATGACGTTCGGTGCGCGGCTCCCAGGCCCATTCACTCTATGCGCTGACGCCGGGTTTCAGCTTTGCCGGCTCTCTGTCGTCTCGCTTTTACAGCTACTAGCCCTGTTCGCGGCTTTTGCGTTGTGCAATTGTGAGGTTAGTATAATGGGCCTGGTTGGAGGCTGTCAAGGTTGGTTGCTGCCGTAAATGTTCAGATTTTGGGTGGAGCAATCAGACATATCGGTAAGGGAAGACCCACCCCCAACCCCTCCCACATCTGGGAGGGGAGTCCAAGAAGAGAAGGGATAGGGGACACCCCATACCCCGTCAGGGGCTTCGCCCCTGCACCCCGATACCTCTCTTCTGAACACTTACCTGCTGCCCGACAGCGGCGCGTCATGCTAATCTCTCTTGCCTGAGTAGCGCACAGACACCCCTCATCCCGAACACGCTATCGCTGGGCATGAGCCCAGCCAGATACTTTCTTCTCGCCTAGTTTGAATGGTGGGGTAAGTATGCGAGTGGGTTGCTGGTCTAATATACTGGGATACGGGGTTATGTTAGGGTTTTCTTATGGTGTGGGAGGGTGAAAAATGGCTGATAATTCGGGCGAAGTAGCGGCGTTTGCATCATTCCAGCCGATGCAGCAGCTTACTGTCTATATATTGGAGACCGACCATGTGGAGCACCGGCCTCTGTTCATGAGGCTGCTGGAGGTTGTTCACTCCAATGGAGGGGCCGGGGCGACTCTGTTTCGCGGGATCGCGGGGTATAGCGCGACGGGCAGTGCCGTTCATATGGCCGGCTTCGCCGATGTGCAGCAGGCGCTTCCTCTTGTAATGGTGGTTGTTGATGTGCCGTCGAAAATAGCGGCTTTGCTGCCGCAGATCGAGGCTTTGATTGAAGTAAATGGTGGGTTTATCACCGTGCAAAACGTCGAGGGGAAAAATTACCTGCCGACAAAAGGGCACCCTGAACATGGTCGCGGCCACATGGGTGGCAAGCATGAATGAGTTCCTGTTGATAGGCGCGGGCGCTGTGGCGGGGGCGAACGTGCGCTACTGGCTCACGAACTACTTCCTACAGCGTTTCGGGGCAAGCCTGCCTTATGGCACGATCTTCATCAATATAACAGGCAGCTTTCTGCTTGGCTTTGCTTTGGTTGTGCTTGCTGATCGTTTCGTGGATGATACGACCTACCGACTCCTGATAGGCACAGGCTTCATGGGCGCTTACACAACCTTTTCTACCTTCAGCTATGACACAATGGTACTGCTGGAGCGGGGCGACGTAATGCCTGCCCTGCTGAATGTGGGCGTCAGCGTGGCAGGCTCATTACTTGCGGCGTACCTGGGTATCGTTGTGGGAAGGCTCCTGGGCTAGCCTTTTCGCATAGTCCAACTTATCCGGTCGACAAGCTCAAGATAGCGTCGTGCCTTTTGCTGGGCCGAGTTGAGCTTGTCGTCCATGCTGGTGTTTTCGTCCCACTCAGAGGCGGTGAGCCAGAGGTGGGCGTAGTCGAGTTCATCCCAGGCTTTGCGGAGTTCTTCCTGGAGTTGGCTGTAAGGGTTCGTCTTGTCCATGTGATAAATATACCACAGTGGACAGCGGGCGTTCGGATTTGTTATAAGATGTAGGAGCGGTGGCTTACTATAGATAATAATGCCCATCGGATTATCATGCACCACTACGTACAAGCAAGCAGAGATAGGAGATAGCATTGAACAGGCTCCCCAATCGTCGAGAGAAGGAAGCAGGAACACCACGGCCCGTTAAAGTGCTGGCGATGTTGCTTATGCCGCTCCTAGCCTTCGCCATCGTTTCGTGCGACAACGGTCAGGCTGCTCGCACCCCCTACCAGGACTCTCCTGAGGGCAAGCCGCCCGGACTTGGCGCGCCTGTGCCCGACCCGAAAGAGGTTGTGGAGACCAAGCCCGCGACTGCTGCGCCCGACTTCCTTGCTTCCATGACGGGGCCCGCGCATGATCGTGTGGCCGCCCTCTATAAGGGAGCGGTGGATCACTATGATGCATACAGCCATGTGCCTTGCTTCTGCGGCTGCGCTATCTATGCTACCGCCCACATGAGCCTGGCCCAGTGCTTTATCAAGGAGAAGAACGCCGACGGCACGATGACGTTCACCGATCACAGTACGTCGTGCGATCTCTGCCAGACGGCTGCCCAGATGACATTGGACGGCATCGGGCAGAACACTCCTCTCAAGCAGGTGCGGACCGACATTTTCCAGAAGCTGAAATATACAGGCATCTGGACCGACACCCCTCCGGTGCCTTAGATAGCAGGTAAAGAGTAACCAACAAAAAGAATCTCCCACGGAGATTCTTTTTGTCTGATAGCGGCATATGCGAATACTCCACATTATTCAGCGATATTACCCCTATATTGGCGGGTCGGAGCTCTACTTTGAGGAGCTTTCCGAGCGGCTGGCGCGGGCGGGGCATCGCGTTGAGGTGTGGACCACCGATGCATGGGATCTAGATTACTTCTGGACGAAGAAGGCGCGGCGAGTGGCGTCCGAGCGGGAGACGCACAACGGGGTCTATATTCGCCGCTTCCCGGTAAAGCACCTGCCTCTCCCCGCGATCTATTACAGGGCGTGGCGTAGAGGCATGGCGGAACTTAGCGAACTGCCTGTGCGGTCGGTGCCGCTCTTGCAGAAGATGTCGCGCCTCACGCCCTGGGTGCCGAGCCTTGACCGCGCACTCGCCGCGCTGCAGCCGGGCGCGTTCGATCTGGTGCATACCACCAATATACCGTTCGAGTCGATGATACTGGCCGGGGCGCGCTATGCCGAGCGGGTTGGTATACCGCACATCATCACGCCCTTTACACACCTTGGCGAGCCGGACAACAACAGCATCAGCCGTTACTATACAATGCCTCATCAGATTGACCTTGAGCGGCGAGCAGCCAAAGTTATTGTGCAGACCAAACTTGAGCGCGATTTCCTGGCGAACCTGGGAGTGCCAGCTAAGAAGATGGAGAGGGTTGGCGTGGGAGTTAATCCATATGATGTGGTTGGGGGAAACGCCGACCGCTTCAGGCGAAAGTACGGTGTCGAGGGGCCGATTGTCTACTATATCGGGGCGGCGGCCTATGACAAAGGGACCGAGCATACGATTGAGGCCATGCAGCGCGTGTGGGAGCGCGGGATTGATGCTACTTTCCTGATGGCAGGATCGACCATGCTTGACAAGTTCACGAAGTATTACAACAATCTGCCGGACGCAGTGCGCGAGAAGTGCCGCTGGCTTGGCTTTATATCGGACGAGGACAAGCGCGATTTGCAGGCCGCAGGGACGGTGTTTTGTATGCCGTCACGCACAGATTCGTTTGGCATAGTTTATCTTGAGGCGTGGCTGAACGGGGTGCCGGTGATAGGCGCGTGGGCGGGCGGGGTGCCTGAAGTGGTAACTGATGGAGTGGATGGTTATCTTGTGCAGTTCGGTGACGTGGCTGCGCTGGCAAACCGCATCCAGCTACTCTTCCAGCGTCCCGAAGCCGCCCACACCATGGGCGAAGCGGGCCGCCGCAAAGTCCTGGCAGAACACACCTGGGACCATAAGATAGCTCGGATTGCGGAGATATATCGGGACGTGATGCGTGACGCGTGAAACGTGAACGTAAGAAGTGAGAAGTAAAATGTAAGCCCATAGAAACCATGGCGTCTTGGCGTTTCAATATCGCACTTACGTTTTACGCTTTACGTTTTACGTTATAATGCGCGTACGAATTGAACGACCTTATGATTACTGACAGCTTGCTTCAAGATATATTTCCGAGCGCCTCTATTGTCGTGGTGAGCTATAACACCTCGGCCTATATTGTGGGGTGCATTGAGTCGTTGCTGGCGCTGGACTATCCGCGGGTGGAGATTATTGTTGTCGATAACGCTTCGTCGGACGGCAGCGTGGAGCTTATTCGGGGGCGCTTCCCTGAGATCGATCTTGTCGAGTTGCCTGATAATAGGGGTTTCGCCGGCGGTGCGAGCGTCGGCCTCTTTATGGCGAGCGGCGAGATTGTGGCGACTGTCAACCCGGATGTGCGGCTTGACCCGGCGTGGTTGCGAGAGATCGCGGCTACACTGGCCCGCGAGGAAGTCGGCATTGTTGGGAGCAAGATACTCTACCCGGACGGCAAGACCATCCAGCATGCGGGCGGCGTGGTGCATTACCCACTCGCCACGGTCGACCATATAGGCCGAGGAGAATTGGACAACGGGCAGTATGACACAGGCAAAGCCGTATCGTTTGTGACAGGTGCGGCGCTGGCAATGCGGCGCGATGTAGGACAGCAACTGGGCTTCTTCGATGATGAGTTCTTCCCTGTCTATTACGAGGACATCGACCTCTGCTGGCGGGCTGACAAAGAGGGCCTCAGCACATTTTACCAGCCAAGAGCGGTGGCTTATCACGAAGAGACTGTGACGCTGGACCGCAAAGGCAGCCTCTACTACAGCTTCTACCATGCGAACCGTCTCCGGTTCGTGGTGAAGCATTACTCGCCGGAACAGGTGATGCTCGATTTTCTGCCTGCGGAAGCCGCACGCATAGCGGGCGACCTGCCGGAGGAGGACCGCAAGGCATCGCTCGGCTTGCTCGACACAATGCAGGGGGAAAGCATGGATGCCGCTGGCGGCCCGGTGCGGCTGGACCGCAAATGGGCGACAATACAGAAGCACGTTGACGAGACCATGTCGGGCTGGCAGGTGTATGAGCGGGCACATGCCAAAGCACAGCAGCGCAGGGCAAAATCGCTGGCGGGGCGAGTGCACAACTTGATGAGCCGCCTCTACTTATGGCCTACCTTGCAAAAGCAGATTGAGTATAATGCGTCACTGGCACGCACAGTGCGTGAACTGTCGCGCCAACTGGCCGATGTGCAGGCGAGGGTGGGAGTGCAGTCTCTGCTCACGTCGGGGCTTATCTCCCGACAATCGGGCGCGGCCGCCGAGGATATCTCGCTTGAGCTTGAGGATTTGCGCGCTCGGCTGGAGGCGGTGGAACGTAAAACGTAATGCGTAAAACGTAAGGACCGTGGCGTGAGGCGTGAAACGTGAGGGGTGGGCACGAGACGTGAGAGTGGCGGCTGTTACTGTGGGGAGATTAGGTTGAAGACGGAGAACGAGCAGAAGCCGGATGTGGCAGCGATACTTGCGGAGTTGCGCGAACAGATACGCGAGAGGCGAGTGCGGCTTACCCTGGGCGAAGGCGGCGACGCGCATGGGCTTAATCTCGCGGAGATGCGGCGGAGCGTTGAGGCAGTGAACGATACATGGTTTGTGTCGGCCCACCTCCCTATCACGTGGGAGACCCGCATTGTGGGGCGGCTTGGCGCGTATGCGAAGCGGATAGTGCGCGTGCTGCTCAGGTGGTATATCAATCCAGTTGTGGAGCAGCAGAACCGCTTCAATTCGGCAGTGGCACGCTCAACAGTAGAGATGTTCGCCTATCAGGAGCGGATGGCCCGAGAATGGCAGTTGCTTGATGAGCGCGTTGCGAAGCTGGAAGAGGCGCTGGTGCGGGAGCGTGAGGCGTGAAACGTGAAACGTGAACGTAAGAAATGAGAAATAAGAAGTGAGAGGTGAGAAGTAAAACGTAAAACGCAAGACCATGATAACTTGGGGTCTTAGCGTTTCAATCCGGTATTCACGTTTCACGTTTCACGCGTTCACGCCTCACGCGCTCACGTTTCACTAGAGGACCAAACTTGCGAATAGCCATTTGTACAGCCCAGGTGCCGTTTGTCTATGGGGGCAATGAGGTGCTGGTGGAGGGGCTGAAGGATGCACTTATTGAGCGGGGGCACAAGGTAGAGGTGATTGCTTTGCCTTATAAATGGTACCCGCGACCCCAGATAGTGTCGTCGGCTCTTGCCTGGCGTTTGATTGACATAACAGAGGCAAACGGGCAGCCTGTGGACCTTGCGATTTGTACCAAGTGGCCGTCCTATGTGGTGAAGCATCCCTGTAAGGTAACATGGCTGGTGCACCAGTTCAGGCAGGTATACGATTGGTACGGCACTCCGATGTCCGACTTCACAGGCACGCCGGAAGATGTGCGAGTGCGGAGGACGGTGCAGGATATGGACCATACGACCCTCGCCGAAAGCCGCAAGATATTCACCATTTCACGCAACGTGGCGGCGCGGTTGCAGCGATACAATGGGCTTGAGGGCACTCCCCTTTATCCGCCGCTGCGGGCCGGTCTTTCGCTGGAGCCAGGGCCGTATGGCGACTACATATTCTCGCTGAACAGACTGGATGCAGCCAAACGGGTGGGGTTGCTGCTCGATGCGCTGGCTCTCGCGCCGGGAGTGCGGGCCGTTGTTGCCGGGACGGGACCGGACAGTGCTGCTCTTAAGCGCAGGGCGCGTGACATTGGCATTGCGGAGCGCGTGGAGTTCACCGGGTTTGCATCCGATGCTGAGGTTTCCAGGCTGTACGCTAATGCTCGTGCCGTATACTTTGCTCCTATTGATGAAGACTACGGATATGGCACAGTGGAAGCCTTCACAGCAGCAAGGCCTGTCATTACTACCAACGACGCGGGCGGTGTGTTAGAGTTTGTCGAGGATAGCGTGACGGGGCTTGTGACCACTCCCGAACCTGCGGCCATAGCCCGCTCCATTCAGCGGCTCATGGCTGATCCCGACGAGGCGGCAAGGCTGGGGCAGGCCGGCAGGCTGCGAGTAGCGGGTATTACCTGGGATAAGGTGGTGGACAGTTTGCTCGCGGCTGCGGGCTAGCGTCGCTTTGTTATAGATGGTCAGGAGAGCGTTATGGAGCGGGACATTACTCTCAGGGTGAATGGCCGGAGCTATGACGGCAAAGTAGAGCCTCGGCTGTTGCTATGCGATTTCATACGGCACGACCTGACTCTCACAGGCACGCATGTCGGCTGCGAGCACGGCGTTTGTGGGGCCTGCACGGTGCTGCTGGACGGTGTGCCTGTACGCTCCTGCCTGACATTTGCTGTGCAAGCCAACGGGCACGAGGTCATGACGGTCGAGGGGCTTTCGAGCGACCCGGCCAATCTTCATCCGCTTCAGCAGAGCTTCTGGGAGGCACACGGCTTGCAGTGCGGGTTCTGCACGCCCGGCATATTGATGACTGTATTGCCCTTCCTTGAAGAGAATCGCGATCCGAGCGAGGACGAGATACGCACAGCTATTTCCGGGAATATATGCCGCTGCACGGGCTACCAGAACATCGTTGATGCCGTGAAGCTGGCGGCCAGCAAAGGCGAAGCGGCAAGGCTGCGGGCGTCGGTAGACACCGAGGACAGCCCCTTCGACCAGGATGGTGGTGTGCTATGACAAGCACTATCCCAGAGAGCGACCGGAGCGAGAACGCGGCCGTTCATCATACAGGGGAAACGCGCTCGTTCGGCAAGCGGCAGAAGCGCAACGAAGATCCCCGCCTGCTGACCGGACAGGCGCAGTTCGTTGACGACGTACACATTCCCGGAATGCTCCACGCGGCTTTCAAACGGAGCGACTATGCCCACGCGCATCTTGTTTCCGTTGATGTTGAGGAAGCGCGCTCAATGCCGGGCGTGGTGGCTGTGTACGTTGCAGCGGACCTGGGTGATTACTGGCAGCCGTCACCGTTGCTTGTGCCCGCGCCGCCCGCGCAGCATGTTGTGTTCAATGAGCGCACTGCAGGCCCATTGGCGCGTGGTAAAGTGCGCTATGTTGGCGAACCGATTGTGCTGGTAATAGCCGAGAGCCGCTATCTGGCAGAAGATGCGGCGGACGTAATCATGATTGATTACGAGCCACTGCCGGTTGTGGTGGACCCGGCGGCCGGCCTGATGGATGGCGCGCCACTGGTGCACGAGGATGTTGGATCTAATCTTGCCGCGCATGTTATCCAATCGAAGGGCGACTACGAAGTTGCACGGGCCGAAGCAGACCTGATTATCTCGCGCCACTTCGATTACGACCGGGGAAGCGCAGCGCCAATGGAGACACGCGGCATCGTGGCGCAGTGGGACGCGCTGGCGCACCACCTGAGCGTGTGGGATTCGACGCAAGCGCCGATTGTGATCAGGAATATGCTGGCGGGTATGCTGGGCCTGTCGCAACGGCAGGTGAGGGTGGTCGCGCCGTATATAGGCGGCGGTTTTGGCCCCAAGATCATGATGCCCTACCCTGAGGAGGCGCTTGTGCCGTGGGCCGCCATGCGGCTGAACCGGCCAATCAAATGGATCGAGGACAGGCAGGAAAATTTTGTAGCGATGACACAGGAGCGGGGGCAGTCTCACGACGCCGAGATCGCGCTTACAAAGGACGGCATCATACTGGGCGTGAAGGACGTATTCTTGCACGATAATGGCGCATACGACCCGTATGGGCTGACCGTTCCGCTGAATACGCAGACGCACCTTTTAGGCCCGTATATAGTGCCGCACTACTACACGGAGTTCCGCGCCGTGTTCACCAATAAGATAATCGTTACGCCCTACAGGGGGGCGGGACGCCAGCATGGTGTGTTCGTGATAGAGCGCCTGCTGGACGCGGCTGCAAAGGAGCTTGGGCTGGACCCAACGGAGATACGCCGCCGCAACCTCATACCACCCGACCAGTTCCCTTACAACAACGAGGTAATCGGCCAGGACTTCACCCATCTCACCTACGACAGCGGCAATTATGAGCCTGTGTTGAATACAGCCATGAAAATGATTGGCTGGGAAGAATTTCGCAGCAGCAGGCCGTCCGTCGACGGCACGAAGCGCCAGGGGATTGGCCTTGTGATGTACGTGGAAGGGACCGGCATCGGGCCGTATGAGGGTGCGCGTATACAGGTTGAGCCTACGGGCAAGGTGACTGTCGTGACGGGCGTGGGCACACAGGGGCAAGGGCATTACACTGTGTTCGCGCAACTTGCAGCGGAGGTGCTGGGCATCGCCATTGACGATATCTATGTGTCAACAGGCGACACGGCGCAGTTCAACTGGGGAACGGGCACATTCGCAAGCCGGGGGGCGACCGTTGCGGGGTCTGCTGTTCATTCAGCGGCGGTCATGGTGGCGGATAAGGCGAAGAAACTGGCAGCGGATGAGCTTGAGGCCGCGCCCGAAGATATCGAGCTAGTGGACGGCTTTGCACAGGTGAGGGGCGTGCCGGGGGCGCGCATCAGTCTGTCGGAGCTTGCCAACAGGGCGAACCCGCTCAGGGGAGCTGTGCAACCGGGCACGGAGCCGGGACTGGAAGCAACAGCCTACTTCGGCCCGCCGATGCAGGCCACAGCGGCTGGCGCGCACGCGGCTATCGTGGAGGTTGATACAGAGACGTTTGACGTGAAGATACTCAAGTATGTGGTGGTGCACGACTGCGGTCGGGTAATAAACCCGATGATCCTTGAGGGGCAGGTGCACGGTGGTGTGGCGCAGGGTATCGGCAACGCCTTCTATGAGCAGCTTGTGTACGATGAGGACGGGCAACTGCTGAACGCCTCCTTCATGGATTATCTCGTGCCGACCTCGATGGATGTACCGCGCATTGATGTGGGGCATGAGGAGACACCGTCGCCGCTCAACCCGATTGGGGTAAAGGGGGCGGGCGAGGCGGGCGCTATCCCGGTCGGGGCGCTTTTCGCGCAGGCAGTGGAGGATGCGCTGAGGGGCACGGGGGTGGAGATCAACGTAATTCCGTTAAACCCCAGCAAGCTATGGGAGCTGGTTAGGCAGGCAAGGCTGGATATGCAGGGTCTGCCATAGGGATGGGACATAAACGCATGGGTTCATTAGCAGGTACAGCCGCAGGCCGCCCCTATCCGATTCCGCGACAGCCCTGGATTATGGCGATGCAGTGGCACGATCTGTTGTTCATGCACTGGCCGCTGGACCCGGCTGTCGTGCAGCCCTTTATCCCTCGTGGGCTTGAACTTGACCTGTTTGAGGGGCAAGCATGGATCGCCGTTGTGCCGTTCTACATGAGGGGAGTGGGGCCGCGCTTTGTAACGGGGTTGCCGTGGGTGTCGACCTTCGCCGAGCTAAATGTGCGCACATATGTGACGGCCGAGGGCAAACCCGGCGTCTGGTTCTTCAGCCTTGACGCCGCCAATGCGTTCGCGGTGCAGACGGCCCGCATGGGGTTTTATTTGCCCTACTTCAACGCGAGAATGCAGGTGAAGCAAAAGCAGGACTGGATATACTACAAGAGCATCCGCACTCATCGCGGCGCGCCTCCGGCCACGTTCGGAGCGCGATACCGTCCGACCGGGGCGGTATATAATTCCGAGCCGGGCACGCTGGAATACTGGCTGACGGAGCGCTATTGCCTCTACTCGGCCAACAGCCATAGCGACGTCTTTCGGGGTGATATTGACCATGCGCGCTGGCCGCTTCAACCCGCCGAGGCGCAAGTGGCCTATAACACCATGACCGAGCAGGCCGGAATTGAGCTACCCAACAGACAGCCGCTGCTTCACTTCGCCAGGCGGCTCGATGTTCGGGCGTGGGTGGTGCGGCGTGTCCGTAGCGGCGAATAATATGCAGGATCTCACTAAACTAACCGCTGTAGAGCTAACGGATGTGATTCGCTCGCGCCGCGCATCCGCGACCGAAGTGCTGGAAGCGCACCTGGCACGCATCCGCGAGGAGAACCCAAGGCTGAACGCGGTAATCACGCTCGACGAAGAAGGTGCTCGCAAGCAGGCGCGAGAAGCCGATGATGCGCTGGCGCGCGGAGAGCTATGGGGCCCGCTGCATGGTCTCCCGATGACGTTGAAAGATGGGCATTCTACTAAAGGAATGCGCACCACGAGCGGGTATGAACCGCTCGCAAACTACGTGCCTGCCGAAGATGGAACGGTGGCGGCGAGGCTGCGCGCTGCCGGGGCCATTATCATGGGCAAGACGAATGTGTCGCCGCTGCTGGGCAACATCCAGTCGGATAACGCGATATTCGGGCGCACAAGTAACCCGTGGAACGTAGAGCGAACATCGGGTGGATCGAGCGGCGGGGCAGCATCGGCGCTCGCTGTAGGGATGACTCCGTTGGAGATCGGCAGCGACTTCGCGGGGTCCATACGCATCCCGGCGCACTTCTGCGGCGTCTACGGCCTCAAGACGACAGAGCACCGTGTGTCGATGTGGGGCCACATACCTGACATTCCGGGCAGTGTGCGCTCACACAGGATAATGTGGGCTATTGGGCCGCTTGCGCGCAGCGTGGAGGATCTGGCCCTCGCGTACCGGATCATTTCAGGGCCGGACGGTTACGACGTCGATGTGCCGCCTGTGCCTGTGCAGGACGCGGAGACTGTGGAGCTAAAGGGCTTGCGGGTGGCGTGGGCGCCCACTTTCCCCGGTGTGCCTGTGGCTGCGTCGATACGGACCGCGATTGAGCGGCTTGCTGTTGAGTTGGAGAGCGCAGGTGCGGTAGTTGAAGAGGCGCTGCCTGCTGTCGATTTTGGCGAGCTGGCAAAGGCTCGCGCCGCGCTATCCAGGGCGGTGCGGGTTACACTCCATCCCTCTGACGAGCAAGTAGCAACGATGGTTGAGTATCTTACGGCGCTTGATGTACGCGATAAGATTGTGCGGGTGTGGGACGCCTTTCTTGAGAAATGGGATCTGCTCCTATGCCCGGTCACCATGACCACGGCGTTCCCGCATTGTGCTATGGAGAGTTCTTTACAGGTGGACGGCGAAGCGGTAAACTACTGGCGCGCTGTGGGCCACTCTGCGCCGTTCAACTTCACCGGGCACCCAGCTGCTGTTGTTCCGGTCGCTCGGGATAGCGATGGTCTGCCCATTGGAGTGCAACTGGTCGGCAGGCGGTGGGGCGAGGCACATTTGCTGGGAGCGGCCGCCCGCGTGGCCGAAGTGGCGCAATATTCCTGATAGCTCTACTGCATGGGCGTCATTCATACGGAAAGAAGGGCCAAAGAATGGAATTTAGCGAAGTAGTAAGAAAGCGGCGGATGGTCAGACATTTCACACAAGAGCCTGTCGCCCCGGAGGTATTGAACAGGATACTTGACCTCGCGATGCGCGCACCGAGCGCAGGCTACACTCAAGGCCAATCGTTTGTGGTTGTGACCCGACCCGACCTGAAGGCCGAGATAGCGCGCCTTTGCGGCGAGGAGTTCTACGTCGAGAGCGGGTGGGATCCGTGGATTTCGGAAGCGCCTGTGCTGGTTATTCCCTGCACGAGCGAGGCCGCCTATCACCGGCGCTATCAGGAGCCTGACAAAATGGAACCGGGCGGCGAGGAGATTGTCTGGCCCGTGCCCTTCTGGTTCATGGACATTGGCTGCGCAGTCGAGAATCTGCTGCTGGCCGTGGTGGATGAAGGGCTGGCAGCGGGCTTTGCGGGAGTGCACGACCTGGCGGCTCTGCGCACCCTGCTTGGTATTCCTGACGAAGTTACACCCGTGGGCGTGATACCCGTAGGGCACGGCGCCCCTGATATGCCGTCACCGTCGCTCAAGCGCGGCCGGAAGCCGTGGGAAGACTATGTGCACAGGGAGCAGTGGTAGGGGTAGCGTAAAACGTAAAACGTAAAACGTGAGGACGAATTGAAACGTCACGACGACAAGACGCCATGGTTGTTATGCTCTTACGTTTTACGTTTTACGTTTTACGCCCCACCTCTTTCTCCATCGCTCTGAAGAACTGGCCGATCACCAGGTTGGCCCCGGCATGGACCACACGCTGGCCGAGGCCCGCGACCTTGCCGCCAACGTGGGCTACACCTGTGTAGGTGAGTTGCGTCTTGTTGTCACCATCGGGCGCAATCTTGAAGTCGCCCTGGCCGTCAACGAAGCCGACTCCTCCCTTGGCAGACATCTTGAGGCTGTATGAATCGGGCGGCTGCTCGTTGAGCATCTGCACTGTGCCGGTGTAGGTACCCTTGATGGCAGCGATGCCGATGGTGAGCGTAATGGCATATGCTCCATCAGGCTGCAACTCAAACTTCTGGCAGCCGGGCAGGCTGCGCCTCAATGCTTCGGGGTCTGTCAGTACGTGCCAAACGTCGGCCTGTGGGGCATCGAACGAGTGCTTGCCGGAGAGTTCCATAGCGCTCCTCTTGGTACAGGTTGCGGTTGTGCCTGATTACACGGCGCTCGATGTATGGACGTTTGACATGCGCGCCCGGCTTGTTCGAATTGCTCGCTCACCGGAAACCCGGCTCCGTGACCGTGTGACCTACATTACCAGAGAAGTGTAACTGGGTCAAGATGCGAGGGTGTGGTATATGTTCAGATTTAGGGTGGAACAACCCGGCATCTCGGTCAGGGAAGACCCACCCCCAGCCCCTCCCGCACGCGGGAGGGGAGTCTATAAAGGAGTGAAGAGTGGGGGACACCCCCATACCCCCGTCATGGGCTTCGCCCCTGCACCCCCTCTGCACCATAAGTCTGAACACTTACGAGGTGTGCTGCGTATTGCGTAGGTGTTTAGGGTCAGGCGTTGGCAGGCCTGCCGGCAGCCTCACGCATCACGTTTCACGTTTCACGCGTCGCTCCCAGTTCTCTAATTCCCTCAAGGGCGGCCGGATTCTCCAGCGCCGACGTATCACCTGTTGGCTCATCAAGATACTGGCGGCGCACTAGCCTGCGCAGGATTTTGCCGTTGCGGGTATGAGGCAAGTCACCGATAAAATGTATGGCTTTGGGCTTCAACGTTTTGCCGAGATGTGAGATGATGGTTTGCTCAATTGCCTCCCGTAACTCTTCGCTTGCGGTGTAATCGGGGCGAAGGCGTATGAAGAGGACAAGCGCCTCACCTTTTAGCTCATCAGGCACGCCGATAGCGGCGGCATCCATCACGGCAATGTGAGCGATCGCCGCCGATTCGACCTCTGCGGGACCCACGCGCTTGCCTGCTACTTTGATGGTGTCGTCTGAGCGTCCCAGGATGTGCCAGAAGCCGTCATCGTCAACCAGTGCCCAATCGCCGTGTACCCAGACGCCAGTGATGCGCGACCAGTAAGTCTCGATATAGCGGTCGTGGTCGCCCCAGAACCCTCGTGTTATGCCGGGCCAGGGCTGGCGCAACGCCAGTTCGCCCACCGTGCCGCGCACAGAATTGCCCTCGTGATCGATAACGTCAGCTGCCATGCCGGGCACGGGGGCGCTGAACGCACACGGCTTTATCGGCAAGAGAGTATTGCAGGCGAGAATGCCGCCCGACACTTCGGTACCGCCTGAGTAGTTGATTATGGGCCGGGTACCGCCACCTACAACGTCGAAATACCACTGCCAGGGAGCTGGGTTCCACGGCTCGCCCGCGCCCGCCAGGATAAGCAGGCTGCTGAGGTCGTGCCGCTTGACATGGTCGTCACCCAGGCCCATCAGGGAGCGAATCGCTGTTGGAGACACACCGAGATGCGTGATATTGTGCCGCTCCACCAGCGACCATAGGCGGTCCGGCTGCGGATAATTGATGGCTCCCTCGTAAAGGAAGCAGGTCGCACCGAGCATGAGAGCACCTGTAATGGACCACGGTCCCATCATCCAGCCGATGTCACTGATCCAAAAGAGACGCTCGCCGGCATGGAGATCGAAGCAGTGTGCAAGCTCCTGCGCGGCCTTGATAGGAAAGCCGGAATGGACGTGCACAACACCCTTGGGCTTGCCCGTAGTCCCCGATGTGTAGATTATCATGTACGGGTCTTCGGCGGCTGTCTGTTCGGTCGCGCACTCGTCACTCTGTTCACCCACCAGATCATGCCACCAGATGTCGCGGCCGCTCTGCCAATGTACAGGGGTACCCAACCTGCGCACCACAAGCACATGCTGTACAGATGGGCTGGCAGCCACGGCTTCATCAGCAGCTTCTTTCATGGCAACCGGCTTGCCTGCTCGTAAGAAGCCGTCCGCTGTGATGAGCACTCTTGCCGCGCAGTCTTGCAAGCGCCCTGCCACTGCCATGCCACCGTAGCCGGAAAAGATAGGCGTATAGATGGCCCCGATCTTGGAAACGGCGAGGATAGCGATGGCTGTTTCGGGGATCATCGGCATGTAGATGCCAACTCTGTCGCCCGGCTGCACTCCCAGCGCTTTCAGGGCGTTCGCGGCGCTGTTTACTTCGCGGTGCAGTTGGGCGTAGCTGAGCGTGCGGACCTTACCATCTTCACCTTCCCAAACGATGGCGGGTACACGGCTTGTGTCCGTTGTGGCCCACTTGTCCACGGCATCATGCACGTAGTTGTACCGGCCACCGGCAAACCAGCGCGGCCATTCTATGCCGCCTGAGAGGTCCAGCACGCGGCTGTATGGGCTGTACCATTCGAGGTCGAGGTCGCGCACAACCGCATCCCAGAACCACGCCGGGTCGCGGTCGGCGCGCGCCAGCAGATCGGCGAACGTATAGATGCTATGCTGCTGCATGAAGCGACGTAAGCGACTGCGCTCGATGTACTCGGGTGTGGGCCGCCAGGCAATATTTGGCAGCTTGTTATCGGAAGGTGAAGTCATGATTGCCTGAGGCGTGAAACGAAACGTAAAACGTAAGACCATGATACCTAAGCGTCTTGGCGTTCCAAATCCGTAATTATGTTTACGTTTTACGTTTCACGTTTCACACCTTGATTGCTAGTGAAGATTAATACATGTCAAAGCCAAGAGCGAAGCGAGCACCTTGATAGCAAGACCCTGGTCAGTACGAGCATGCAAACTGGAGTGAACCCTTTGCACAGGACAGTGGCTCAAGTCACATTCTCAACTGTTTG
>JBDTQH010000008.1:0-154380 GCA_039932335.1 Chloroflexota bacterium
TCGCCTTGTCCTCGGCAACAAACATCCCCTCCCTGTCTCGTTCGAGCGCCTTCGCCAACTTCTTCCGGTGCACCTCCGGGTCGGTTATCGCGTCGTCCTGGAAGGAGATGCGGGCGATCTCGATCTCGAAGTCAACAATGGCCGGGAGATCCGCCTCCGTTGGCGGGCGTAGTGTATAGTTCTGCATACTCTTGATCATAGTGGTTCGCGCGCGCTTTCCGCAAGCTATTGAACAGCTATCACCTTTAAGTATACCGAGATTATCAAGATTATGCATACAATCAGGGCGATCAGCAGCGGAAGCAGCCTCGATTTAGCGGATACATGGTGCGTGTCATTGTCCGTAGCGTTGATATTTCGCCGGGGATCATAGTGGCCTTCAAGGTTGCTGTGGTTATTGTGCAGATTGATAAGCGGCTCATACCCATCCGGCGCGGGTACGTAGTCGCGGCCCGGCTCTGTACGGCTACTCGTGGGCTTGTCAAACGGGTCAACGAAGAAACCCATTGGTGTGCCTCCAACTACATGATTTGGTGCGTTTAATGGGTGCTTTTGTCGATGCCGTTCCGTCCGCTCTGGCGCTTTGAGATCAGCCGGAAGTCGTGGCCGCCGCACGTCGGGCAGCCCGCTTCCTTCAACTGCTCTATTGTGGCGAATTTGCCGCCTGCTTCTCCCCCGACCGTCACCTGGCTGCCGCAGTTTGTGCAGGCATATGTGCGCAGTGTAGGTCTCACCTGGCCTGTATAGATCGGCCCGGTAAACTCGTCCTCAATGAGAGGGGCTGCATTGTCGGTCACGCTCAACAGATAGAGGTCACTGACCCCCGCCAGGACGCCCGCACCGACATACTCGTTGAAGTTCGGGACCAGTTGCTCGATCACGAGGCCCATCTCAGCGATGGCGTGCTGCACCTCGACCTGCTCTTCGGGCGGGCGATGCCCAAAGTGCAGATATATGCGCCCGCCTTCATCGTTGATCGCTTCGATTGCTCTTGAAAGGAAGAGTTTGAGTCCGGCAATCGTGTAGGGTGGGTCGGTAGAAACGGTGTCAAACTCGCCCTGCAAGTCTTCCGGCAAGGGACGCCGCAGGTCGTGCTTCACCAGGCCGATCAGGAGGCCCTCAGCCACGGCGATGTCGCGCAGGTGGGTGAGGATGCGGTTGTCGGTTTCCACAGCGACTACCCGCCGGGCCAGCTTGCCGTTCGGTGACAGCGCCTTACCCGCCAGCGCAATGGCCGCCGAGACGGAGTCGTCGTCACCAAGCACCAGCACATGCTTCCCGGCCAATGCGCCCTGTTCATACATCAGCGCGACCCGGCGCAGGTTTGTTTCAGGTGTGCAGTGGCTCTGGTCAAGCTCAACATTGACCTTCGGGTTGTCCTTGAAGTGGCGGCGCAGCCCCGCGAGAACCTCTTCCCATGCCGGGCCGGAAGGAGCAACACCTGTACCGCCGCAGGTAGGGCAGGTGACGCTATTGTTCGTGCCTTCTACCTGCGGCCCAACGCCCCAGCCCCATGTATCGCTAAGGGTAGCGGCCGCCTCTGCTGTAAGAGTGATGTGCGGGCCTGGCTCAACCAATCCCGCCTTCTCCAGTTCGCGGCGCAAGGCGGTCACAACGGGAACAGGCAGCCTGACGATGCGCGCCAGCGCCCTCGCGGTCAACGGCTCTGCCAGCGGGTCGTTTTGCGCCCGGAAGATGGCGCGCAGGGCATCTTCAACACCCTGCGCGCCCTCGCGCAACTGTGCCTTCTCGGCTATCGTCCTCAGCATGGTTGATTTGTCTAGCATTGTCTCTCTTGACGCTTAGTAGCCGTGCCCAGACGCCTGTATTAGCTCTTGGCCACTTCGGCCTGTAGCACTAGCGCGGATCTCGGCAGTAATGCTGCGCGTAGGGTTCCATTCTGCACCTTATATTTATGGCCCTTCCATACATCGGCCAGCACCGCGCCGTCGGGCAGCAATTCGCCTACAGGGATGCTTACGTCCTCGGGCATCTGACCGACGTTGAAGACCGCAACAATCTTATCACCATCTTTATGCCGGGCCATAGCATAGATGGCGTCGTTGCCATACAGGGTCACATGTTCGCCCGTGCGGAGAGCCGGGTGTGCATTCCGGAGTGCTATCGCCTTCTTGAAGAAATCGCGTATCTCGGTGTTCCATTCTGACTCGTCCCACGGGAACGACCCTCGACAGAGAGGATCCTTGCCGCCTTTCATGCCGATTTCATCGCCATAGTAGACACACGGCGCACCCGGATAGAGCATCTGGAATAGCGTGGCGAGAGCCAGTGCGCTGTAGTCGTCGTTCGCTGTGGAAAGGAAGCGCGCCGTGTCGTGGCTCCCAAGCAAGTTCATCTGCACCTGGGTTACAGCAGGATGATATAGATTGATTAGCCCTTCCACCTCCCGTGCGAACTCCCCGGCCGCGAGCGGAGTGACGGGCCACAGAGTAGAGCCTTGCAACAGCAACGGGTTGATGTTGCTCCCCGCGAAGAATTCGATGGAGATCTTTGTAAAGAGGTAATTCATCACGGCGTCGAACTGGTCGCCCTGCAACCACCGCGTGGCATCGTGCCACACCTCGCCCACGATATATGCTTCCGGATTGGCACCTTTCACCCGCCGTCGAAATTCCTGCCAGAATGCATCATCATCAATCTCGGCCGGAACATCTAATCGCCAGCCGTCCATCCCGAACTTGATCCAGTGCTCGGCAATATCGAATAGATAGTTGCGCACATCAACGTTGTCGGTATTGAAAGCGGGCAAAGCATGAAGCTGCCACCATGCGTCATAGTTAGGCGGTTGCTGGGTGTCATAGGCGTTCAACGGCCATCCGCGCACCGTAAACCAATCGAGATATGGCGAGAACGGCCCATTCTCCATTATGTCATGGAACTGGAAGAAGCCCCTGCTCGCGTGGTTGAACACCCCGTCAAGTATCACCTTAATTCCGCGCTTGTGCGCCTCGTCAAGTAGCGTGCGCAGGGCATCGTTGCCGCCCAGGATGGGGTCTACATTATAGTAGTCGTATGTGTGGTAGCGGTGGTTCGCCGCTGACTTGAATATCGGGCAAAAGTAGATGGCATTTATGCCAAGATCGACAAGATAATCCAGGTGCTCGACCACGCCGATCAAGTCACCACCCTTGAAGCCGTGCGAGGTAGGAACCGAGTTCCATGGCTCCAGGTTGCGGGGCTTATGTACCGTCTCGCTTTTGGCAAATCTGTCGGGGAATATCTGGTAGAAAACTGCGTCCCGCACCCAAGCAGGCGTCTGCACTTCATGTTTACTCATTATGCGGTATGTTCCTCTTCGTCGTTATTTTTGTTCATTCATGTTAGCCAAGGCTTTCTCTAACCCTTGCTACAAGCATTTCTATTGCCACCCTGTTATACCCGCCCTCAGGGATAATCAAATCAGCATAGCGCTTGCTCGGCTCAACAAAATCAAGGTGCATCGGGCGCACTGTCTTGAGATATTGCTCAACCACCGATGTCAATTCACGGCCGCGATCAACTATGTCGCGGCGTAAGCGTCGGATAAAGCGGATGTCGGAGTCGGTATCGACAAAGACTTTAATATCGAGCAATTCCCGCAACGCGGGCTCAACAAGAATCAGTATGCCGTCAACGATGACCACCGAGCGAGCATCCACTCTTTCCGCACTTGAAAGGCGCGAATAGGTGCTGAAATCGTAAACAGGGCGTTCGACGGCTTGTCCTGCCGCGAGGCGAGAGAGATGCTCCACCAACAGCTCAGTGTCCAACCTGTCAGGGTGGTCCCAGTTGAGCATGCGGCGTTCGTCAATAGACAGGTCGCTGTACGGCCGGTAATAGGCATCGTGCGGTAGTAGAGCGACGTTTTCCGGCCCGACCGCCTCCATGAGCGCGGCGACCACTGTGCTCTTCCCTGAGCCACTTCCCCCGGCCACACCAATTGTGAGCGGCTTCATACGGCCATATTATAGCACAGGCAGGGCCACGAAACCGACCCACATCCTGGTGATTTCAGCATGCGCTAATCTTCCACAACACGCGGCCGGATTGCCCGCGGCACGCTCCTGGCAGCCTTACTGATGTGCTCGTAGACGTCGAGCGTGGAGCGAGCAGCGTTTTCCCATGTGAAATGAGACGCCCGCACAAGGCCCCGCTCGCTCAGATCCTCAGCCAGTGTGCTGCTCGCATGTATTTGTGCCAGGGCACCGGCGATCTGGTCAACAGAGAGCGGGTCTACCAGCAAAGCCGCATCGCCCGCTACCTCAGACAGCGACGACGAAACCGACG
Source organism: Chloroflexota bacterium (assembly GCA_039932335.1). Classification (GTDB taxonomy): domain Bacteria; phylum Chloroflexota; class Chloroflexia; order QHBQ01; family JADMIH01; genus JADMIH01. Next base: position 4,288 of record JBDTQH010000008.1, read on the forward strand.
TTACAACCGGAGTGCCACAGGCCATCGCCTCAAGCACCGGGAGGCCGAATCCTTCATAAAGCGAGGGGAATGCCAGCGATTCGGCCGCCGAATAGAGAGCGGGCAGGTCCTCGAACGGCACGTACCCGGTGAATATGACCTCACGCTGCAAGCCCCTGCGCTCGACCTCCGCATAAATCGGCTCGCAATGCCAGCCCGGCTGCCCGACCATCACCAGCTTGTGCGGCAGACCACTTGCCTTTAGCTGTGCGAACGCCTGTATCAATCGAGTCAGATTCTTGCGCGGCTCTATCGTGCCTACGTACAGGATGAAGGGAACATGGAGGCCATAACGCCTGCAAACCTCCTCAATGGCACCTTGCTCGGTCACGCGCTTAAAGGCAGGCGATACCGCGTTCATTACGACTCGTATCTTCTCACGAGGCACCTTCAAGTAGCGGGCAATATCTTTGCGGGCACTGTGCGAAACCGTAATAATACCCGCTGCCCTGCGCGCCACGTGCGGCACCAGCGTTCTATCCAGCACGAGCTTCTTGAACCTGTGGAAGCGAGGCGTAATAAAGAGTGACATGTCGTGGATTGTCACCACGTAGGGGCAATCAGAAGCGATAGGAGCGAGGTAGTTGGGGAAGTGACAGATGTCGGGCCGAACGCGGCGCAGGCTGCCCGGCAACATCGCCTGCATCCATGCCGCACGCATCCTGAAGAAGCGGTCGCTGTAGAGCGTCTCACGGCCGATAGGCTGCCAGCTGTCGCGCATATCTCGGTTTGAGAAGAGCACATAGTCGTGCTCAGGGGCAACAGACATCATGCCGCTAAGCAAGTTCTCGGCGTAATAGCCAACCCCGGACTTGCATCCTTGCAAGGCCGATGCCTCAAATCCAATCAACATTATTGTGCTCTACCTCGCTCTCCAGGGTCAGTACCGGGTGCCACGTTGTCCGTTGTCAGTTGTCAGTTGATGGCGGTCTGCCGTCTGTCGTCGGCGGTCATACGCAGTACGGAGTACGACGTAGCACCCGGCACTGACATCCGAGGCCATCCGACCGCCACCGCAACAAGGAACCAGAACGCCAGGTATATTGGCGTAGAGAAGAGAAAATAATCGACCAGACCGTGCACATAAAAGGCAACAAGCGCGGCTGTTACCCCAATCCCCGCTATCCACACCGGGCCAACCGGCTCGCGCATGAGACTGCGAATGGCACACCACAAGATCAGCGCCGACAGCCAGAGAAATGCAAGACCACCCAGCAGACCAAGGTTGGTGAACATTTCAATGTACATGTTGTTCGTGTAGATGTTCCTGTTCCATTGGTCAACACCCGCATACTTACCGTAAAGGTTGCGGAAGCCGTCAGGTCCAACGCCGGTTATGGGGTGGGCCTTGAACATGGCGAACGCCGCTCGCCACAACTGGCCGCGACCCACACTCGCGAGGTCAGTATTGGTTTCGAGCGCGACGGGCGGAGGCATGCTGGTCTGCGGCGGCGGCTGGTTCTGTATGGCCGCTTCTGCGCCCACATGATATGTCCGCATCTCGGCCTTCATGCCCTGCTTCCCCTCGAACCATGTAACGTTTTCGTGTACGAGGTCCCACTGGAGACGGTAATCGCCCGCTTTAGGCGGCGCTTGCACTATAGCATCTACGGAGAGGGTTTCACCTGGAGCCACATCACGCGACAAAGGAGTACGCAAACCATCAAAAAGCAGGTAGACGCCCTGTGTGGCGCTCAGCCAGTGGTAGCTTACGTGAATAGGCAACACACCCCCGGCGGGCCATGTCATCTGCCCGTGATTGAGTAGGGTAACGGGCACAGTAACCACCTGCCGGGCGGAAAGCTCAGGCAGTGGGGCGGCTGTGAGCGTTGCCCCGTACCAGTTGCGGTCGTTCTCGGTGGTCAGGCGCAGTCGAAACATCGGCTGAGTGGCGAAAACAAACAGGCCACTCAACACCATTACAGCGAGCGCCAACCCAAGTGCGCGCCAAACCACAGGCCGCACCCAGCGGTCCGGCCGGCTTCGCACCAGGCTCACCACCCAGAAGACCACAAGCGAGATAAGCACCCCCAGCAGCGAAGCCCGGCTAAAGGTCAGGACAAGAGCCATGCTGGTAACAAGAATCATGGTGATGAGCAGAACGAGCGCGGCCAATCGGCGTCGGCCCCCGAGTGCACTACTGCTCCCCAGGGTCCGCAACAGGCGTTCCGAGGAAAAGATGATAGCCAGGCCCATTAGCACAGGCAGCGTCATTTCGAAGAACATAGCCGCGCCGTTGGCATACTCAAAGCTGCCGCTGAGCCGCACCATACCGCCCACTGTTGTCGGCTGCGGCTTGAACGCTCGCAAGTACGGCTGCATGTTCAGTCCGGGGGCGAATTCCAGCAGACCGAGCACAGCGGACACCGAACCGGCAAACACAAACGCGCCAAGCGCGAGAACCAGGCGGCGCTTGCCCCGCAACGCCTCGCAGGCCGAAGCGAAAATCAGCACGCCCATGAGCAGCCGGTAAATAAACTGCACGCCAAGCGATTTATATTCACCGAACAGCGTGGAAACCACACATGCACCCAGCAGCGCGAGGATCGGCAGCAAGAGCGGCAGCCTGATAAGGCGATGCCGGGCAGCGGCGTCCACAGCCAGCTTGAAGAGCAGCGCCCCGGCGAGGACGAACATCGCGACTTCAAGGTTGGTATAAGTCGCCCAGAGGAACCTGCCCACCGGCTGGTAGCCCGCCTCAAACGGGGTCATCAGGAGAACCAGCACCAACACAATGAAATGCACGCGACCAGCGATAGAGGCAACCCGCGATTCCCCAGTGGCGTTGCTGGCAGGACCTAGCGGGGAGGCCGCGCTATCTCGCGCATCTACCCCGGCGGGCAGTATACCGGCAGGGCGTGTGACAATGCTCACGGCAAGCCCTCCAGTGTGCGCTCTATGGCCGGGTCGAGTGCGCGCTGCTGCGGTATCTTCGCCAGATAGGCCATTATCGAGCCGCCGCACAGCACGAGCAGAACAACCTCGGTGGCAATCGTCGCAACAGCCGCACCGGCAACCCCCAGCAAAGGTATGAGGCTCACGTTCGCCGCCACGTTCACGAAGAGCGACACAAGCGTAAAGAGCGCGTACAACTTTGGCCTGTCCACAGCGATGAGTGCGTGGGTCAGCCCGTAGTTTATGTACATAGGCAGGCAAGCAAACGCAAGTAGCTGGAGCACCCCTGCCGAAGCAGCATACTCGGCACCGTACAGGAAGCCAACCAGCGGCACCGCCACAACAAGTAGTACGAGCGCAGCCCCCGCCCCCAGCAGCGCCAACGCACACATCGTTTGCCCCAGCACGTCGCGCAATTTACCCTTTTTGAGGGCAGTCGCCCCCGCCTGCGACAGTAACGGGAAAAGCCCGGCAAGCACGACACCCGGCACAATCAGGGTCGGCTCGAACAGCTTGTATGCAACGTTGTAGACCGCCAGCGCCTCCCGGCCGACCATCGGGACTATAAGCAGATTGTCTACCCTGAACGAAATAATGCTGAAGATAATGCCGATGCCCACCGCTGTCGGCTGGCCCATGGAGCGCCGCCAGTAAGCCCAATCGGGCCGCCAGATGGGGCGCACATAGCGCAGCAGCAACCTGTAGCTGTAAGCAAGCCCGGCGACCATGGCAACAGAGCTAGCCAGAGCCAACCCCCACACACCGACCCCAAACAGCAGTAATGCCGCGCCAAGAGCCAGATTGACGGCGCGGGAGATCAGGTTGGCGGCGGCCTCAAGGCGCAGATTGCCTACTGCTCTGAAGCAGTACGACATATACTCAAGTGCAGTGCCGAGCACCATAGAGAAGCCGACCAGCACAAGAGCCGCCTTGTTTCCCACCGGTTCCAGCAGGACAACCGCGCCAATCAGCAGCATAGCCGCCACTGAAAGCAGTGCCTTAATCGCCAGGCCGCCGCCAATCAACTTGCCTGCCGCGGCTTCATCCATGAAGTAAGGACGCTGTGTTGCCCCGGAAATAGACAATCTTGCAAGCTCACGCTGTACATAGAGTTGCAGGCCGAAGTCTGCCACCTGGGCGAGCATGAAGCCAATGCTGAGGGCAAAGGTGAAATCGCCGAAGTCGGCCTGCGGCAGCGTGCGTGCGGCACCCCAGAGCAGCGCATACTGAAGAACCCGCCCTAGCAGGTCCGAACCAAGTTTCCAGCCGGCGCCCCGGCCGGACAGTAGGCGGAGTGTCTTCAGAATCACTGTTTTCTACATACGTGTGAGGTTACGGCAGCAGCGGGGCCGAAGCGTGTGGATCAATCCAGGGCACGATTGATCTTTCATGGCGTTAAGATTGTATCATAAGTGTAAGATATAGCATCGGGACAGTTTCAATGCCGATACGTTTACCAGGACAAGCTAAACAACCCATTTCAAGGGAACCAGGTCTTGCATTCGACTGCGAGCTAGCAGGCCGCGTCACGGAGGGCGACCCCGGCGCCCTCCGCCAACTTGTTGACCGCCACGCAGGCCGCGTCGCAAACTACCTGTTGCGTCGGCTGGGCGAGGGGCACGACGAGCTTATAGATAAGATCGTGGCCACCACGTTCGCGGAGGCTATCCGCCATATCGGGCCGTATGCGAAGGGTAGCGCCACGACGCCAATGGACTTATGGCTCGTCAGGCTAGCCGAGAAAAGCCTTGCGAAACAGCGGCCCGCGCCCACACCCGTGCAAGCGCAGACGGGACAGGCCGATACACCATCCGATCTTGCCCGTTTGCGATTGGCGATGACAACCATACCCGAACGCCAGCGGTTCGTGCTCGCGCTTGCTATCTTCGAGCAGATGCCTGCCCATGAGATCGCACAAACATTGCCTGCTACACCTGCCGGGGCAATGCGAAGGCTCAGGACGGCCCTCAAGGGCGTAAGCAAGGCCCTCGAAGCCCAGGAGGAGGCAGAGTAATGGATGCCCTCCGCCGCATCCGTCCTCGTTCTGCCGGCAACAAGAGTAACGCCCGCCGCGTCTCCATCGATACAGTCGCGGAACGCAACGCCCGCCTGCGAGGTGCCGACCAGGCGATGGCGTCTGCGCTTGAGCAGTTGCGGTCGGGTGTTCCTTTGAACTGGGGGCAGGTCGAGGACGACCCCGAGCTTGCGACCCTGGCACGGCTGCAACAGGCGGGCGAGGAATGCCGCTTGATGCCGCTCCGCGTGATGTCCGCCGAAGCAAAAGAGGCGCTGCTTGACCAGTTGAGCGGGCGAATTAAAGTAAGACAGCGTCCAGCAAAACCGGAGAAGGTTGCACCGAAGACACTGGCGGGCTTCTCGGAGAACGTCCAGGTGCTGACACAGGTCGAAGAAAATGTTGCAATCGCGGTCAACTGGCCCCGAACCATATTGAGCGGTGTACTGGTAGTGGGTGCAGTCGTGCTGGCTGTCTGGGGTATTTTCAGCCTGCTAAAAAGCAGTTCGTCTCCTACTTTCTCATGGATAGAGCTACACAGCGGCGACACAGTTCTAAACCGGCAGCAGCGTGTAGCAGGCTGGGACGATCTTCCGTGCCGCGTGGCTCGGCAGCAAAACCCCACAAGGCCGGGCTATTTTGTCCCTGTGCAATCACTCCGTGACGCGCAGGCCAGCGTCGATTACAACATCCCGTTGCTGCCTGAAGGGATCAGTGTGCCCTCAAAGTATACGTTCCAGATTGAGCTTGCTGCGGTAGATCCTTGCGAAGGGAACACGATAAAGCCGTCCGACTCCGGCGCGCTGGTCAGCCTGCAATACCAGGCGGCCCACACTTTAGCGGCGACCACTCCAGGGCAGGGCACGGTTGGGCGGCCCACGTCCGCGAGGCCCGGCACAGGGCCTCTGACAATGCTGGCCAGCTTCGACCAGCCGACGGTATTCGACGTGAGCAAAGGAAGCTGGAAGGAAGTGCGGCTGCCCCAGGCCCACGGCATCTACTGGCGCGGTTCCACCTATAGAGACCAGACAGGCGTGCAGTGGGTCGATGACGTAAGCGTGCTGCTGCTGGAACATGACGATCAAATTGTCACCATCGTAGGCTCCAACAGAGACGGTATAACCGAAGAGATGCTCCTCGAAGCTGCCCGCAATATATCCTGGTAATGTAGCTATGGCACGATCCACAAAGGGTGCTCGCCAACTGTTGCAACCACGGTAAGACTGGGCCCATCACCTATGTAGGCAAGAAAGCGCCGCGCTTGCCTTTGACATTCTGAATGCTTCGCTAACAAAGAAGTTGCAGGTAAGCGGGCCTCTCTCGGCGGTGTCATTCTGAACACAGTGAAGAATCAACCTCCACACTAATTGCTACCCGCACGGATTCTTCGCTTCGCTTAGAATGACACCACCATGAGGGCACGCTTACCTGCAACTTCTTTGTTAGTGCACTACTCAAAATGACAGGGTGTAGGGGTGGCGGCGACACAAGCATCCCCAGACACGATGCAGCGAAGGCGCAGCGCCAACATGGCAATCTATCCGCGGCCCTGCAACAGTCCAACGCGCCAGGTGTCCAGCGTTGACACCCGCAACCCCAGCGGTATACAATCGGCCTTGTGACACAGACTATAGAGAGCCGCGAGGCAGGCCTAACGCGCCCGGCTAACTGGATCGCCTGGGCCGCCGCGGGCATACTCCTTACGCTCGCGCTTGGGCCGCTGGCTCGTTTCGTCTCTACCTCGGCTGCATGGCTCGACTACCCATATCCAAGAGCAGGATCAGAAGGGCTTATCCTTTATGAATCGCTGCTGATGAAACACGGCGGCGATATCTACGCACCTATCACACCCGACCGCTTCATTTCTGGCCCCTACCCGCCCCTCTTTTACTGGCTTGCCGCCGCCATTCTGCCTGACACTCTTCCTGACTTCTCCACACCGGACGCTGTTGATTCCATCTTCGTCCCTGGCCGCATTGTCTCGCTTGTATCGGCGATCGTCACAGCTTTACTCTTGCCTCTGCTTATCTTCTTCCAGCAAGGCGCTGTTGCCGTAGGGCGGCGAACAGTCGCGGCTGCGCTGGTGGGGGGCCTATTAGCGGGCGCTATCTTCCTGTCTCTGCCGCAGGTTACCGTGTGGGCCACGCGCTTCCGTGGCGACATGCTGATGATTGCTCTGACTACAGCCGGGCTGACCTGTGTAGCCATCGGGTCGTCTCCCCAGGGCGACTGGAAGCGTGGATCGTGGGCATGGCTGCTGGCAGGGGCCGCCTTTTTCTCACTCGCGTTTTACACCAAGCAGACTGCGCTGGCCGGACCAATCGCCTCTGCTCTATTTCTCGTCATACGCGATTGGCGAGCAGGACTGAAATGGTGCATCGCCATGGGTACGCTTGTGCTGGTGCCGTTTGTTCTGCTTGAGTTGGCCACGCAGCACTGGTTTTATCTCAAGATGGTCACCTATCACTCACTGCCGCTCCGCAGCCTGACCCTTAGCCGCTTGCTGGAGTTTGCCTTCTGGGAGGATGAGTGGCCGCTTATCCTGCTCGCGGCTGTGCAGGCGGCTTTTGTGCTAGCTGTAGCGGCGCGTGCATGGCGGCAAAAGCACACAAACAAGCCCCCACTCTTGCTGCCGCTCTTCACGCTTGCTGCCCTCGGAACGCTGCCCACCGGGGCTGTAGTGGGTGCGGACCACAACCATCTGCTTATGTCAGGGCTGGCTATTGCCGCAGGCACAGGCGCACTCGTCGCATACCTGATCGGGCGGCTCACCGAAGCATCACATAGAGGCACCCTGACCTGGGCGGCGGGTGCCGCGACTGCAATCCTTCTTGCCGTGTATATACTTTTCACATCAGAGCCGTCATCGTGGTACAACCCCGACCTCGTAAAGCCGTCGGTGGAGCAGCAAGAGCAGCTTCGCAAGATTGTCTACAACATTAGCCAGAATCCCGGCACGCTTTTCTTCTCCGATGACCCCGGCTTTCTCGCCCTCGCAGGCAAAGAAACACCCTACGACGACCCCTTCACAATGGCCGCGCTCGCCCCGCTCAATCGCTGGGACGAAACTGCCTTCCGTAACAGGCTGGCAGGCGGCAAGTTCTCGCTGCTTCTGCTGTCCTGCGACGTGACCGCCCCCAACACCTGCCGCGCCGACACCTTCACCCCCGGCGTGCTGGACGCCATAAGATCGGGCTACAAAGTCCTCTTCCGGGATGTGATGTTCACGTATGCGCCAAGGTGACGTGAGGGCGAAAACGTAAAGCGTAAAACGTAAAACGTAAGTACGATATTGAAACGCCAAGTCGCCAAGTCGCCAAGGTTATTCATCGGTTTAGCTAATCGTTCAGGCGGTCGACTGACAACTGACAACTGACAACTGAAACGCGGTCTGCGGTCTGCGGTCATACGCAGTACGCAGTAGCTCACGCTTCACGTTTCACGTTTCACGCTCATAGCTTGCCAACCAACGTCGCCTCTCGTACACTGGTAGGACACGATTCTACTTGTATCATCGAGGAGCAAAATGGCAGACAAGGTACGCTTGCGTATAGCACCTTCGCCCACGGGCGACCCACACGTCGGCACGGCATATATGGCGCTGTTCAACAGGGCGTACGCCCACGGGCACGGCGGCAGCTTCATCCTGCGGATCGAAGACACCGACCAGACCCGCTACAACGAGGCGTCACAGCGCGAAATTCTCGCCAGCCTGGATTGGCTCGGCCTGACGCCCGACGAAGGCCCCGGCATTGGAGGCGACTACGCGCCGTATGTCCAGACCCAGCGCCGTGAGCTATATACCCAAGCCGCCAATCGTCTAATAGAGCTTGGCCACGGCTACCGCTGCTTCTGCACTAAAGAGCGTCTTGAAGAGTTGCACCGCGAGCAGGCTGCCCGCCGCGAACCGCCGCGTTATGACCGCCGCTGCTGGTCGCTGACACAGGTGCAGGTCGAAGAGAACCTGGCTCAGGGTATGCCCTACGTGGTCCGTATGCACATCCCCGAAGAGGGCACGACCACCTTCAACGACCTCATTCGCGGCGAAATATCATTCGAGAACCGCGTGCTCAACGATCCGATTCTGCTCAAGTCGGATGGATTGCCTGTATACCACCTTGCCGTCGTTGTGGACGATCATGCCATGGAGGTAAGCCATGTCGTACGTGCTGAGGAATGGATCAGCAGCACGCCCCTACATGTCATGCTCTACCAATACTTCGGCTGGGAAGTGCCGAAGTTCGCGCATATGCCCCTACTGAGGAACGCCGACCGCTCAAAGATATCCAAGCGGAAGAACAATACCTCCCTGAAGTGGTATCGCGAGCAGGGCTTCTTGCCAGAGGCCATGATCAACTTCCTGGCGCTCATGGGCTGGTCGATGCCCGACGGCAGAGAGATATTCGACTACAGCGATATCGAGCGCGAGTTTACGTTTGAGCGCGTAACCACAAGCGGTCCCGTGTTTGACCTCGTGAAGCTGACAAACATCAACGGCAAATACATCCGCCAACTGAGCGACGAAGAACTATACGAGCGCCTTCAGCCGTACATCTCCCCCGGTCTGGACAGAGATATTATGCGTAAGGTCGTGCCTGTGATCAAGGATCGCCTTACACGCCTGGGTGAGTTTGAGGAATTGACAGGCTTCTTCTTTGGCCAGCCCCCTCCGCACGAAGCAAGCTTGCTCGTCCCGAAGAAAGGCACACCCGAAACGGCCCTGGAGGCGCTCAAGCGCACGCGTGCTTTCCTCGATAGCCTGCCTGAGCCGTGGACGCACGAAGAGTGGGAGGCAGGCATGCGCGCACTCGCGTCTGAGCTGGGTATGAAAGCGGGCGATCTGTTTATGGTGCTGCGCGTGGCCGTCACCGGCAGCAACGTTTCGCCGCCCCTGTACGAGAGCATGGAGATCCTGGGCAAAGAAGAAGTGCTCAAGCGTGTAGACAGGGCAATCGCGCTGCTATCTTAATCAACAGCAGGCAATGCAAAAAGCAGCAGTCTTATTAGGGACTGCTGCTTTTTGCATTGCCTGCTCTTAAATCAGGGTCCTGTTGCGGAACGATTCCCATTCGCCATTGCGCAGGTGGGCGACGTAGAAGATATGCTCCAGGTAGCGCGTGTGCGCCACCAGCACTTCCTCACCCGGCGACAGAACCTCATAAGAATCTGACTCGACACGAAATACCGCGCGCGGCCCATCTGCTCCCGTGGAACGCGACTCGGTCACAATAGTAGACGAAATACGTTCAGGCGTGAGATAGCCGCCCCTGCGCTGTGCAGGTGGGCGGGGAGCCGGTCCAGAGCGCGTCTGCACGATCTGCGCCCGATCCGTTGACGCCACGGCTTGCTCGTCTGTGACGGCTGATGCCGCCGCAAGATCAGTGCCCATATACTCAGGTGTAACCCCGATCCAGTTGCCGACAACGCGGCCCCCTATCACTCGCTTATCAGCGACAGTGCCCCGCGTAAACTGGACCGGTGTGAAGAAATCGCGCACACCCTTTATCACCGCGAGCAAGAAGTAGACTGAGCCGATAGTGCCTCCTATGGCCACAGACCCGCAGAAGAGGATTGTACCTGCCGCGCCACCATCCTGGCCTGAGCCTGCCTTACTCCACTGCGAAATGGAGTTGCCGTAAGAGATAACGGTCAGAGCCAGCACAACAAAGAACACGAAGAGGGTGGCAAGCAAAGTCACCACCACTGGAGGGTAATAGCTGATGCGCGGCAGGCCCTTGATTGCCTTACCTGAGGACGGAGCGTCTCTCCTCTTTGAAATAGCCCTGTTCATGAACGCCATTATATTACTGACCTCCTGTTGCATCAAGCAGAACAATCACTTAAGTGTCCAGAATAAGGGATGAGGAAAGCGGAGGCGGGTTGTCCAATATCCCTTCCCTCTCTTTGCTCCTAAACCCGGTAAAGGGGTTGACAGGGCGCTCCCTGTCCGGGGTATTAGGGGTGTCCCCTAACAGCTATCTCTTCTTTTAGACTCCCCTCCCGCGTGCGGGAGGGGTTGGGGGTGGGTCTTCCCTTTGCCAGATGTATTAAGACTCACCACCTGTTCTGAACCCGTGCAGAATTACCCAGTCCCAGGCTAATAACCAGAACGGCAGTCCGCCGTCGGCGCTCCCGCTCTTCACACCGCTGCCCGTACCATATGCTATAATATGCCCGTCCGGAACGCTCAAACCATACCGAACAACGAGGTTACGCTTGTCAACTTGGTTCAACGTCAGCATTGCGCTGGTGGTATTTATGGGTCTCGCCAGTGGAGGGATGATCGCCCTCTTGCTGATGTCCACCCGCAAGCAACAGGCGAGTTTCAGTATAATCCTGGGCCTCCTCGTGATTATAGCCATCCTCGGCGTGGCGGGCTCGGTCACATTGATGCATGATACGCTCGGTGGTCTGTCAAACGGTATTGTGCTGCTTGTGCTCGCCATAACCCTGGGCTATGCACTCACGGCGTTCTCGGTCCTCGCGGGCGGCAAACGCAAGTGGACGCCCAATATACCGCGCACTCGCAATGACCGCACCGCCGTTATCTTTCTCGCGCCCGGCGAGCCGCCCGAATACGAAACACGCAGCGCCGCGAAGCGTCTTGAGTTCGCCGACGACCCCGGCGACGTTCCGCCCCTCCTCTTGAGGCCGTTCTACATGCGCGACATCAAGACAAAGTATTCGGCCATCGGCAGCAGCCCTTACAGAGACTCTCACATCGAGCTTGCCCGCAAGGTTCAATCTCGACTGGACAGCAGTTTCAACGTCATGCCCGCCTTCTATACCGACACTCCCAGTTTGCCCGAAACGCTGACAAGGGCTATAGAAGAAGGCTCGCACAATATCGTTGTCGCCCACGCGCGGGTGGCCGACCCGCCCGACCAGGTGCTCACAGGCGATCTACTGGAAGGCATCAACCCTGAGAACTACGGGATAAAGCTGCGGTATACCGAGCCACTCTGGGATTCGCAACTTCTGCCACAGGTCTATGTGCGCCGCATACTTGAGGCTCTACCTGAGCTTGGCCCGGAAGCCGACGACGCTGGAGTCCTCCTCGTTGGAAGAGGACATATACAGTCGGGCGAGTCTGCCGTGAAGCGGTTTACACAGGAATCGTCCTTCCTGCGAAGAGTTCGCGACGCCCTTGTAAGGGTTGGATTCGATAATAGCCGCGTGGCGATTGGCTGGCTCAGGCACAGTCCATCAGCCGGGGCGAGCCTGCAAAACCTTCTCAATGCGGGCTGCAAGGTGGTTTACTGCCTGCCCGCGTCGTTCTCAGCCGATGGCATCAATACCCTATTTGATATCAACGCTCAGGTTCAACCCATCGTGAAGGCGTCCGGTATCAAGTTCATCACGCTGGGTGCATGGAACGCCGACGATCTGGCCGCCGAAGAGATCGCGGCCTATGTTCGGGCAGTTTCGCCCGTTGCTGCCCGCTCCTGATTGTAGCTTGTTGGTCTCTCCGGTATAATAAAAGGACGGCATATTGTGGGCGGTTGATTGCAAATCGGCGCAACCTGCTACTGCCGCTAAATTAGCGTGGAGGACACTGAGCAGCGGATGGAGAGATGGTTTCCCAGCGGCTATGGTTTCCGGCGATGGGCATTGGTCTTTGCCATCGGCGTGGCGATACTTGCCCTCGGAATGGCGATGGGGATTACAAACCTCTACCGCATGTACATTGTCGATAATACCGGCACCACAATCCTTTACTACGCCACACTTCAATTTATCGGCCACCCCTATCGCGAGATTCTGGTTGGGTTGGCCGGTATCGGCTTCGCAGTGTGGGGCGCTGTCGGCATCACCAGAGCGGTGCAAAAAGCAGCCGCAAGGGGCCGTCCCCTATCCAACCCTGTTCTTGCGCCAATGCGCGCGGCACGTAGAGCCGAAGGGCCTCGCATCGTCGCTATAGGTGGCGGCACGGGTATGCCAACCCTCCTTCGGGGTATCAAGGAAGTCACCGACAACATTACGGCTGTGGTCAACGTGGTGGACGATGGAGGCTCTTCCGGACGCTTGCGGCGCGACCTCGGCATCCTGCCTCCCGGCGATTTCCGCAATAACCTGGTCGCCCTCTCCGACGCCGAGCCGTTGATGGCCGAGCTTTTCCAGCACCGGTTTGAGGGTGCGGGCGAGCTGGAGGGCCACTCGTTCGGTAATCTTTACCTGGTGGCCATGACCCACGTAACGGGCAGCTTTGAACATGCCATACTCGAGTCTTCCCGCGTGCTGGCAGTGCGAGGTAAGGTGCTCCCCGCGTCATTGGAGAACATCGAGCTATACGCCGAGCTTGAGAACGGCGACATTGTGCGAGGTGAGTCCGTTATCCCGCGAACGCCTGTCCCACTCAAACGCGTCTTCATGAAGCCCGCGCACGCGCCCGGCTATCCCGAAGCCATCTCAGAGATATACAACGCAGAGATTATAGTGCTCGGCCCCGGCTCGCTCTTCACAAGCATCATGCCCCCTCTCCTTGTAGAAGATATCGCACGGGCTGTAAAGAGCAACACAACAGCCGTCAAAGTCTACATTTGCAACGTCGCCACGCAGCCCGGCGAGACAGACGGCTTTGGTGTGGCAGAGCATGTGCGTGCCTTACAGAGCCACATCGGCTCCGGTCTCTTCGACTACGTGATATACAACTCCAATCTATCCGGCGAGAAAGATATATTGCCCGAATGGGCCGTTACCGCAGTCAAGCTGGACAAGGCAGCCGAGTCGCGCTTCCCCAAGATCGAATTTGTGCAGGCAGATGTTGTGCGCGACGATAACCCTCTGCGCCACGACCCTGCTAAGCTGGCACGCGCAGTGATGAGCCTTTATGAGAACCGCGGCGGCAAGCGAGCAGCACCGGGACGCGAGCGCGATCTACGATACAGCTTGCCGAACGGAACGGGCAACGGTACCGGCAATATCCAGCAGACCGCGAGCGAGCATGAGACACGAGTCTTGTGATCTCGTTTTGACAATTCTTGAGGAATATCAAAGTTCGAAAGGAGCAGTCAAATGACAATGAAGGTAGGCATCAACGGCTTCGGACGCATAGGGCGGCAGGTTTACAAAGCCTTGCGCGACTACTATCTTGAGGACATCCAGGTCGTCGCAGTAAACGACCTGACCGACATACCCACATTGGCACACCTGCTGATGTACGACAGCAACTACGGCCCCTTCGATGCTGATATCACAGCCACCGAGAACTCGATCATCGTAGATGGCGATGAAGTCAGGGCGCTTGCAGAGCGCGACCCGGCAAAACTACCGTGGGGCGACCTCGGAGTCGACATTGTTATCGAGTCGACAGGTGTGTTCACCAACGCGGAGAAAGCCCGCGCACACATTCAGGGCGGCGCAAAGAAAGTGATCATCACAGCGCCCGCGAAGGGTGAAGATATCACGGTCGTGATGGGCGTGAACCACGAGAAGTACGATCCACGCGAGCATACGATTATCTCGAACGCTTCGTGCACCACCAACTGCCTTGCGCCCGTCGCCAAAGTCATCCTCGAGCGGTTCGGCATTGTCAAGGGCTTCGTGACCACCGTGCACTCATACACAAACGACCAGGTGATCCTCGATTACCCGCACAAAGACCTCCGCCGAGCACGCGCCGCAGCCCTGAACATCATTCCGACCACAACCGGGGCGGCCAAAGCAGTATCGCTGGTGATACCCGAGTTGAAAGGTAAGTTCGACGGCTTCGCACTGCGCGTGCCCACACCCACCGTGTCGATTATCGACTTTGTGGCCCAGGTGGAGAAAAGTACTACCGTAGAGGAAGTCAACGGTGCCCTCGTCGAAGCAAGCATGGGTAATCTGGTAGAGATCCTCGATTACACAGAAGAGCCGCTTGTAAGCATGGACTTCAAGGGCGACTCGCATTCGTCCATTGTAGACGGCCTTAGCACAATGGTTATCGGTGACAACCTCGTGAAGGTAGTCGCCTGGTATGACAACGAATGGGGCTATGCATGCAGGGTGGCCGACCTGACCAAATACATGGCCGATAAGGGTCTCTAAGCAAGAATGCTGGGTGCGTAACGCATCGGGAGCAGCAGGCGTTACGCACCACTTTCAGGAGAAGACCATGGACAAAATGACTGTGCGTGACATTGACGTCACGGGCAAGAGAGTACTTGTGCGCGTTGATTTCAATGTGCCGCTGGATGAAAACCAGCACATTACTGACGACACGCGCATACGTGCCTCTCTTCCCACAATTCGATACTTACTTGAGCACGACGCTGCTGTTATCCTGATGTCACACCTTGGCAGGCCCAAGGGCGGCCCGAACCCCAAGTACAGCATGGCCCCCACTGCCGCGAGGCTTCAGGAGCTGCTTGGCCCCGATGTGCCCGTCAAGTTCGTGGGCGATTGCATCGGCAATGAAGTGGCCGACGCTGCAGCCACCCTGCAAACCAGGGAAGTGCTGGTGCTGGAGAATCTCCGCTTCCACCCGGAAGAGGAAGCCAACGACCCCGACTTCGCACGCAAGTTGGCATCGCTGGCCGACATATATGTCAACGATGCCTTCGGCTCGGCCCACCGTGCTCACGCCTCAACCGAAGCTGTGGCTCACATGCTTCCCGCCGTGGCGGGGCTGCTTATGGAATCAGAGCTGTCGATAATGGGCAAAGCCCTGGAAAAACCGGAGCGCCCCTTTATAGCTATCCTGGGTGGCGCGAAGGTGTCGGACAAGATGGGCGTCATCAGCCATCTGCTCACGAAGGTCGATACGCTCATCATCGGCGGCGGAATGGCAAACACGTTTTCGAAGGCACTCGGCTTTCCCATCGGTGAGTCGCTCGTTGAGAACGATCGCTTGAAGGATGCGGAAGCCCTCTTCGGGCAAGCCAATCTTCGCGAAGTTCCCATGCTATTACCGCATGACGTAGTAATAGCCGATAGCTTCAGCGCGACCGCCAACCACAAAGTCGTGGAAATACGCGAGGTACCTCCCAGCGTGGGCGCAGAGGGGTGGTGGATCCTCGACATCGGTCCCGAAACAGCCGAGAAATACGCCGAGTCAATACGTGCTGCGCGCACTGTCGTATGGAACGGCCCAATGGGTGTGTTCGAGATGGAACCCTTTGCCCAGGGAACTCGAGCCGTGGCGCAGGCCGTATGCGATGCAACCCGCGGGGGAGCTACCACCATTGTAGGCGGCGGCGACTCGGTGGCGGCCATCGAGCAGATGGGCCTCGCCGACTGCGTTACTCATATCTCTACAGGCGGCGGCGCGTCGCTGGAGTTCCTCGAGGGTCGGGTGCTTCCCGGTGTCGCGGCCCTGAACGACAAAGAGAAGTAAGAGGACCGAGACGGGCGGGCGACAAACGGTAGGTCAGACGGTGCGAAAGTGCCCGATGGAAGACAGTTTACATGTGTACTACCGTTAGCCGCCCGCTCTCTGGTATAATAGCTATAATATGCGGCTATTTCCCCATTAAAAAGGATACTAACAAGTCATGAGCAAACAGAACCTTAGCAAAGGCAATCCTGGAGCGCGGCCGGCGGGCGCGACGTCCAAGCAATCGTCCACAAGGCCAACCGGGGCAGGCCAAACACCCCCCAAAAGCACAGGTGCTACAGCTAAATCGGGTGGAGGCACCCCGGCGACATACGTGAGAAACAACCGGGCAACCGGCGCTCGCGGTCAGGTGCAAGTCAAACGTAAATCGGGCTTCCGGCTGCGGCCACTCGATATCGCACTGATCATAGCGGGTGTGCTCGTTGTGGGCTTTATCGTTATGAGCGGCCTCCAGTCGGCAACAGTGCGTGTAGATGCCAATGCGGGCGTTAGCGCGGATGCACAGCAGGTTCCGATGGGCGCGGTTGCCCCTGATTTCAGCCTGGTGGATACAAATGGCACAACACATAAACTTAGCGATCAAAAAGGCAAAGTCGTTGTGCTGGAGTTCATGGCAACATGGTGTCCTCACTGCCAGGATGATGCGCCCATGTTCAACGATCTGAACGCACAGTACAAAGATAAGGGTGTACAGATCTTCGGCGTCAATGCCACACCGCGCGGCCATGTCCAGGGCAGCAACGCTCCCGCCACAATGGACGACCTGAAGTGGTTCCGCGATAACTTCAAGGTAAGTTTCCCGCTCTTGTTCGATCCGCAGTTGAAGTCGGCACAGGACTACGGCGTTCTCAGCTATCCTTCGATCTATGTTGTTGACAAGGAAGGCAAGATCAGCTTCCAGCCGCCTACAGACAAGCTACCCACAATAGAGCTGCTGTCCGGCGAGATTGACAAGGCCCTCGCCAAGTAAATGGCATCGCAAAGCTAAAGGGCACGGCGTGATGTGCCCTTTAGCATAGCCACCGGAAAATCCTATGTCCAAGATAAACGCTACAACAACCAACGACCTGATTGGCAACGAGGTCGCGGAAAGTGTGCCCGCCACAAGCGCGAGCAGTCCCATACGCGACTTCCTGACCGGCCCCTACCCAACGTTGGTATCGCGCCTCTTACTCGGCGGAATATTCTTCATCGCGGGCCTTACCAAGCTAAACGTACCTGAAACGATGAGGCAGAGTATACTTGCCTATGAGATTCCGCTGCCCTCTTTTCTTGTGAGCATCATGTCGGTCGGCCTTCCAATCCTGGAAGTAGGCCTGGGCATCTGGCTCCTTATAGGCCTGTTCGTGCGGCTCTCGGCTGTCATCAGCACAGGGCTTATGGTGATCTTTACGCTGGCGATAACGCAGGCTTGGCTGCGCGGCCTCAATATCGATTGCGGCTGCTTTGGCGGAGCCGAAACAAACGCGATGGGCCTGGCCCTGGTGAACGCGTTAGGGCCAATCGGCACCTACCTCGCGACAGAGAAGGCCGGCCCTGAAACAATCATACGTGACATCATCTTCATCCTGATGGGCGTGCATCTCTTCTTTGTTCCCACCATCTTTGCCCTCGATAATCTACGCAGCAGACACAATACGGTTGAGGAGGAAGTAGAGGAGTAGTATAACAAGACGGCCGTAACGGCTGGTGCTTGCTCCTCTTTTACTGCGTACCATGAGACGACCCATAATCGCTGCAAATTGGAAAATGAATCTCGATCCTGATAGCGCATTCGAGCTTATGGACGATATGCTTGAAAACCTTGATGCCCTAGAGGGCGTGGACATCGTGATATGCCCGCCCTTCACAAGCATAGAGACTTTCGCCGA
This sequence comes from Chloroflexota bacterium, assembly GCA_039932335.1. GTDB lineage: Bacteria > Chloroflexota > Chloroflexia > QHBQ01 > JADMIH01 > JADMIH01. The sequence goes on from JBDTQH010000008.1 coordinate 22,424, forward strand.
TATGTTCGACGGCACAACGCTTTTCCTCGGCGCACAGAACATGCACTGGGCCGACCAGGGCGCTTACACTGGCGAGATTTCCCCGCAGATGCTGAAGAACAGGTGCGACTACGTTATTCTCGGTCACTCTGAGAGGCGAAAATATTTCGATGAGACCGATGAGGATGTGCGGCGCAAAGTGGAGGCCGCGCTCAAGCACGATTTGCTGCCCATTATCTGCGTCGGCGAGAACCTTGAACAGAACCAGGCAGGCGAGACCCTCAATGTGATACGACATCAAGTGTCCGCCGCCCTTCAGGATCTCGCCTCAGACCGCGTGGCCTCATGCGTGATCGCATATGAGCCGATCTGGGCAATCGGAACCGGCCTACCGGCCACAGGCGAAGGCGCGAACCTCGTCATCGGCGAGATACGAGACATAGTGCGCTCTACGCATGGCGATATGGTAGCCGATGAGATTCGCATCCAGTACGGCGGCAGCGTCACCGCCGAGAACGTAGCCGAGTTCATGGTACAGCCCGAAATAGACGGCGCGTTGGTGGGTGGTGCATCGCTCAACCCCAACCAGTTCATCCGCATTATCACCGCCACCCACGATATATACCGGAAGCCTAACAGAGTCTGAAGATCAGTGGCGAAAACAGAGAGGCCATTGGTTTGAACCCAACGGCCTCTTTGCTACTCTGCTCCTGGCACCTCTTCAAGTTCCTCTGCCTCGCCGCTTGGCTGAAAGCCAAATGTGTAGGCCATCTGTATAACGCCGCGCCGCACCAGCTTGTCTGCCTCTTCCAGTTGGGTGCGCAGCGGGTGATGGGGGTCGTGATGCACAAACATGTCGCGCACCTGGCGCATGAGGTCAAGCGTCTTGTTAAACGTCATAACCAGATCGCCTTCGCTTATGTCAACCTGGGTTAGCAGGTCGGCAATAGACGTGCCTTTGCACCATGCACGAGCCGCCCCGAAAAAGTAAGGATTATAACCGCGCGTCTGGCTCACATTGTTACGCCGCTCGGCAGCAAAGATAGCATTCTGCAAATCGTCAAGCTCACGCCGCAGATTGACCAGGTAGCGAGGCAGCAACAGGCGGTTCAGGAAGTCGATGTCCCGATCATACGCGAACCACGAGAATATCTCAGCGATATCTTCCGGTTGCAAGTTCTCCAGGTAATTCCCCTCGATCATTTCGAGGACCATCAGTGCGTTCGTATCGAACACATCGGCCAGCTTTCTTGCCTTGTTGGTTAGCTCGCCTTTGCGTATATAGCTGAACTGCACAAGCACATTGACCAGGCCCTGGAGCGTGTTTTGCAATCTCGTTTCTTCGTACTTACGGCGCTCGTTTAGCTTCTTCTCGGCGCTGTCGCGATCTATCAGCAGTCGTGCCCGCTGCCTGCGGAACGAGCGGTGCTCACCCCGTACATTGCAGCTATGGCAAACATGGTTACGCTCGGCTTCGGCAGCTTCCCTGAGTTCTTCCCGAATCGCGTCAAGCTGCGCCTGGGCCTTCTCAGCCGCGCTCTCGACATGTGCGGCCTGGGCTGCTCTATACTCAGCTTTCCAGGCTTCCAGGTCGGGCAGATTCTCGAATTGGTATGCGAGATCTTCCCGCAGTGCCCGTATTTCCTCCGGCGTAAGCATATCTTCCAGGCCAACGGTCGGCGGGACAGCCAGCATTGTGAGCGCCGGGGGCAGGCTCACCGCGACGGGAGTCTCAGGCAGGTAGTCTATGGGCTTATATTCGGTTAGCGGCAGCACCTCGCCTAGCTGTGTGCCGTCTTCGCCCACCAGCAAGAAAAGCCCTACAACCGCACCCAATCCACGGCCCAGGTAGATTGCCCAACCCTTGCCGTCTATGTGCAGTAGTGCTCCCTGAGGCAGTGTGCGGAACAGCCTCCGCAACACTTCACGCTCGGGTCTGCGCCATGGAATGCCCTCGCGCTGAAGCTCCAGGTATTGCACGTTCTGTGCTGCCTTCTTCTCACGCCGCCGTATTTCCTCCAGCACCCGCCCAAAGCGCTCATACTCGTCAAGTAGCGCCTCACCATCAGGGTATCCGATCAAGCAGCCGACGGGTATCGCGGCAACTCTCTCTTCTTCCTCTTCGAGCACGTCTTCAAGGTCGCGCAATCGCCTGTTCTGCTGGAACTGCAGCAGCGACGAAGCCATAACCCGCAGCACACGCGCACCATCCGGCGGTTCCCAGAGGTTCAACACAGAATTGTAGCGCATAGTGAACGCGCTCTCGACCGGACGGAGCGGCCCTGTGGCGATATTCAGCGCCTCGTGAAAAGTTACCCAGGGCGAGTACGGAATAACGACATGGCCCTTCGGGTCGATGCCGCGCCTGCCTGCACGACCCGCCATCTGCTGGAACTCGTTGGGCAGCAGCGGGCGTCGGGAGATGCCATCGTACTTGTTCATTCTGCCGATAACAACCGTGCGCGCCGGCATATTGACGCCCAGCGCGAGAGTGTCGGTCGCGAAGACCACCCGCATGAGCGCCTTGCCGAAAAGCTCCTCTACAAGCTGCTTGAGGATAGGCAGCAGGCCCGCATGGTGGAAGCCGAAGCCGCGCCGCGCCAGATACGCGATAAGCTGCACCTGGTCAAGCTTACGATCCTCAGGCGTCAGCCGCTCAAGGTAGCTGGATAATATCTCGTTGATGCGGCGCAGAGTTTCGGGGTTGTTTATCGCCTCCAACCGCATCATAGCGCAAACTTCGGCTGCCGCTTCACAATCCCGACGGGAGAACTGGAAGAAGATGGCAGGCAGCAAATCGTCCCTCTCCAACGCTTCCACGATCTCACGCGGGGTCGGTTCGGTGCGCTCGCGAGTCTGCACGTCTTCCTCAAGGATAGGCCCGCGCCGCCCCTGTCCCTGCTGTTTCTTCCGTATCTCGCCGCCAACATTGAAATCCATTATCTGCTGGCCTTTTTCATTGATAACCATGTTGAGCGTGCCGTCCAGGAAATAATAAAGGGACAACGGCACTGCTCGCTTCAGGTGTGTCACGAGATGGACAGGCTTGTGAGTGCGGCTGATCCAGTCAGCAACCTCAGGCGCATTGCTGACGGTTGCCGACAGGCAAACAAGCTGCACATACTTGGGACACATGATGATCGACTCTTCCCATGTGGTTCCACGCTCAGGGTCGGCCAGGTAATGTATCTCATCAAAGATGATGCAGCCCACGTCCCACAGCTCGGATGGGCTTTGCAGGAGCATGTTACGAAGCACTTCGGTGGTCATCACCATAATGGTACCTTCGCGGTTCTCTATAATATCGCCTGTGAGCAGACCTACTTTGTCTGCCCCGTACTGGTCGCGCAGGTCGCGGAACTTCTGGTTTGACAGCGCCTTGATGGGCGTTGTGTACATCACCTTGAAGCCTTTGCGAGCCGCCCTGAAAACGCCGAACTCGGCCACCACGGTCTTGCCCGTACCGGTCGGTGCTGCCACCATCGCGCTCTCACCGCTCGCCAGGTACGCGATAGCCTCCTCCTGGAAAGGATCCAGCGGGAAGGGGTATCGCTCCCTGAACTCTGCTATCATGGCCGCCTCGTCCTCAGAGTGCTCAGGAAGAACTACGGCAGGTGGGATCTCATGTTGTGTGGGTTGGACGGATTGAGATATAGCGGTCGACGCCTTGCGGCTGCGTTTCGGCTTCTCGGCTCGGGTGTGCGGTAGATTGGGTTTTCTTGGCATCTGTGTGGTTGACTGCCTTCTAGCTTATGGTGAGTGAACGACTGCTGCGCTTTGCCTTATGAGTCCAGATGATTATACCACCGAGCACTACAACATCCGCCAGTGCGTACCTGCAGCAATAATGTCATGGTTGCGCGCTATTATGCCGCGAATAGCGATAATGCCCATACGCAGGAGTCTAGTCACAGTTATTTCATGTGCTCTCTGTTGCTGGCCCAGAGAAGTTTCATGGGGAGAAGTAAGCCGCCTCGCGACTCAACGCGGTCTACACGCAGTCCGGCATCACGAATGATGCGCTCAGTATCCTGGTTCAAGCGGCAACCGCCCGCGAACCGCGACCATGCTGGAGCGACAAAGTCCTGCACCTGTGATTTGAAGGGACCTGAGGCACGCACATGTTCGAGGAATCGTAGAGGTGCTCCCGGTTTGAGCACGCGTTTCGCTTCGGATAGTGCCCTGGCCGGGTCGGGAATTGTGCAAAGGGCGAGGTTGCACACCAACCCGTCGAACGTGGCATCGGCAAAGGGCAGGCTCATGGCGTCTGCGGCCACCACGGCCACACGTGCCCGCGCCTTAGCAGCCTTCCCTTGCATTCTGGTGACGCTGGCCAGGTCTAGCTCAGTTGCGACAAGGCGCACACCCGGCGAGTAGTAGCGCAGGCTCAAGCCGGTGCCCGCACCGATCTCCAGCACAAGCCCTGTAAGTGGCTCGATAAGTTGCCGCCTGTGCGGCCCTACGAATATCATTCCGGGCGCTCCTTGCATCGCCACATCATATGCGAAGGCGATGGCGTCTTGCTTTAGTGTCATGCAGAGTGGCTTCCAGACCGGGTGGAAAGCGCCTCAAACGCCTGAGCGACAAAGAGCCTGTGTCCTTTGCGCATTTCCTGCTCACGCACAGCGTCTCCGGCCCACTCAGCTATCTTGAATACGGGGCGCAAGGCGGCGCACAGATCCCAGTAAGGCAGATTGGCGAAATCAACATCCGTCATTGAAGCATACTGCTCAGTGAAGCTGTGCATCGCATCAACGCCAAACGCCCATAACATTTCCAGTCTGCTATTGGCTAGATCGCCAAGTGGGTCCCCTATTTGGGCGTCTTCCCAGTCAATCACAGCAACAAGCCTGCCGTCTCTCCACCATGTATTCCCTGGCCAATAATCACCATGCAGTAACACAGACGCATTCGGCTCGGGTAGAGGCCATGCCGCCGACAGGGCATCGCGTATACGTCCTTCCTCTAACGAATCGTCAAGCATCGCCGGACGTTCGCTTAGCTTCGTGGTGTATTTCGCTGCCTGATTAGGCAGAAAAGAGAGGTCATGCTTCGAGCAATCTGCACGGTGAATGCGGGCCAGATGGGCGGCTAGCTGATTAATTGCATCGGATAGCTTGGACGGCGCGAAATCCACCTGCCCCTCTACGAATTTGATAACCACGTAAGGCGTAGGAAAGATCTCACCTGATTGGTCCAGGTAGTAAGGCGCAGGCACAGCCAACCCGGCGGAATATAACATTTGCATGAGCTTGAATTCGTCTGCAGCAACGTTCGGGTTATGCAGGAGGTCCACGGCACCGTGGCGGCGAACAACCATCTTCCTGGTCGCTCCACCGGGCAACTCAGCCTCCAACGCCGTCACCTGCGCCGAGACCCCACCTTTCAACTCCCACGTGCGAAGTAGCTTACTTCCCGGTTCTACTCGCTGAACCACCTGCTCTAACCGCGCGTCTTCCACTGATGGTGACATGTAGTTGCTTTCCGCGCCCCTCACGCGAGATAAAATCATCTATCGCGCGTACTCGCACGACGCACGACCAACATATTATACGCACAATGATGCCTTTACAAAACCACATAGCAAGGGGCCTACACTAGATGTAAGCCCCTTGCTTTGAGAGAAAGACACCCTACCTTCCGTTGGGGTATTTCAGGTTGTAGCGAAATGTACCCAATTGCGACAGAAGAACATCGTAAGGTCGTGGGTTCTCAGGATGTTTCTCGAACACAGCGCGCTCGAAATACTGGACTCTGTATGTCTTGCCGTCGAGATCGCTCTTCTCCTGAAACTCATCGGAAATAGGGAAGCCTTGTTGTGCCAGTCCGCCATTCTGATTCCAGTATTCTAGAAATCGGCCGGCAACGGTCTTGCCGGTCTCCTTGAACGTGCGCGAAGTCTCAGCCTCCGCAGTTGGCCCCGGCGGCAGCACATTGAAAAAGCCTTTCATTGCCGAGGCGTGATCCTGAAAGTGACAGTGGTACATCCACATGCCAGGCCCAACATCTTCACCCGCAATAACAAGGAAGCCAAAACTATCACCCGGTGCGAGAATATGGTTATCTTCGCGCCCGCTCCCGACGTTTGCCCCAGCCGCAGGGTTGGGGTCTGCGGTTCTGTTAGGAGTCAGCCACCTATGGCCGTGCAGGTGGAAGGTATGCACACGGTTGCCGTGCGAGACGATGACCCACTCCACCAGTTCACCCTGCCGCGCCGTATAGGTGGGGGTATCAGGGTAAACGCGCCCATTGAGCGTCTTGTCCTGTCCGACAATCACGAAAGTGTGTGCAGGCTTGGGATCGCCCGGCTTTCGTACCACAAGGGCGCCGTATAAACCGCGCGATATCCCTTCACTACCCTCATCGTCGCCTACAACATGGTCATGATAGTGCCAGTAACCCGACGTGCCAGTAGCGGCTCGCCACTGATATACACGCTGCTGGCCAGGGGGGACAAACGAATTACTGTGTCGTGTTCCATCGCTGTCTATGTTGTAGTGGACCCCATGAACATGAAGGCTTACATCCACGGAAAGCTGGTTCTTGAGAGTTATATTTAGCGTCTCGCCTTCGATCATCTCTATGGTGGGTCGCACGCCATTCGCTCCGAAGTCTGGGGCAACAAAGCCCAGGCTGCCATCGGGCAAGGTCTGAGCAAGAAGAGTCAAGTTGCCGGTTGGGTGAATCGTCTGGTCGGGGAAGGAAGTGGCAGCCGCCGCTTTTTCCTGTACCATGAAGAGATAAGCAGGCAACAAAGCAACGGCCATCACGCCTACCAGCGCAAAGCGTGACAACCGAGAATTTGCGACTATGCGTGCGAGCGGAGCTAGTAGCACGCCACCACAGGAACCCTGAAGACCGGAAGCAGACGCATCCACTATTAAGGCATAGCCGCCTGCCGCGAGCATAATAGCCCCGGCGTGCGTAAGCATCCCAAACGTGCTCAGCTGCCCAACCTCGTCGGCACTGTGCGAGAAGTGTGCGCTGGCAGAAAAGAATGAATTGAGGATAATACCACTGCCCATCACCGTGGCATATAATACAGCCAGCCCTAGAGGCGATGACGACACTTCTGATTTCGTGGTGCGCGACGGTATCCTGGCCGCCAATAATACAGCCAACGCCACAAAAGGCAGTACGGCAGTACCATCTTGCACCCACGCGAACGAGCTAGCCTTGCTGGCTTCATCAAGCAAGGCATTATGCAGCCAACCGAGCAGAGCACTCCCACTATAAGCGAGCACAACTATGCGGCCTAGCATGTAGAGCGCCTCTTTCTTTGAAAAGCTGTGGGAAAACATGTCTAACCCCCATGTCTAGGGGCGATCCCGTATAAGAGGATCGCCCCATGAACGTCACGTGCTAGCGGTCTAGGCTTTCTTTCTCGAGCGCATTCGAACCAACGCGCCTGCTCCAACAAGCAATGTAGACAGCAGGGTCAGCAACGCCCAGCTCGACTGATCAGTCGAGCCAGTGGTTGGCATACCAGGTACATTGGTACTACCGCCAGCACCTGTGCCTGCCGCTTCGACAATAATCGTAGCCGACATACCAAGCGAGTAGTGAGGTACACACAGGTACTCGTAGCGTCCTGCCTTGGTGAACGTCAGCATGTAGTCCTTTATACCAGCTTCGGGTGGGTCATTCGGTCCGGCAAGGACACCTGAGTTATAGTAGCCGGTACCCGTGTGAACATTGCCGCCTGTGGGGAATGCTACCGCCGGGTTTAGCACCAATTTGGGTGGACCCTGCTGCTGAGGCTCAATCGTGAAAAGGTCAGGCTCATCACCCATGGTCACAGTGTGGAACGCTGGGGCCATACCAAGTGAGTAGTTCACGGTATCGCCTACGTTGATGTGCAACTCAGCGGGCACGAAACGTTGATACTCCAAGTTGCGTTGCATGTCCATATTTCCCACCATGACATGGTGCATTGTAGTGCCGTCCGCCATCTTCTCATCAGGCTTGGCCATGGCAGCCATGGCGGGCTCCAGGCTCTTCGCCCTGTCTGAATCCGACGTTATCTGACTTGCACCTTCAGCGGCTACCTGGTCGGGTGTCATGGGCAGTGCTGAGCCTGCGGCCTGTACAACTACCTTGCCTACCATGCCCGCAAGCGTTCCGTCGGGGAGTATAGTTGCATGAAGCATACAGAGATAGTCATAAGATCCTGCCTTGGTGAATGTGAGCTTATATTCCTTGGGGCCAGGAATATCGGCGGCGGCGATACCCGAGTTAGTAAGCTCGGTGCCGTCATACGTAGTGCCACCGGCAGGGTTGACGTGCACTGGGTTCAAGAGCAGCTTTGGTGGGGCACCGACCGGGGTAGTTGCCGCAGGGTCGGGGATTACGGGAGCACCGGGATCCTTAACTGGGCCAAGGAATGTCACCGTATGAGGCTCGTTGCCTGAGTTAAACTTCCAGACGATTGAGTCGCCCTCATTAAGGGTGACAGTCCCAGGGTAGAAATTCTGTCCTTGAAACGATGGCTTGTCGCCTGCCTTGGTTATGATACCGTTGCCCACGAGGACCGTAAATGTCTGCGGTCCTGTCTGCGCCGCAGGTGCAGCAGATGCATATTGTGCGCCGACTGTGGCTACCAAGAGCCACGGGAGCATGACCAACGCGCAGAAAAATCTGAGTTTTCGCATCATTATCTCGTATCTCCTCAACTGTTCTTCAGTTGTCAATTGTTAACTGGGTCTGCCCCAATAAACGTAGTTCCCCACCAGGTTGTAAGTACACCACCTCCCTGTAACGTATTACAGCGCAGCCTCACTATACATCGGCCATATTAGGAATACTAGTGGTAGATTGAGTGTTGTTCAATTCATATCTAGTATTTACCGTGGCCTGGCTGATATAGGTAGAGCATGATGCTGCACTCGTTCAAGATGGACGCATTGTAATTGCAGCTAACTGCCCTGTCAATCCCCAAATGTCCCAATGGAATTCATACGAAAGACTCTGTACAGAGGATATAATTGCAGATGAAAAGAGCCTGCCGGTATAGCAAGCTCTTTTCTTTGCATACGATGGGGTGCTTACACTACTTCAGGCTAACCCCTGCAACCTTCCAGTCGTTGCCAACTTTGTTGAGTACCATCTCCGCCGTTCCGCTTTCGCCGGTCTTATATTTGGCCGTGCCTGCGAGCGTGCCCTGGTCGTTAGTGACGTTGCGCGAGTTGAAACTCCAACTATCCAGTTGCTTTGCGCTCAAGGCAGCCTGAAGCCCCTCTGCGCTACCCACCTCGGTCTGCAGGGTCTGGGTTGAAAGGTCGAACGCTTTGTTATAGTCACCATCACGAAGCGCCGTCAGATACACATTCCCGGCATCAGCAAGCGGCTGTGTAGCGTTCATCACTGCTCCAAACAACACGAAGATGCTAACTACACACACCAACACAAGCGCCACAACGATGCCGCCGATAATAAGCAGGGGCGATCTCTTGCGTGCGGGCGCGGCCGTTGGCGCTCCCACCTGCGGCTGCTGAGGCACTTGTGTTGGCTGTGTATTTCCCGGCCCTGTTCCATAACTGGACATATTTCGTTTACTCCTTACAAAATGTGACGGAAATTAAGACATGGTAATAACAGGCAATCCAGGAGTGGGGTCGGCAATGCCTTTCCTCTCCCTTACCATGAAGCTACCAGGCGTGAAGTCTTACCGTCCATCTCAGGAAAGAGGGGCGTGGCGAGAAGATAAGAAGCAACACCTCCACAATGATAAGGGCAGACTAACAAGCGCGCAAGTGGCAAAAGTACTGAGATAAGCGGCTGTCGGTCCTAATTACCCAGTAAAAGCCCTGTAGGCAGAGAGTTCTGCTGATCATGCCGGGGAGACGCTTGCGCTGTCAATGGACAGCGTATCTTGAAGCCGCCAAGTAGGCCGGCCCTAATCAGTAAACTCCTGCACGAACATCTTGCCGTACACGCCGCCATCCAGCACACCGATGCCGACTTTGCGGAAGCCGCTATTCAGGATGTTCGCCCGATGACCCGGCGAGTTCATCAGCCCTTCGTGGGCAATATCGAGCGTGGGTGCGAGCGCAAGGTTCTCTCCTGCCAGGCCGTACATGATACCGGCGTCACGCATACGGTCGAATGGGTCGAGACCTTCCGGGGTATTGTGCGCGAAGTAGCCGCGCCTGAACATATCGTCGGCGTGCCCGCGCGCCAGCTGCTGCAGCGATTCGTCCATTTCCAGTGCAACAAGCCCGCGACTGGTGCGCTCCCGGTTCACCATGTCGAGCATCCCCTGCTCGTCCTGCGGCGCCGGAACCGCATCGCTCACGGTGAACTGCAGGTTGATTTCCTCTTCACCCGGCTCCCCCGGCGTCTTGGGCGGTTGCACCGTTATGAAGCCGAGCGCCTCGCGCGCTGCCGGGCCAAATACCCCCTCGAATGGACGTTCCAGCGCCAGAGTGGCCGACACAAGCCTTCCGCCCAGAGGGGCTTTCAGCACATCGCGCCGCACATCGTTCTGCACAGGCAGCAGTGCCAGCATCGTCAGCAGCACAGCCGCAAGGATGACCCCTTGCACAGCGCCCGGCAGGATAGCAAGCACCCTGTTGCTCGTGGATTCCTGGAGTGTATAGCCGAACCGCCGCAAAATAAGGCGCTCGACAAAGCCAAGCAGAAGCTCAGTCAGCAACCAGAGCGCCAGGAAAGCAATCGGCTTGGTCCAGATTACTCCCCAGGTGAACTGGCGCGTGAGCCATTCCGCCAGAGCGCCCGAAAAGGTGAACGCCACGATCAACGAGAGCGCGAATCCCAGCAGCGAAAGCAGCACGGCCACAAATCCACGGCGGGTCGCGGCATAGGCCGACCAGAGGATTATGCCCAGCGCGATCAGGTCGGGCCAGCCCACGCTATTCACCTATCATGCCGCCCGTTACATCAAAGTCAACCACGACCTGCACAGCGCACGCCTGATTGAACGGCCCGGCAAACTTCACATGATCAGGGTGTGTCGCATATTCCGCGAGACCGTCCATATCGCTGAAATGCATGATAAAGCAGTGAGCAAAATCCTGGTTCCTGCCCCCAACCACAGGTCCGTACTCAAGGCGCAACAGCGAGGGCACTTTGTAAGGCAATGCCGCAAGCTCAGCCTCCAGGCTAGCCCGCTCGGCTGGTGTCACATCGTCCTTATAGTTCCAGAGCATAATATGCTGTATCATCAACCCTCCAGATTTGCAACGCACCTGTACAACACGTGTCCCCCAATCCAATTATAGGCCCCCGCCAGCCGTCAGGCAAACAAACCCCCACCCGGCAAATGTTCAGCATAAGGGTCGGGTATCTAGCAACTCGTTCCCTACAGAACCCGCCGTAACTGACAACGGGGTCAGCCGTCGGCCGTCGGCGGTCATACGCAATACGACCCACTTGTAACCACAAGCGTATACTTATTCAGCTAGCACAGAGCGCCGGCACGAGATTGAAGAATGGAACTTTGTAACGCCTGCTCGTACTTCTATACATGAAATACGCAGCTTCGCGCAATCGGTGACAATGAGACAATATACTCTGCAATAACATGTATCTGGGAGCACGAAATGGTGGCAAGAATTGATTGGCTGAATAACGGAATAGATCGCATGCTTAGGGGGAAAAGCCCTCTCACACCTGAACAGTGGGAGGTCAGAGATAGTATAATGGCACGCGACATTGATCTGCTCCAGCAGGCAGCCGAGTTCCACAGCCTTCGTGCCAACGACGCTCAACCCGATCCCGTCTTCTTAGCCAGGCTGCGCAATCGCATGACCGCCGAGGCGGAGGACATCGAGTAACAGCGGGCAACCGCGCCGGTTTCAAGCAAGCATACCGCGGCGCAGGCACTCACCATTACAGCGCGGTATGCACTATATTTTGCGAAGCACTAGATGTGCATCATAGACAGGAGGAAAGTTTTGGGTAATGTGAAAGATAAGCTAAAGCGAGTAGGCCTTACCGCCGTACTGATGGCCGTTGTGGGTATGAGCCTTGCGGCTTGCGGCGATGCAGCGACAGCAACCGTGCCGCCCGCGCCGACCAACACAATCGCTGCCACCACCGGCGGTTCAACCACCGGAGATGTACAGGAAGTACAACTCACCCTCTCGGAATGGGCGATCACACCCGCCAACGTCGAGGTTAATGCGGGCAAGGTTAACTTCGTCGTGAAGAATGAAGGCCAGTTCCCCCACGATATGGCTCTGACAATCACAGGTGGCGACGGCGTTGTCAAAACCAAAATCTTCAAGACAGCCGAAAATCCACAGACCGTCGAAGCAGACTTGAAGCCCGGCACCTACGAAATGATATGCGACATAACAGGCCACGCCGGCCGAGGTATGAAGGGCACAGTAGTAGTAAAGTAAACTCCAGCAAACGGGAACGAAACGCGACAGGAGGGACACGCAGTTGTGCCCCTCCTGTCGCGTTTTCGAGTACCGAGTACCGAGTACCGAGTACCGAGTACCGAGTTGTCAGTTGCTAGTAGGGGCAACCAAATAAACCCATAAGACCTTGGCGTCTTGGCGTCTTGGCGTTTCAATAACATAAGCACGTTTTATGGGCCACTTCTCATTTCTCATTTCCGGTCTCACGTTTCACGTTTCACCGACCCATTGACTACCGCGCAGCTATACCGCATACTGTGTGCCAGTCCTTCTGTCCGGGATGCAATCGAACGGCATCTATTCGCCTACCACCACAAAGGAGTAATTCGTGAGAATAAAGCGTCTCTCCATTTTCCTGGGTTTGGCCCTTCTGCTTTCGGTTATCTCAACCGGCATCATGGCGAGCGGAGGGCTTACCGGCCTGACGCGCCTTGCCGGGTTGGCAAGCGCGACCGCGCAGCCTCAACACCCCGTGGTGGATCCGCAGCCCTTCCCGGACGCCTACAAGATCACCGACGGTCGGCCCGCCAACATCTCCGTGCCAGGCTCAACCGAGGGCCTTACACACCCGTGCGGTGGAATGTCGCCCGCGCCACCCCACAGTGGTGTGTCGCCGCTCGCCATCGCCTGGGTGCCGAGCAACTGTGGTAATTATGGCGATATTGCGGTCTGGCAGGCGGGCGGCCATAGCTACGTCGCCCAATCAGGTTGGACCGGCAAGATGTATCACATCTGGAACGTAGACAACCCATACACTCCAATCATCCTCAAAACGCAGGCGTTCCCGTCCGGCGGAAACACCAGCAAGGCCATCTTCCACTTCCACCAGTTCGGACACGAATACCTGGCGACCGCGATGTCCGGAAGCATAAGCAGCGGCTGTGGTTATTTCATCGACAATGTAGACGATCCGGCCAATCCCGTCCGCATTTCGCGTACTGTAGGTCCAAACGGAGGAACCGATTGGTGCACAGTACACGAAACCTTTGTCTCCACCAATGCCAACGGCGACGCCGATTACGCGTGGCTGACAATGTCTGGGGAAAATGGCTCAGGCCTCAAGGTTGTAGCCCTTACCCTCCCTGATTTGAGCCAGCCAAGCCCAGTAATACTGGAAACAGGACGTTATCAGCGCCCGGATAGCAGCCCCGGTGCTAGCGGCGGCATCTTCAACCACGACTCCAACGTGGTCGGTGATCGCGTCTATCTGGGTCACTGGGCGGGCGGCGCGGTCATTATGGACAAAGAAACCCTCGCACACAACATTCAGCCCACAGAAATCAGCAGCAACACGATCAGGCCGTCCAACTTCTGGGTGCATCACCTGGTCCCAACCACCGATAACAAATTCCTTGTTATCGAAGATGAGTTTATCAACAACCCTTCTCTTGAGAAGATCAAGCTGTACAACATGGAAAACATCGCGGCTCCGTTCTATGCAGGCGGCATCACGGGCGGCGACACACAGTCCAATAACAGCCAGGCGCACAACCAGATCATAAAGAACCTCGGCCCACACCACGATCTCCTGCTTTCCGCCTTCTACCTGGCGGGCTATCGTCTCTATGACCTGGACACGGCAGGCGCAAACCCTGTAATCACACAGGTCGGCAGCCACCAGCTAAGGGCCAACGGTGGGCCCAACTTCGGCGGCGTTTGGGGCGTTGACCAGCTTCCCTGCACAGTCAGGGGCGTGGCAACCACCTGCATATATAGCTCGGACATGACCTACGGCCTCGTGGTGGATGCTCTTGGCGTCAACCCGGCGCTGGACCCCTATCTGCCCGATCCAGCAGTGGTTACCAGCCCAACCGCCAACCAACAAATCGATACATGCAGCTTCACAATACAGGGCACCGCTGCAGAGGACTACTGGAGCGGCCTCGCCAGCGTCGAGGTCAGCGTTGATGGCGGCACTACATGGATGGCGGCCACCGGAACCACCACATGGAGCTACCAGTGGAACATTAACGGCTCAGGCCCGTTCACAATCAAGGTGCGCGCTACCGACAACGCCGGGAATGTGCGCCCGACCGCCGATCTCAATGTGTCGGTCAATGCCAACTGTGCACCCTTCGAAGCGACACCCACACCTACGACCGCTCCATCGAATACGCCAGTACTCACGAACACTCCTGTGCCGACTGATACACCCATGCCGACCAACACATCTGTATCCGCCACAAGCACTGCAGTCCCACCAACAGCCACGCCTGTAGCCTGCGACATTGAGTTCATCGATGTACCTGTAGGCAGCACCTTCTACCCAATGATCAAGTGCCTTGCCTGTAATGGCGTCTTCAACGGTTACCCAGACGGCACGTTCAGGCCGAACAACAGCGTGACCAGGGGACAGATTGCCAAGATAGTGTCGAACGCGGCAGGCTTCATCGATCCCGTTTCGGGCCAGACCTTTGAGGATGTGCTGCCCGGCTCAACCTTCTACACCTACACAGAGAGGCTAGCATCACGCAGTATCATGAGCGGCTATCCGTGCGGCAGCCCCGGCGAGCCATGCGGTAGTGGCAATCTACCCTACTTCAGGCCCAACGGTAACGCCACGCGAGGACAAATCGCCAAAATAGTGTCAAACGCGGCCGGGTTCACCGACCCGGCCAGCGGTCAGACCTTCGAGGATGTGCTACCCGGCTCAACTTTCTATGACTTCATAGAGAGGCTGGCATCACGCGGCATTATGGGCGGCTATCCGTGCGGCAGCCCCGGTGAGCCATGCGGCCCTGGCAACCTTCCTTACTTCCGCCCCAACACCAATGCCAGTAGAGGGCAGACGGCGAAGATAGTGTCCGGCACTTTCTTCCCAGAGTGTACACCCAATCGCTAAAACACAGCTAATTCGCAGCAAAGAAGAAAACCACCCTTGTGCGGGGTGGTTTTCTTCTATATTCATGTTCAGCAGGGGATCTTAGCCGGGCGGCCACGCCAGCTTGCGGCCGCCAAGCACGTGAAAGTGCAGATGGTCTACGCTCTGGCCTGCATCCGGCCCTGAATTGATCACCACCCTGTAGCCGCTCTCGCCGACTCCCAGCGCCTGCGCCACCTCATTACAGGTGGTCAACAAGCGGCCCATCAGCGGCTCATGCGTCTCGTCCACCTCCCACAGGGCTGTAATGTGCTCGCGCGGTATCACAAGCGCGTGTACAGGGGCCTGTGCGTGAATATCCTTGAACGCGATTACTTTGTCATCCTGCAAAATAATCTCGGCCCTCACCAACCCCTTGGCAAGCTTGCAAAAAATACATGTGTCTACATAGCCATCGCTCATCGCTGCCTCCGGTAACGTGACGTAGTGGTCAGTGGTCAGTTGTCAGACGCATTGACCGCCGACGGCAGACCGCCGACCGCCAACTGACAACTGACAACTGACAACTCGGTTTACGTTCTAACTTGTATCTACTAGTTTATACCACCCGGCAAGGCGCGAATCAACGCTGTTGCTTTGTCATGTAAGTAGCACACTAACAAAGAAGTGTCAGGTAAGCACGCCCCACCAGGCGGTGTCATTCTGAGCGTAGCGAAGAATCCGTTCGGGTAGAAATTAGTATAGAGGTTGATTCTTCACTTCGTTCAGAATGACAAGGTAAAGAGGCATACTTACCCGATAGATCTTTGTTAGCGATGTATAAGTATTCAGAACAGGGGTAGCGGGGTGCAGGGGCAATGCCCATAATGGGGGCGCGGTGTCCCCCACTCTCCCCTTCTTCTTAGGCTCCCCTCCCAAGCTTGGGAGGGGCATGAGCGTAGCGGGGGGCGGTGGGTCTTCCCTTGCAGAAATGTTAGATCCCTACACCCCAAGTGTGAACACTTACTTTGTCATTACCCGTTGATTTGCGACTATCATGCTGGTACAATATAGTCCTACTTCTCGTCCCGTTCCTACCCTAGGTAGTGGGAGGAACCCAGAGTGCCCCTGAGCAGCAAAGGATGATTATGATGAAAATCCCTGTTAAGATCGTGGTTGCAGCACTTCTTGTCGGGCTTGCCGCCATTCTGAGCCTCGCCGGTCCCAGGCAGGCCGCCGCCTCAAGCCCGGACGACACGATTACTCTCACAGGTCCCGCCCCCAACACCATTATTGCTGAGACAGACGACTACGCAACACAGGTGCTTGGCGACCCGTGGGATTTCACTACTTCTCCTCCAGGCGACCTCCGCAACTATCATGGCCTCAACGATATTAGCCAGCCATACGGCTTCACCACTCCCGATGTGAGCGGCGGCATCTGGTCGGCGGTCACGGCTATCAACGGTGGTAGCTCGGTTAGCCTCCAGTACCAGAGCTTCCCAACCGCCTACTCATCGCTTGGCGAAAAGAACGGCCAGAACTATCCTGTCGATTCTAACCGCTTCAACCGCTTGCTAGTTCGCATGAACGCCGGTTCAGCGTTCCCCGCGACCTTCTACTTCTACTCGAACTACAATACGGCCCCCACAGGCAACTCCAACATTTTCACCGTCAATCCGGGCTGGAATATATACAGCGTCGACCTGAGGCAGGGCAGCGGCGGTGGATCGGGAAACTGGACGCAGGCCGGGCCATACCAGGGCTTGATGCTGCAGAATATCAACGGCGGCGCGGGCAATCCCATCCAGATCGACTGGGCGCGTCTCACCCCCGATACCGGCGCGACAGTCCGCATCACCTGGACATATTCCGGCACAGGCACGGATCAGGTGCATCTCTACCTCAGCACCAGCGCCGACCCCAACGCCGATAACGAACTGCCGCTGGCAATTGTCTCGGCAAGTACCGGCGCATATAGCTGGAACACCACAGGCGTGGCCCCGGGCGATTACTACATACACGCTGAATTCAACGGCGCGGTAAGCGCGATTGGACCGCTAACCGTGAACGCCGCTCCCATCACGCGTATTGACGCCCCAAGCCCACTGAGCGGCGAAGATTACGCCTATGTCGCTCGGAATGCGGGCTGGGACGGCGCTAACGCCAGCCAGTTCCAGGCGGTTGTGCAGATCGCCAATCTTGTATACAACGCAGCTGAGTTGAGAGGCAACCCGACAGGCGACGACCCACAACTCATCTATCTCAATCACGACACTGCGCACCCTATTGATGCGTCGCGCTACCGCTATTACAGCAATCGGTTCGAAATCGACCCACCCGCAAGCCGCACCGACGCACCTTATAACGCCGGTCCGCGCCTCCTCTGGGATGACGGCTCAAACAATTTCAAGACTTCACTTTTCCGCCTCTGGCCCTACCGGCGCTATGTTCAAGCCTTCTGGGATCTGCCTAACGTGCCCGTCGTGGGCGGCGGCGCGGGCCAGTGGGCGGGACAGATTACCACCTTCCGCTTTGATCCACTGGAGCCGGACGACAGCTACAGCCGCCCCCCGCTGCTCCCCGACAGCTTCGGCATTTCAGACGCCCACCTTACATCCATGCCTATCGCCGGGCGAGCAGGAGATCCCGGCGCTGGCCTCTACGGCACTGTCATTCGCTGGACAGCCATGCAGGGTGGTGGCACTGTCAGCCTCTACAGGGACACCAACAATGCCGGCTTCAACGGAACCTTAATTGCCGCAAACCTGCCGCTTGACCAGGAGACATATAGCTGGGATACTGCGGCTATCGGTGCGGGAACCTATTATGTGTACGCCATTGCCGACGACGGCCGTAATACAAGCCGCTTCTACAGCCTTGTGCCCATCCTTGTGGACCAGGGCCAGCCAGCTACCCTCTTCACTGATGTTCCTAACGGCTACTTCGCGGTGGACTACATCAACAGATTGGCGATGCGGAATATCATCGGTGGAAGCTCACGGTCCGATACCACGGTGCTCTTCAAGCCCGCCAACACCGCCACCCGTGCTCAGCTCAGCAAGATTGTTGTGATCGCAGCGAACTTCCCCCTCCAGAATCCCGGCACAGGCACATTCCACGATGTAGCGCCCGGCTCCACCTTCTACACCTACGTCGAGACCGCAGCCGCGCACAATGTCATATCGGGCTATCCATGCGGCAGCCCCGGCGAACCGTGCGACACTCAGAATCGTCGCTACTTCAGGCCCGGCAATAGCGTCACACGCGCCCAGACCGCCAAGATGGTGTCGGTGTCTCGCGGCTGGCCCATCATTACGCCAGCCGACCCGACCTTTGCCGACATGCCCTACGACGCCGACCCTGCCGGTCTCTATTCGTTCGTAGAAACCGCAGCCGCTCGCAACATCATTGCGGGCTATCCATGCGGTGGCCCCGGCGAGCCGTGCGACAACCAGAACCGCCGCTACTACCGCCCCAGCAGCAGCGTTACACGCGCTCAGCTTTCCAAGATGGTCTCGGTAGCGCTAGACTCCCCCGCAGACCAACTGTCCAAATAGCCGCAGGCTAACGACAAGCAAGAAGAAGTGCGATTGTCTTATCGAGACAGTCGCACTTCGTTCTTTCTTGTTCATCAGGCACTATACCAACAAAATAACGCCTGCCGGCCGCGCCCCTCCGCCGCCATCCCAGGCAGCGCAGTCAGCGCAGTCAGCCTATTGGTGTCTCCGCCTCCCCTACGCCTTGTCATTCTGAACGAAGTGAAGAATCAACCTCCGTACTAATTTCTACTCGAACGGATTCTTCACTCTGTTCAGAATGACACTGCCTGGTGGGGTGAGCTTACCTGCCACTTCTTTGTTAGTACCGTACTCAGAATGACAATGCATAGGGGAGGCGCTCATCCCACGCATCTGCGCTGATGTAGGATGGGTCATAGAACGAAATCCAGCAAGACCATGGCGTCTTGGCGTCTTGGCGTTCCAACCCCATGCGGCTGGCGGTCTGCGGTCTGCCGTCGTCGGTCATAAGCAACAACCGACAACCCGTCTCTCCTACACAATCGAAGCGATCAAGTCTTGCTTTAGATTCCACAGCCGCTCGGTTAGCGACACATGGTATATGTGTGGGTTGATAAGGCGGCGCACACCTGCATCAAGGCGCTCCACATCTGCGATGCGCTGGGCGCGTATCTCCTCCAGGCTGGGGAGGTCGTATACCACTTTGCCATCGCGGATTATGTCAACCAACAGTGGCTCTACGCTCGACAAATCGTCGCGCCTTATCGTACGGAACTTTGTGTGGTCGGCTGGGTGACGGGCAATAATGCGCTCCATGCCGGAGGGGTCTTCTGTGCTCAATCCAATCAGGTCGTCGGTGGCACTCCCACGACTGTCATAAAGCCGCCATGCTTGCTTGTTGCCGGGGTTGGGCGTCTTTAGCGGCGACTCGGATATCTTTATGGCAGGCTTCCACTCGCTGCCTTCTCGCACCGCCACCAACTTGTAGACACCGCCAAGCGACGGGTCGCCCTGTGACGTAATGAGGCGAGTGCCCACGCCGAACGTAAGCCTGTTTATCACCGAGTCGGCGTCAACACCATACCGTGCGGCCTCAGACGAGATCTGCGTCAGTATCTGCCAGATAACCAGCTCGTCCAGATCGTTCGACAGCACGATGGTCGTGTTGGGGAAGCCTGCGTCGTTCAGCATCCGAGCGGATCGAATGCTCAGGTATGCAAGGTCGCCGGAATCGAGCCTGATGCCAACAGGCTCGTGCCCCTTGCTTCGCAGTTCCTCAAACACCGTGATAGCGTTCGGTAGGCCGCTCTCGAGCGTATTGATCGTATCTACAAGCAGCAGACAATCGTCGGGATAGACATCAGCATAGGCGCGGAACGCTCCAAGCTCGCCTTCGCCCAGCGTCATAAATATCTGCACCATACTGTGTGCGTGAGTACCCTTGGGCGTGTAACCGAGCACATGCGAGGTGCCCACGTTGGATGAGTAATCGGCACCACCAATCAGCGCGGCGCGGGTTCCCGCGTTTCCACCCTTATCCTGTGCCCGCCGCAAGCCAAACTCCATCAGCATGCGGCCTTTAGCTATATCGCGCATGAGCGCCGCCTTCGTCGCGATCAACGTCTGGAAGTTCAGATGGTTGAGGAGCGACGTTTCCAGTATCTGGGCCATCGCCATCGGGCCTTCGACCACAGTTAGCGGCTCATGTGGATGCACTACCCTCCCCTCGGGGATAGCGCGAATCGTCAGCGCGCCAAAGTTGCCGTTCTCCTTCAGCCACCCGAGAAAGGCATCATCAAACACCCGATGGCCGTCGCGACTTCGCTGCCCACGTAGATGCTCCAAATCCTCATCGCGGAATCTAGCCTCGCGCATCCAGTCGAGCAACCACTCCAGCCCGGCGTTCACACAATACCCGGCCTGGTGAGTGCCATAGTTGGGATAATTCCGGAAAAAGTGGTCGAACTGCACATGCTTCTCATGAAGCCCCGCCCGGAAATAGACCTGCGCCATAGTTAGCTGGTACTGGTCGGTAAAGAGTATCCCCTCGGCTGTTGCCCGTTCCATCGGGTTCATACTGACTCCTCCGCTGATTGTAAGAGGTTGGGCGAACCCGCGCAGGCCATCATGATCTACGCTTCACGCCGTTGCTATTCTCATAAAAGGCCGCCACCTCACACGCCATATCGCGAATTGCTGTTCGTAATTCAGGCGGCTCCAAGACTTCTGCTGCCCGACCCAGGCCAAGAATGCTGGTACGCGCAGCCTCAAACGAGTCGAATGTGAGCGTGATAGTTACCCAGCCCATGCCATCAGGCGGTCCTGCACTATCCAGCAGATCACGCATACTCTCACCAAACATGCGCGTCATCGCGGGAGACAACTGGGGGTCTATCCGCACCATCGCACTATATTTCGGCAGGTTGCTCTCGAACTCCGCGCACCATTTCTCCCAGTATGTCCGCAAGTCGAAGTCACCAGGACGCTCGAATTGCTCCTCAAGCATACGCGCTGACTGAATGCGCGAAACGCGGTATACTTGAACGTAGCGCCTGGCCGATTTCACATGCGCCACCTTGAAAACGCGCGCTCCTTCCGCCACCGCTGCCACCACATACCACACCATGCCTTTCGCCACCAACCCATACGGCTCAATACATTTCTTCATGCGCGCCCCACCCGATGTCAGGTAGCTTATGTCAACCTGGTGGCTCGACCAGACGGCTCTCTCTATAGTATCGAGGTGTGCGAGCGGCTCGTTCGGGCAGAACCATTCGGAGGTATCGACGTGGATACGCCCGCGAACCTGCTCCAATCCCTGGCGGTGGACGGCAGGCAGCGATGCCGTCAGCTTTAGCACAGCCGCCTCTATCGACTTGCCCATCCCCAGGTCGGCCAGCGGCCCCGGCACAGCAGACAGAAAGAGACCCCGCACCTCATGCCCGCTCAGACCTGTGAGGTTGGTCCGGTAATTCTCCGGCAACACACATCCGCCGCCCGGCCCCCGCTCGGTCATTACAGGCACACCCGATGCGTTCAGCGCTTCCAGGTCGCGGTAGATGGTCCGCTCGGATACTTCGAGTTCAGCAGCAAGCTCGGTCGCGGTCATGCGGCCCCTGGCCTGCAAGAACATCAGTATGGAGAGTAAGCGGTCTGCTCGCATAGTTCGGTATTGCTGTGAATATGGGCGGCGCTGGATCGGGTAAGCTTATTATAACCTTGGCAGCCTATCGTCGGAATGCGCAACGGGAGATCAAGATACTGAACAGCAGGAGGCCTTATTCCGCATTTGCCATTCCCCATACTGTATAATCAGATAGAACATGCCGCTACAGTTTAGCACGATTAGAACGGTCGTTCAACATGCGCGGCGGCACTTAACAGGCCGCCTGCACTGGCTTTGTCAACATTCCGAGGGTGTAGTATGGTCAAGGAGCCTCCGCAGCAATCGAGGTGGACACGCATACACAGCATATTGCTCGGTGTGATCGTGGCAATCCTGCTCCTGACTCTCCTCGAGAGCTTTGGCCCAATCAGCGGCAGCGTTCGCACTCTCATATCGCCGCGCCGCGTCACGCTCCGGCCGCAAAGCTCAGGCCCTTCGGCAGGCTGGGCAGATATGCTGGCGCTCGCCCGGGAAGAAGCAGCGAAGGCTGATAAAGAGGCTATTCCGGGCGAAATCTTTGTGCAGGCAGCGCCCGCGGGCGACTCCTCGCTCAAATACGAGACGTTCACAGGCTACACCGGTAGTCTTACGCTGAGCTTTCAATATATAAGCAGTTCCGGTAGCGAAACGTATATAGAGTTCGAGGACGCAAACCCGGCCGCAACCATCACACACTACAATTCGGACGAGCACGCCGCAAAAACCTACCTCTATAGTCGAGCGAACAAGAGGCAGACGCAAATAGCCGACGGCATTGCGAGCATCAAGATTTCGCCCAGGCAAGCTATGGAGCGTACATGGCAAGCGGCACAGGAGGAAGCACGTGCCGCAGGGCTGACAGGCGTGACAGTTGTACCGAGCGTAATTAGCCTCTGGATAGAGCAGGATGGTTCAGCGTCCTGGTTCGTGCAGTATACAGGCAAAGATCTAACCCGCCCAACACCTACATCAGCGGAGACGCGATTTCATGATGCTGAGTTCAGCACGCACATGACAGTGAGCGCGGTTACAGGCGAGATTACAGGCCGCAGCAGCGATGGTAAATAGCGCAACGATCGCAAAGCTCACTCGCGTCGTGACCGCACCTTCCAGACAGAAACAGGAGAGCACATTGGAAACAGAAGCAAAATTCATCGTGCCCGGTGAAGCCACATTTTCCCGCTTGCGCGGTGTCGAGCGGTTCGGCCCGTACGAAAAGCGGGGAGAGAAAGTAAAGACGGTCCACGACCGCTATATCGACACCACCGACCACCGCTTCTACCACCAGCAGCTATATTTGAGACTCCGCCAGATAAAGGACGGCGAGTTGCTGGTTACACTCAAGCGGCTGGGAAAAGCACCGCAAGGAGCAATACACAGCCGCGACGAGTACGAGATTAGCGTGAGTAGCCTTGATCGGGGCGAATGGCCGCAGAGCGAAGTGCGCGATATGATCAACCAGATCGCCGGCGACGAGGCTTTTGTCGAACTTGTGAGCGTGGGACAGACGCGCACTGTCTCGATCCTGCACCAGGGCGACCGACCTGTGGCCGAATTGAGCCTTGATGAAGTCACCATACAGACGGCGCACGAGCCGGTGATTGTGTACGAGTTAGAAGCGGAGTTGCTGCCGGACGGCCTCGCCTCAGACCTTCGCATCCTTGTGCATGTCTTCGCTGATGAATATGGCCTCGATCCCCAGCCGATGACCAAGTTCGAGCGTGCCATCAGCATGGCAGGCCTGGCCGAAGAACCAAAAGAGGAGAAAAAGAAGTCAAAGAGCGCAGGGAGCAAAGCAAGCGTGCGCAACGTATCAACCGAGCTGGATACAGCAGCCGACGATGATATGTCCCCCCTCCTTGAAAGCGGGTTATCCGTATCCGACGACCATGCAGAGGATGCAGGGAACACAGGCACAGGCGCAATCACCCGCCGACTAAGCGGTGATGCTGCACCCGTGACCGCACAAGAACAACCTGCCGACGAACCCACGCAGCCAAAGAAAGGCAAGCGCGAAATGGGCATAAGCCCGGACGACAGCATGGATACAGCCGGGCGCAAGATAATCGGTGCCTACTTTGACGATATGCTCAGCAACGAGGAAGGTACAGCAGAAGGCGACAATGTCGAAGCTGTCCACGACATGCGGGTGGCGACACGCCGGATGCGGTCTGCCCTGCAAGTGCTGGAGCCGTACCTGCACAGTAAACATCCCACCGAAGTCAGGCGCGGCTTGAGTGCCGTCGCGGATTCGCTCGGGCGGGTGCGCGATCTCGATGTGCTGATTATCCATGCCGACGAGTTCCGCTCCCAACTGCCTGAGGAGCAGCAGGCTGACCTCGACGACATCATTGACGATTGGTCATCAGAGCGCAAGAAGGCGCGCAAACAGTTGGTGCGCCTCCTCGACTCGAAGGATTACGGGCGCTTCAAGAAGCGGATGAACGCGTTTCTGGAGGAAAAAGAGAAAGCCCAGAAAGGTGGCGCTGACGTTGAGCCGTACCAGGTGAGGCACATTGCACCAAGCGCCATTCTCACGCGCTATGAAGCCGTGCGAGCCTACGAAACCGTTATGGGCGAGAAGCGAAAGAGCAAGGACGAGCGGCAGAGAATCAAGGCGGGGGAGCAGCCGTCTGCCGCCGAACAAAACGGCGACGCCGACCTCACGCCAACCGCTATCGCTCCCACGGTTGACCAGCTTCACGCTCTCCGCATCAGCGGCAAATACCTGCGGTATACGCTTGAATGCTTCCGCGAGACATTGCCTCATGAAGCGAAAGGGCTAATCAAAGACGTGGTCAAGATGCAGGATCAACTGGGCGAACTGCATGATGCCGATGTAGCGGTCACCTTGACGAAGGGTTACATTGAGGAGCAGGAGAAGAAGAGAAAGAAGAAAGACCCGGCATATGTTGTGCCCGCCGGACTCGCGGCCTATCTCGAAGAGAGAGAAGCAGCCATCAGGCGTATTCATGCAGATTTCTTCTCAACATGGTCCCGCCTGCAAAGCCCGGAATGGCGCGCACGGCTGGCTGCCGTGATTATGGCATAATAGCGCCTCTGCTGTAGGACGATTCAAGGGGGAGCTGCGCTGTTGGAAGCCCAGGCCAATCATATAGTGCTTTGTGGGCTAGATGGCCTCGGCTTCCGGACGCTTGAGGAGCTGCTCAAGCTTGGTGAATCGGTCGTTGTGGTAGTCGAAGACGGGATCGTGGGCTTTGGAGCGCGGGCCGAGGCGCTTGGTGCGAAGCTTGTCCAGGGCAACTACCGGGAGGAAGCCACTCTCTGCCAGGCGGGCATTCAGCAGGCAAGCGCCCTGGTGATTACCGAAGCAAACGACGTGGGCAACATCCATGCGGCCCTGGCGGCACAGGAGCTAAACCCCAATCTGCGCATCGTCCTGCGCATATTCAACCAGGATTTTGGCGGGAGGCTGGAAGCCCTCTTTCAGGATTGCGCCGTTTTGAGCTCATCTAGCATCGCCGCACCCGCGTTTGTGACGGCCGCTCTGCGCCAGACATCGGAGCAGCAGGTTGTGCTGGCTGGCAAGATGTTGCAAGTGCGTATTGCATCGTCAAGTGATCCGGGCGTGCTGCTGCCACTGGCTCACGTTCAGCCCGATGGATCAGCGGAGTTGTTCCCCACACAGGGTGACCAGCTTATTTGCCTCACGGATACCTCTGCGGGATTGTCGTCTCAAGGAGTGTCGCGCGCAGCGCGTAAGGCGAAGCAGCCCGGCGCATGGACCTATGCGCGCGCCGTGGCACGAAGCGTGGACAGCCGTCTACTGTACGCCTTGCTTTTCCTGCTCGGTCTCAGCGTTGTCAGCATGTTAATCCTCTTTGCTTTCAATCCTGACCCTGTGGACGCCTTCTACAATACAGTCACCATCATTGTATCGGGCGGGCTGGGCGACCTCGACCCGGCAGCCATACCGCTTTCACTGAAGGTCTTTGGCACGGCCCTCATGCTGATCGGCGCGACGCTGCTCACCGTCTTCTATGCGCTTATCACAGACGCGATTGTGAGCGTAAGGCTGGACCGCGCCCTTGGGCGGCTGCAAGTCAGCATGAAAGACCACATTGTGGTGTGCGGGCTTGGCAACATAGGCTATCGTGTGGCCACACAGTTGCACGCGCTTGGCATCCAGGTGGCTGCCACCGAAAAAGATGAGACCGGGCGCGGCATTCCTGAGGTGCGGCGGCTGGGCGTTCCAGTGTTGATTGCGGATGCCCGCCAGCCCGAAACGCTGAGGGCCCTCAATGTCGCCGAGGCTCGCTGCATCGTTATAGCCACCGACGATGACGCGGCCAACCTGGAAACCGCCCTGAACGCCCGTGCCATAAACCCCGGCCTGCGTGTGGTGCTGCGCCTGTTCGACCATGACCTTGCCGATAAGGTAGAGCGTGCCTTCAGCATCCACATCTCGCGGAGCGTGTCTTCTCTTGCAGCGCCCTCGTTTGCAACGGCCGCGTTGGGCCACACCGTAGCAGCCACCATACCAGCAGGGTCAAGAGTGCTCATCGTAGCCCAGACAACCATAGAGGGCACAGCATGGGCCGACAGCCGCACTGTTGGCGAGATGGAGTCGGCCTGCGAAGGTAAAGTGGTGCTGGTCGAGCATGCCGGACAGGGGCAGACCTGGCGCCCCGCACCGTCTCAAGTACTGTCGGCAGGCGATAAGCTGGGAGTGGTGGTCACGCGCAAAGGACTTGTCGAGGCCATTCGCATCAGCAGCATGTGATAGAAACGCAGCCTATTCGTGTGGGTCTACGCGCCCATAGCTGGTGAGATACTTGCGGTACTTGTTGGGCAGGGCAGAGAGCGACATCGTTATCTCGCTGGTCTCGCTGGTTGCCTGGCTTGCCAGTGTCGCCTGGGCATCGAATGGTGCCTCGCCGTTGCGAGGGACACGGCGAATATAGCTGCCGTCGGATTGCAGCAGCCGCGCTTTGCAATTATCCCGCAGGTAGGCCTCCAACACGTCATGCACCACACCTGCGCGTATATCTTCATTCTCAATCGGGAAGAGCACTTCCACCCGGTTGTCAAGGTTGCGAGGCATCAGATCGGCGCTGCCCATCAAGATCTCTTCTTTGCCGCCGTTCTTGAAGTAGAAAATGCGGCTGTGCTCAAGGAAGCGGCCCACAATGCTTATCACGCGAATGTTCTCGCTGACCTTCGGCACTCCCGGCCTCAAGCAGCAAATCCCACGCACCAGCAGGTCAACCTGAACGCCCGACTGTGAAGCCCTGTAAAGCACTTCTATGAGAGCCGGATCGACAAGAGAGTTCATCTTGAAGATAAGCCGCCCATTACCGTTCTCGCGCTGGTGTTTGATCTCACGCTCTATCAGTGCCAGCAGCCCTGCCCTCATAGCGATAGGGGCCACCAGCAACTTGCGATAGCGTGTCTGCTTTGAGTATCCCGTTAGGTAGTTGAACAGATCAGACACATCCGCGCCAAAATCCGGGCTGCATGTGAGCAAGCCCATATCTGTGTACGTGCGTGCCGTGATAGGGTTATAGTTGCCCGTGCCAAGATGGACATACCGGCGGATGCCTTCGCCTTCCTTGCGCACCACGAGCGCAACCTTGCAGTGGGTCTTTAGCCCAATCAAGCCGTAGGTAACGTGCACGCCTGCCTGCTCCAGCGCCCTCGCCCACTCAATGTTGTTCTCTTCATCGAATCGCGCCTTCAACTCAACGAGCACAGCCACCTGCTTACCCGCCTCCGCCGCCTCCTGCAATGCGCCTACTATGGGCGACTGGCTCCCCACTCGGTACAGCGTCTGCTTGATTGCCAGCACATCTTTGTCAGCGGCTGCCGCCCGTATGAAATCCACCACAGGATTGAACGAGTCGAAGGGGTGGTGCAGCAGGATATCGCCCTGCTGTATCGCCTGGAAGATACTAGAGCTGTTGCGCAGCACGGCGGGCAATCGGGGCACAAATGGTGGGTCTTTGAGATCGCTGCGGTCTATGCGGTAAAGCTCAAACAGATCGCTCAGACCAAGCGGCCCCTCGACATCGTACACTTCGCTGGCATCAAGCTCCAGATTCCTTACCAGCAGATCGCGCAGGTGCGGCGTCATCTCCGGGTTGACGAACAGGGCGACCGCCGAGCCAAAGCGCCTGCGTGAAAGGCTCTGCTCAACGGTCTCCAGCAGATCATAAGCTTCAAGCTCCTGTATTTCGAGGTCGGCATCGCGTATTACGCGGAACGGGTGGGCCTCCAGCAACTGCATCTGGGGGAACAACGCGCTGAGGTTGGCAACCAGCACTTGCTCCAGCCACACATACAGAAGCTGCACATTCTTACCACGGTGCCCGTTTGACGGCGTTGGGACGGGAAGCGCCACCAGTCGGGGCAGCACATTGGGCACTTTTAATCGGGCGAAGTGACGCTGGCCGTTTGGGGCCTGCAATTCCACGGCGAGGTTCAGGCTTAGATTAGATATATGTGGGAAGGGGTGGCCGGGATCGACCGCCAGCGGAGTGCAAACAGGGTAAACCATGCGGTCGAAATATTCTCTCGCCGCTCGTTTCTGGTCGGGCGTAAGCTCGGAGTAGTTGGCGATCTTGATGCCTTGCTTTGCTAGCGCCGGGCGCAATGTGTCGCGGAAGAATGTCGATTGCGATTCCAGCAGCGGCAGCATGTGCGCATGAATCGCCCGCATCTCCTCAATGGGCGTCATGCCGTCCGGGCTGCGGTCGCTTACGCCGGCTTTCACCTGTTCGCGGATGCCCGAAACCCTGATCATGAAGAATTCGTCAAGGTTGGAGTTGAAGATGGATAGGAACTTCAGCCGCTCCAGCAAGGGATTTCGGTCGTCCAGCGCCTCGTCAAGCACCCGTGCGTTGAATTCCAAGAGGCTCAGTTCGCGATTGATATAAAAAGAATGCTTCAATAGAGGTTGCTGGTAGGAGAACACCGGCCCCACAGCCTCTTCTTTAGCTCCTTCTTTGACATCTTCCTTATCGCTTTTTGCCATCTGTTCAACCTTTCCATTTGTGGGCATTTCCATTTCCCCCGCCAGATCTATTTCGCAGCCTGGATCTGGATTTTGCCGGCCTTCCGAGACCCGACTAAGCGCCCTTCCGCGCAAGGCTCATTATCGCCCCTTCCCGCAGTCCGTAAGCCGAAATAATCAGGGGCGGGAAATCGTAACCCCGCAGCACCTCTCTTACCAGTATAAGTGCTGCCATCAAGAGACGTGCCCGCTCAGGCTTGAGAGCATACTCAGCAGCAATCTCCTCGGTGCGCTTGCCGCGAACGGCGGCCAACATCTTTTCAAGATCAGCCTGGTGATAGCTTGCACCCGGCACCAGATCGGTTCCCAGCAGCACAGGAGCGCGCCTCAACGTGCCTCCCACGCCAAGCACTCCACTAGCATTCGTATCGCGCAGGGGCAGAGCGTCTGGCAGTGTTTTGGCAAGGTAAGTCACGAGCAGGGCCTCTTCTAAATACGTCGGAGGGTCACTTGGCAGGAAACGGGTGGCAACCCTTGCCCCACCCAATGGCAGCGACACGCTATCCCAAACCTGCCCGTTCTCACCCACACTCACCTGCATACTGCCGCCGCCAATATCAACTACCACCTGCGGCCCCACGCTCGGGCAAGCCGCATCGGCTCCAAGAAACGAATACTCTGCTTCTTCTTCCGTCGAAAGGATATCGATCTGCAAGCCAAGCGTATCCTCGATGGCCTTGCTCACGGCGTCTTTGTTGACGGCGGTCCTGATTGCATGGGTGGCAAGCAGATGCAAGTCGGTTACCCCCATTTCCGCCGCCGCACTCTGGTACGTACCAAGGGTGGAGAGTAGCTCATCTAGCTTGTCGGGGCTGAGCGTGCCGTCATAGTCAACGTGGCCGCCGAGCATCAGACCTTCGCTCATATCCAGCAACGGTGTGATCGAGCGGCCGTTGGTACGAGCCACAAGCAGATGCACCGTGTTGCTGCCGATATCGACTACACCAAGCGTCTTTTCGCGCACCGAGCCTCCACCCTGCACTGTCGCCGGGCCACTAACCTCACCATCACCTCTATAGTCGGACGCACTTCGTACTAATCTTATCATACCACCGGCACTCCAAAGTGCAATGTATTGTTGCGGGGTAAATGTTCAGACTTGAGTTGGAGCAACATGGCATCCAGGTAAGGGAAGACCCACCCCCAACCCCTCCCACGCGTGGGAGGGGAGTCTAAGAAGAGGGAAGAATGGGGGACACCCCCATACCCCCGTCATGGGCTGCGCCCCTGCACCCCCGCTACACCCCGAGTGTGAACACTTACGTTGCGGACGTCAAAGATGTGTCAGAAAAGCGCGCCCCGATGCGATTGTTAAGAACTAGCCCTCGCGCAAATCTTTCGGGCGGTGCAAAGCAACCAGCCGTCCCGTTCCCTCGCGCACATCGCGCCAGGTGGCTGCCCTGTCGAATGCTAGATGCGCCAGTCCTGCGGTTGGCAGCGATTCCGGCTCGCTCCCCTCTTCACCGAGTGCCGACACAAGATCTTCAAAGCCCGGATTATGCCCCACAAGCAGCACAGTTTCCCGGTTACCGGGCAGCTTTCTCACCACCGACAATAATGTGTCCAGCCCCGCGCCGTAGATCGCAGGCTCCAGGGTGATGTCGCCCGAGAAGCCTGCTGCTTTGGCCGCAATCTCTGCGGTCTGCCTTGCTCGCGCCGCATCCGAGCTAACTACCGCATCAATGTGCAAGTTCAGATCGCGCATCAATTGGCCCATAGCCTCCGACTCTCTCTCGCCCCGGTCAACAAGTACACGAGCCTTGTCCCCGTTCGGCGCGCCCGTCTGCGCCTTCCCGTGCCGCAAGATAAGTAATGTCCTCATAATAGCGCCCTCCTCCACGATATAGTAACACAGCAATATCCCGGAAGGGCAGCGCACAACTGACAGCGCCGTCCCCGACCCCTGACCCCCGACGCCTGGCCCCACAGGCCGCGCTCAGGTTGCAATCCAGTGCCATCTCTGATATAATCAACGTTGGTCCGAAAAATCAGGCAACAGATTAAGTGGCGGACGGCGAACCCGTCGTCTACGTTGATACGCAATAAGCAAATCGTACCAAGCAGTACGCACGGAGGAAATACTTAGTTGGCGAATATTAAGTCTGCAATCAAGAGAATTCGCTCGTCCGAGCGCAAGAGGTCGCGCAACAAGCCGGTGCGCACGGCCCTGAAGACATATGTGAAGACAGCCCAGACACAGATCGCGACCGGCACCGACACTTCGGCAGAAGCCGTCGTGCGCGCCATTAGCGCCCTCGATAAGGCCGCCAGCAAGGGCATCATTCACAAGAACCAGGCTGCCCGCCGCAAGGCCCGCCTCATGGCCCGCCTTAACAAGGCCGCCGTCGCAGCCCAGTAACAGAAATCGCGCTTCACGCAAGCGACCTGCTTCTCTGATGGAGGCAGGTCGCTTCTGTTTGCCCATTTACACCAGGGCCATTCGCCACTTCTCAATTTGCTGTCCGCTGTCCTACCTGCACATCTCTACGACAAGCGCATCCAGCGACATCTCGGCATCGGCGCGGCCCGTCTTGACTCCACGGTCCAGCTCAAGAAGCAAATGGTGAATATTGAGCAGTTTCGCCATGGTGAACTGGCGAGCCTGGCCGATGCTCTTTCTCACCACAAAATCACTCAAGCCCGATTTCTCGGCCATGCGACCTTCCGACACCCTCTGATCCAGCATGTCGCGCACCTGTATGAGAGTGCGCACCTGCCAGGCCAGCACAGGCAATATCCCTTCCGGCGCGGTACCGCCATCCACCAGCCGCTGTAGCTGCGTGAGCGCGCCCTTCGTGTCGCGGCGTGCGGCGGCAGACGTCATCTCGAACACATCATCTGCCTTCGACACATAACTCATAGCGCGCAGCACCGTCTCGTCAACAGTACCGCCTGTGCCCACGTAAAGAGACAGCTTCTCAAGCTCGTTATCCAGCGCCTGTAAATCAGACAGTCCGGAGGCCAGCATCGCCTGCGCGCCCGGCGTAATGCGCACCTTCAAGCCTTTGGCGCGGTCCGCAATCCAGCGCTCCAGTGCCACGCCTTTGGGCGGCGTGTACTCTTCCACCTTGCCATAGCGGCTCGCCGCCTTCGACAGCGCGCTATTCTTGGCAACCGCCCCGCGCTCCACAAGGATAAGCACCGTCGAGTCGGGCACCAACCCGAACACCTGGGCAAAACCCTCGGTCAGACCGGGGTCAGCTTTGCCGCGACCCTTCACAGGAGCGTCCGCTTTCTCGCCTTTTTCATCGTCGCCATCGGACGATTTGCTGCCCGCAAACCGCGACAACAACCCCTCGACAACCACCACTCTGGTATCCGCGAGGAACCCCATAGCCTGAACCATTCGCGCCAACTCATCAGGCGTAATGCGAGCGCCGTCCAAACGGGTGAGATTCAGCCCACCGAGGCCGGCATCTTCAGGCGCAAACTTCTCGATGTAATGATGGAGAGCTTGCCCCACCAGAAAGCGGTCGGGACCGATAAGAGCAACAAGCATTTTTGCCCCTTCTCGAAATATCAGCCGGATTCAGGGTATAGAAAAACCCTGGGTGTGGTCGTGAAGGTTTTGAACCTGCTCATCGCAGGTGGGTGCCGTTCTTCAGGTTATTGCGTTACCTTTGCAGGCATACGCAGCCCCATCCGCTGCCGACTCCCAAAACATTAGTTAGGATCAAAACCTTATTACGACCAGGCTCACCACAGGGTTGCAAGAAAAGAATACCACAATGCCCAGGCCCAGTCAAGGCAGCAGCGAGACGTGAAACGTGACGAGTGAAACGTGACGACGGGCATACCAAGGCGAAAGACACAATAGGAATACGCAGTACGCAGTACGCAGTACGCAGTAGATCACGTTTCACGCTTCACTCGTCACGTTTCACGTCTCACGCACCCAATTGTACCTATTACTGTGACACCGTGTGACACTCTTTGTGACAACTATAGCACGATATTCTGCAATATGATGAAGGCAGTCGGGGACGGCGAGACGGCGGCAGAAATCGCATTACGGCAGCCCTCCACGATGCAATTGAGACTACTAGAAACCAATTCAAACGAACAGGAGAACAACGAAGTGATACCTACACATGACGAAGCAATGGTCAATCGCATGGAGATTAAGCTCCACGAGTTCAACAAATCGATCAGGTCGCTCGTTATCGACGAGAACGGCAACGACAACACAATTATCGACATCCTTTATCTGAAGGGGCTAACCACTCCTGTGCAGTTCAGGGCGTTGATCGCCGGCATCGATTCGCTGCAGGCGCAGGTCAACGCACTAAAGGTGCAGCAAGAAGCTCTGGCTTTGCAGGGCAAGGGCATCCAGGAGCGAGGCTAAGACACGCCCCGGCGGTGGCAGGCAAGCGGACCTCGCACGGATCGCTTGTCTGCTGCCGATTCCGTAGAGAAGACGGGAACAAGACAATGGTCTTTCTGAAAATAGTGCCTTCGGCCAGCCTCGTACCAACCCAGTCGGGCGTGGCAGTTCTTTCCGAGATGGGTACTTTCCAGATCGAGGGACAGAACATGTCCAACTTTCTGGACGCGATTTTGCCTGCCCTGCAACGGGGAGGCGACCTCGACGACATAGCTCGCTCAGTGCCGGACTATGCACCCCAGGACGTATCGGGCTTCCTCGATCTTCTTGAGCAGTGCGGCGCGATACAGGACGCTCAACAGCCACCGCCCGCAGGCAAGGACGCAACGCCAACCGCGCCTGAACCGGAAGGATGGAAGGCGCAAAAAGAGTTCTTCCGCCAGTGGGTCAACCGGCCTGCCGCCGCCATGCAGAAGCTGCGCCAATCGCATGTGCTGCTTGTGGGCCTGGAAGCATGGGGCAGTGTGCTGGCTACCGATCTGGCCGAAGCGGGGCTTGGTGAGATCCATCTGCTTGACGATGCCCCGGTAACAGATGCTGATTTACTGCCGGCAGGACGTTTTGAGGCAGCAGACAAAGGGAAACTGCGAAGCGTTGTTATAGCGGAGCAGCTAGCGGCTGCCGCTCCCTGGTGTAAAGTCACCACGGGCCGCCTCATGCTTACGGACGACGGCACACTGGCCATCGAAGACGACGACACAACATGGGACCTGGTCGTTGCAGCCACCAGAGCCGACGATCTGCGCTTGCTCCATGCCATCGCTCTGTATGCTCACGAAGCCGCTGTACCATCGATCTACGGCTCTCTCAGTGGCACCGAGGCGATGATAGGCCCTGTCGTCATGCCAGGGCAGACCGCATGTTGGAACTGCGGACGCCTGCGCCGCCTGGGCGCTTCCGACTCACCCCACGCCACGTTTGAAATGCACCATACGCTGCTTGCTATGCGTCCGCGAACAATGACCCGGTCTGTGCTCGCCCCGATGGCGGCCGTGACGGGCCATTTGCTGTCGCTGGAGGCTCTGAAGCTCATTTCAGGTTATGCCCCATCCACATTGCAGGGTACGCTGCTTGTACAGGACCTTGTCACCCACGAGACCAGCACGCACAGAATCATTTCAGTGCCATCGTGCGTGATCTGCGGCGAAGCAACGCCCGAAGACAGTGAGGAACACGACCCCTTTGAACATGGGACTGCGGTGCAGCATGACATATTTGAGGCCATTCGGACACCGGAGGATTTGCAGCGAACGCTGGCCGGGTGGATTGACCGTCGAACCGGAGTGATAAAAGACCTTGTCATAGAGCCGGGCGGCAGCGAGGGCCTACCGGTGTCGTATGTCGCAGTGGCATCTGCACACGCGGAAGATGGTATGCAGCCCACACCGCCTGAGCACGGATTTGGCAAAGGAATCACGCACAAAGACGCCATGCTAAGTGCAGTTGGCGAAGCAATCGAGCGCTATTCTGCGGCGCGCTTCAGGCGAATTGACCTTCTTCGCTTGCCGCTTGCCAACCTGCAAGGTGAAGTGATCGACCCACGCCACCTCTGTCTGTACAGCGATGCGCAATATGACAGGCCGTTCTTCCCGTTCCCGCGCTTCGATCCCAACCAGCCCATCGAGTGGACACGCGGCCGTTGGTTGGACAGCAGAGAGCCTGTTTGGATACCGGCTCTGCCTGTCTATCTCAACTTTGATGCTTACCCGCGAGAGTATTTCTGCCAGGTGACCTCCAGCGGGCTGGCCGCAGGCACAGACCTGCACGATGCCGGGATGCGGGCACTCTTCGAGCTTGTTGAGCGCGATGCCTTTCTCCTGACATGGCTTGCACGTAGGCCCGCCAGGCGCTTGCTACTAGACGACAGTGATCTCGATCTGCCCACGCGCCAGATCATGCACGAGTTGGAGTCATTAGGCGCAACGGTCGAGTTATACCTGCTGGACGTGGGCACTAACATACCATCAGTGCTCTGCCTGGGCGTGGGCGACGGCATCAATTGGCCAGGTGCGACGGTGGCACTCGCAACGCATCTAGACCCAACGCGCGCCGTCAGCAAGGCGATCCTCGAACAGGGGCAGATCGGGCCGCACCTGCGTAATCTCATGCAGATCGGGAAGCAGCGCATCCCGGAAAGCCCGGAAGACGTCTGGACTTTCACCGACCACGCGCTCTATTACGCACCTATCGATAAGCAGAGGGCGTTTGATTTTCTCCGGTTCAGTGAGATTGAGCCTGTCAATCTGTCTGACTTGCCGGAACCGGAGTGCTTATCCCTGCAAGCCTGCGCGGAGCGTCTTGCCAACAGTGGGGTTCGCATAGCCCTGGCAGACGTGACCTCACCCGATGTTGCCCGCAGCCCCTTCAGAGTAGTGCGAGCGGTGGGCACCGACATGCAACAGCTCCATTGCGGCCACCTGATCTCCCGCTTAGGCAACCCACGCTTGAACGCCATGCTAGATGGCCCGGTAAACCCCGACCCGCACCCGCTGTGTTGAGCGGGGCGTGAAACGTGACACAAGAATGTAAAGCGAAAAGAGTAAAGGACGCAGAGGAAACCCTCCCTGCGTCCTTTACTCTTCTCACTTCTCACTTCTCATTTCTTACGTTTTACGTTTTACGTTTTACGCTTCGCCACCCCTACTTCGGCCTGTTCTTCAGGGCGAAGTAAGCCGGGCGTCCTGACCAGTCGCCGTTGATGATGCTGAAGTGGCTGGGGCCTGTGTACCATTCCTGGAAGGTGGAAAAGTTCAAGTTCCAGATGAACATCACGCCCATCCATGGGTAATATTTCTTCGAATACTGAATAGCGCGCACAAGGTAATCGCCCTGGTCCTGCTCGGTGTTGTATTTGCACTCACCATAGCCGTCCGGCCTGAAGTCGGAGCACCAACCGTATTCGGTAACCCAAACCTGCTTTGCGCCGTCGCCATACTTCTCCATGATAGCGCGCTGCTCTTCGATGCGCCGGAAGTAGAACGAATTGCTCCGGTTATAGTAGTCAATCTGGCCCTTATCATTGAGCGGGAAGGCGGGATTGTTGTTGGGGTTGTCGGGCCACTTTAGCTCAGGCGGATTGTTGAACCCGTACGGGTGGATACCGAGCACGTCAAAGTACGAGCGCACTTCGCCGTTATTGTACTGGTACATCTCCTCAAGATAGCGAAGGTCAGACAGCACCCCGAGTTCGCCGGGGCCGCGCTTGCCCTCAGGGTCATTCACACCTGTAGGCGCGAGTGCTCCCGACAGAACGATAGCGTTGGGATCGCCCGCCTTCACGCCCAGGTAGCCCTGCTTCAACACTTCGACATAACGGCTCGGGTTTACATCGCCGCTTTCGCCCGACAGATTAGGCTCATTGTAGACCATATACGCATCTACGCGGCCCTTGAAGTGTGTCGCAAGCGCCTTCATAAAGTCGTAAAGATCTGCAGGGTCTTTAGGGAAGCCATTGAAGCCGCCCGTCTCCCAGCTTGGAGCCTTCACTACCGACAGCAGCACGCGCACATTGTGCTGCCGGGCATCGTTTACAATGCGGTCGATCTCCTCAAAATAGAGGACACCCTTCGGTGTCTCGGTTTCCTTCCATTCGATCTGCTGGGTGATCCAGCCGAAATTCACGTCTTTGACCATGTTCAGCAGCCGTTCGCGATTCTGATAGAAGAACTGGCCGTTGAAGCCGTTCTCGGCGACAGGACCCTTCAGGAACGTCGTGCCCACGGCAGGCTTGGCGGGCTTCTGGATAGGAACCACCACAGGTTGGCCGCCCGGCACAGGCGTGCCCCATGCGGTGACCGTATTCTGTATAGCGAGAACATCCTGGCCGAGCAATCCGAGCAACACCTGGTATTGCGGTTGGTTCTCAGGGTGATACTCAAAGCGGTTGCGCTCAAAATATTGCACCGTATATATCTTGCCGTCGCTATCGGATTTCTCCTCAAACGGCTCAGAGATTGCATAGCCGAACACCGCAAGCCCGCCATTATCACGCCAGTAGCTCAGGAACGGCTCGGCCAGCGAATGCTTCGTGGCATCGAGATAAACCTTGTCGGATGTATCCGCGAAAACATCAACGGTAGGGAACGACCTCGTCCTGGTTAGCTCAACACCGAGCAGACCGAGCAGAACGCCGTTTCCCGATGCCTCGAACTCAGGGTGATACTCGAAGCGGTTGCGCTCGAAATACTGGACAAGATACTCTTTCTTATCGTTCAGGTTCTGCTCGCTTCGTGCCTCGGAGATTGGATAACCAAACACGGGCAAGCCGCCATGCGCCTCCCAGAACGTCAGGAAGACGGCAGGTACGGTGAAGCCGGTTTCCGGGAAATGGCGATCTCCTGTGGCGGGCGTGGGTGTTGCTTCGGGTGTCGTTGCAACTGTAGTTGTAGGCTCAGCTGTAGCGCCGGCAGTGCCTGTAGGTGCTGGTGAAGGAGTCTGGCCGTAACTCTTAATCGGGAGAGCCGTGACCAGGATAAGGAAGACCAAAAACGTAGATACAGAAACCACCATTTTTGTGCGCACAGTTACCGCCTTTCAAAAGGGACCTTGCCATTATGCTGTTACTAACGAACCACACTTCCAGTTGGATGTACGGCAGGTTACGAAATCGGGATAAACCCGACCGAAAGCCGTATATATTCGTCGTCATAGCCGAATGCGCTACCCGATACACCCGCTATGCCTGTCTTCTCGAACAGGGAGAGGGCATCCTGTCCGGGCTTGAGCTTGCTCCAATTATATATCGTTGCATGGTCGTCCATGCCTATAATATCAAACAGATCATATTGTTCGTTGATAGCGTGCAGTTCACGCCGCAGATCCTCACGGCGCAACTCATAGAGTGCCCTTATCTTCCCCTGGATCTCGGGGTGCTCATCCAGCCACTCAACGAGCGCCGTATAGTGCAGTTGCCACTCAGCAGGTAGCCCTGCCGTCAGGTTGTTCCAGGCGACCTTCAGGATCTCTTCCCATTCAGGCTCCTGGAAAGAAACCCAGCCATACCTGTCGCCTGTAAGGGTGAATACTTTGGAAAATGAGTTGATGAACAGCGTGTGCGGCAGGATATCGGGCGAGTTGAAAGCCGCCATGCGCGCTTTGTCTTCAAATTCAGGCCCTGTGCCCACATAGGCCAGGTCGGCCAGCACCGCGAACTCGCGCCCGTCCTCGATTATCGCCCTGTACACGTCCTCTATCTCTTCTGCCGAATAGGAGAACGCTGTAGGGTTGTTGCTCACCGTCAAATAGAGAAGACGCAGCTCCGGGTCGGCATCCAGCGCTGCTTTGAGGCTATCATAGGTGACCTTGAAGTTGTTATCGGCACTGGTGTGCATCTTCACCAATCTGAGCCCGGCCATCTCGACCTGCCAGTTGACGACCGCGAAACCGGGCGCGGGAAACGCAAAGCTCGAGACCTTCCCGTATTTCTTCTTGAAGTGGTAGCCAAGCGAAAGAATAGACTTGTTGAGGGCATCAAGCGCGCCGATGCTGATAAAGGTCCGCTCAGGCGTGACAGGTATGCCCCAGCTTTTCTGGAAGCGAGCCGCCAGCTTTTCTCGCAGCAGAGGATTGCCAACACCGAACACGTCGTAAACACGCATGTCCCAGCTGTACTCACGCAGCAGACGCAGCTCTATCTCTTGTTCGCGCCTCTTTAGTTCCTCATGTACAACACCATCGCTGATGCGGCCCCCGATTTCCTCGCCCCTGAGTGTCAGGCCGAGCTCCTCACCGATTGTCGTATAGTCCACGCCGCCGATCTTCTCGGTGATGGAGCGCACATTCACATCACCTATTGTGCGATTTACAAGCTCCCGCGCCAGTATCTGGCGGGATATACCCAGTTTGCGGGCCTCAGCCTGTACCTCGTTCATCATGCGGGCCATTGTGCGGATGGGGGATGATGCTGTCCTGAAAAGATCGCGATAACGGGCCACGGCATCTGTCCGTAGGTTCTGTACAAGCGTAATTTGCGCATCTTCAGAGAGCGCGCCGTCCGCGTTGGAATGTGGCAAAGAAGCCGCTAGACTCGTTGCGCCGTGCTCAGCACGACTGGAAATAGTCAAAGTAGAGGTCCTCCTCGTTGAGGCCTGATCTGGCACGACAGAGCCTGCACAGTACTGTTAGTATCGGTTTTGCTACCGAAAGCGGCAGCAGAAGATTGTTCATTTTATGGATGGAGCCACGTCACCGTAAAAGCTCCAATCGACTCAGTATACTTTGGCGCCAGAGGCATTGTCAACATATTTCTTCTGTATGTATAATCATGTCACTCCCGCCGCTTGCGTAAGCCTGCCACTATATCGCGCAGCGCCATACGACCGTGGGAAGCCAATAATCCTACAATCCGGGGCTTATAAGCCGTTGGCTATTGAGTGAACCTATCGAGGAGTGCTGAATGAAAAGGAAGACCGGCCTGAGAGCGGGCCATATACTTATCACGCTTCTGGCTCTTGCGCTGGTTAGCTGGGCTGGACTAACAGTCGCGTCACCCAGCCGAATGGCCCAGGGCACAACTAAAGCGCATACAGGTGCCGGTACGTTCGACAGCACGACGGAAGGCAAGGTGGGGAGATCCGGCCCATCGTCCCCCCTCTTCGGCCCTAATGTTCGCGCCAACCAGGACAACACCCAGAACGGCCAGCATGAGCCAAGCCTGGCGGTCAGCCGTGTGCATACCAACACTGTAATTGTCGCCTCGAAAGATTACCGTGAGGGCAATATCAAGCGCGTCTGGATTGACGGCTCAACCGACGGGGGTGTAACGTGGCCCATTCAAGTGCATATGCCCAATCTCCCGGCCACTGTAAACGAGAGCGACCCAGTCGTAATGGCTCGCGACGACGGCCGCATCTATGTCTCCTGTCTCACCACCGGAAACGAGGGCATCTTTATCACCTGGACGGATGACGACGGCCAGACCTGGCAGCCTTCTGTTCCTATAG
This sequence comes from Chloroflexota bacterium, assembly GCA_039932335.1. Classification (GTDB taxonomy): domain Bacteria; phylum Chloroflexota; class Chloroflexia; order QHBQ01; family JADMIH01; genus JADMIH01. The sequence continues at coordinate 62,613 of JBDTQH010000008.1, forward strand.
TGCAAAACCAGCCTACTTTGCAGGACAAAGATTGGTTCGCTATAGACAACAACCCGACAAGCCCTTACTACCATCGAATGTACATGATGTGGGCGCCCGGAGCAACAAGCGTGGTGGAATCGCACTCCACCGACGGCGGCCTCACATGGTCAGCCAAGCATTCAATAAGCGGCAGCGACACCGAATATACCTATCCTGTGGTGGGCAGTGACGGCACTGTGTACAACTTTATGATGCAGGGATGGAATTTTGGATCGGTAGGTACAATCCAGATGACGAAATCCACCAACGGTGGCGTCACGTGGAGCGCGCCCGCCACGGTTACAATGGCCGACCAACCGTTCAGCCCCATCAGATCGGGCGATACTTACCGGTTCTTCGCCATTCTCAGCGCGGCAGTGGACCCCAATAACAACAACCTGTACGTGGCATGGACCGACAATCGTAACTTCGACACTAATGGTACAGACGTTGTCTACGTGCGAAGCACCAACGGTGGTGCTACATGGAGCGCGGTCACACGCCTTAGCCATGACACCCCGGCTGTCGGGCGCGACCATATCACGCCCATGCTGGCGGTCGGTGCGGACAGCACTCTCCACGCCTTCTGGCTCGATCGCCGCGTTGATCCGCCGGGCCGTGATATTGGTAACGATAACCCTCTATATAATAGCTGGTATAGCTCCAGCACAGACGGCGGCGTCACATGGGCCGATGACACCAAGGTCAGCAGCGTGGCGCAGAATATGAATTGCTGTTTCCCGACGGGCAGCAATAACGCTGCCGGTGACTACTGGGGTTTGGACGTTTCTCAAGATACTGTCTACGTTGCATGGAACGATACCAGGGGCGGTGACCAGGACATTATGGTCTCGAAAGGGTTGATGAGCAGTGGAGGCGGCGGCACTCCAACCCCCACGTCAACGGTTCCGGCGACTGCAACTAGCACACCCGCCATCACCAACACACCAATGCCCACAGTCAGCGGCACCGCCAGCTCAACGCCAACAAGCCAAGCCACCGGCACGGCCAACCCGTCAACCACAGCCACAAGCGGAGCAACAGGCACACCTGTTGTCACTGCCACATCGGGCAGCACCGCCACCGGGACGCCTTCCAGCACACCCGGTCCCAACTGCCAGAGTTTCACCGACGTTCCACAGGACAACGTCTTCTATCCACAAGTATACCTGCTGTCCTGCCAGGGACTCATATCAGGATATCCGTGCGGTGGCCCGAACGAGCCTTGCGACAACCAGCAGCGGCCTTACTTCCGAATAAACAACAACATCACGCGAGGCCAGATCGCCAAGATTGTAGCGGGTGCTGCCGGTTTCACCGAGCCTGTGAGCGGCCAGAGCTTCGAGGACGTGCCCGTCGGCAGCACCTTCTACCAGTACATCGAGAGGTTGGCAGCGCGCAACGTAATGTCGGGCTACCCATGTGGAGCACCGAATGAGCCTTGCGGCGCAGGTAATCTACCCTACTTCCGGCCGGGCAATAATGCCACACGGGGGCAAATCTCGAAGATCGTCTCGAACGCGGCGGGCTTCACTGAGCCGGCAGGCAACCGGATCTTCGAGGACGTAACACCGGGCAGTACCTTCTACGATTACATACAGCGTCTTGCCTCGCGCAATGTTATGCAGGGCTATCCATGCGGTTCACCAGGCGAGCCATGCGGCAACGGCAACTTGCCCTACTTCCGCCCCAACAGCAACGCCAGCAGAGGCCAGACCTCCAAGATCATAGCCAATACGTTCTTCCCTTGATATAGCGCCTTTTCAAGAGCGTCAAATGGCTTGGCAGAGTCGTTCAGCCGGTAAGGAAAAAGGCAACGAGATACCCCTCACCCCCAACCCCTCTCCCCATTTCGTGGGGAGAGGGGAGTTTTATAAGGGAAAGAGTGGGGGACACCCCCAACCCCGTCAGGAGATTCGCCCCTGCACCCCGTTCTCATAAACCTGCCCCCGAAAGGGTTGAGGGTGAGCGGTGCTTGCATTCTTCCCAGGTAAAGATTGGCAAATCTTCTCTCGTAAACGTGTCAGATTCCTCTAACTTCAATTCTGAGAATTTGTCATAAAGCAGCTTCTTGAATAATTCCAGCAGTGTGCTATAATCACTCCGGTCCATACGTTTGTAATGGACCGGCGTTACCACGCCATGGAGGAGTGGAAATAGATTCTCTTATTCTTTGAAAGGAGAAAAGTCTTGGCTAGTAAGAAACGGTTCCTGGCAGTAGCCGCGATTGCGACCCTCGCGTTCCCGGCTTTGTCAGTGTACCAATCATCCCCGGCGCTGGCAGCGGACTTCGCTGACCCGGCATTCCAGAAGGTTTGGTCGCGCACCGATCAGCCTGTTGCTGACAAACAGGTCGTTCGATCATGGTACTGGGGGCCGACCCCTGGCGAAACCAAAACGGAAAAGTACGCCGAGGGCGAAAGCGGCACTCGCAAGGTACAGTACTTCGACAAAAGCCGCATGGAGATCAACGATCCGAAGGGCAACAAGGACGACCCGTTCTATGTTACAAACGGCCTTCTAACAATCGAGTTGATTTCCGGCAAAGTGCAGGTTGGCAAGAGCAGCTATGAAACGCTCTACCCCGCCAACATACCCCTGGCATCCGATACCGACGATAAGAACGCCCCGACTTACGCCTCCTTCACACTTATCGCCAACAACCCTCTAGGCAACCACCCCGCCATCGACGCAACCGGCAAGAATGTCACACAGGTTGTGAATAAGGCCGGCATCGTATCGCGCAGCGCAAACTACGATAAGTATGGCGTAGAGTACGGCTTCTTCAATGCCGAGACCAGCCACAACGTCGCCGACAAGTTCTGGGAATTCCTGAACCAGTCCGGCCCTGTGCTCGGCGCCGACGGCAAGACCACCAGCGCGAAGCTCTCCGATCCATGGTTCTACACAACCGGCTATGCCATCTCCGAGCCTTACTGGGCAACAGTGAAGATCGCCGGCAAGCAGGAAGACGTGCTGATTCAGCTCTTCGAGCGCCGCGTCCTCACCTATACTCCTTCGCAGGCTCCTGAATGGCGCGTCGCCATGGGTAACATCGGCGCACACTATTACGATTGGCGCTACAAGGAAGCCGGACAGAGCACACTCAACAACGCCAGCGTCACACCTGTGAAGCCGGCAGCGGGCGAGCTTGGCTCCGCTGAGAATCCGATCAAGATGGCCTTCGTTCCCTCCTCCAACAGTTCCGCCATTCTCGCCAACGGTGAGCCTCTGGGCAAGCTGCTCGGCCAGGTAACAGGCTACAACTTCAAGGTTAGCGTCCCGACATCCTACGCCGCCGTTATCGAGGCCATGGGCTCCAGCAACGTCGATGTGGCGTGGCTCGCTCCCTTCTCCTACGCCCTAGCCAACCAGAAGTACGGCGCACAGGTTATCCTCGGCACAGTCCGCAAGGGTCAGATCACCTATCCTTCTGTCTTCATCACCGGTGATCCCACCGTGAAGACAGTTGCCGACTTCAAGAATAAGAAGTTCGCCTTTGTAGACCCGTCCTCCGCATCCGGATACCTCTACCCGGTGGCGTTCCTGAAGAACCTCGGCCTCATCACAGGCAACCCACCGAACCTCGAAGCCTACTTCGGTAGCGGCAACGTGGTGTTCGCGGGCGGCCATGACAAGGTTGTAACAGCCGTCTATAACGGCCAGGTCGCGGGCGGCGCGATCTTCGGCGGCCCGCTCGATCCTTCGACCGGACAGCCTACCGACGCACGCTCCTTGATCGCCAAAGACAAGCCTGATGTATACTCCAAGATTCGCATCATCGGCGAGACCCAGCAGATCCCGAACGACACCGTTTCAGTTCGCAAGGGCCTCACCCCTGAGATGACCAAGCAGATACAAAACGGCCTGCTTCAGTTGACAACCACACAGCAGGGACGACAGTTGATGTATTCCCTCTACCAGATCGACGACCTCACACCTGTGACCGACTCGTTCTACGATCCTCTGCGCCAGGTGGCCGAGGACGCGGGCATCACCAACTTCGAAGCCCTCTTCCCCACGCCCACCCCTAAGCCCTAATACAGCTTAAGCAAAGAAAACCCCTTCCCACTGGAGGAAGGGGTTTTCTTTTTGCCCTTTTGTAGTTTAGTGCATGATCAGGAGAGCTATTCCTGAACGGGGTGCAGGGGCGCAGCCCATGACGGGGTATGAGCGAAGCGGGGGGCGGTGTCCCCACAACCCTCTCTTTATTCGCTAGTTCCTTCCCTGAAGGTGACTAGGGGCGTATCGCAAGCATGCGGTCTATAGCGAGCCGTGCGCGCTTGGCGACTTCGGGGTCTACTTCAACCTGGGGCTGCATATCGCGCAGGCTATCTCGCAGCTTTTCAATGGTGATCTGCTTCATGAAGCGGCACACTGCTGCGTCGTCGGCCGGCACGAACGTCTTATCAGGGTTCTCTTTCCGGAGCCTATGGATAATGCCTGTCTCGGTCGCCACAATATGAGTCTTGTTGGGCGAGTTCTGCGAGTGCCTTATCATCCCCTCGGTTGACAGCACGAAGGTGCTCTCCTGAGGCAAAGTTCCCTTCTCGCGCGCCCATACAAAGCGGCTCGTGCAGCCGCATTCCGGGTGGATCATCAGATCGGCGTCGGGATAAGACTGCACAGTTTCCAACACCTCGCTGGTGCGCAATCCCGCGTGAACGTGGCACTCGCCCGCCCAGATGTCGAAGTTCTCGCGGCCCAGCGACCGCTTGAGCCAGCTACCCAGGTACATGTCGGGCAGGAAGAGTATCTTGGTCTCTTCCGGTATTGACTTGATAACGGCCTGCGCGTTGCCGCTCGTCACACAGTAATCCGACTCAGCCTTTATCGCAGCCGTCGTGTTGACATAGCTTACGACCACAGCGCCCGGATTCTGCGCCTTCCACGCAAGAAGCTGTTCCACCGTAATCGAATCGGCCAGCGAGCAGCCCGCCGTCAGGTCGGGTATCAACACAATTCGCTCAGGGTTAAGTATCTTGGCAGTCTCAGCCATGAAGAAGACACCGCACAGCGCGATAACGGGCGCTGTTGTGCCTGCCGCCTGTATCGCCAGTCCAAGTGAGTCGCCCACGAAATCGGCCACATCCTGTATCTCAGGAACCTGGTAATTGTGCGCCAGGATAACGGCGTTACACTCTTTCGCAAGCTGCCGAACTTCCGCCTGTAATTCCTTTATCACAGCCGGGTCCTGCTGCACAAAGCGAAGCAGCGCGGGGTGTATGCGCTTCTGCGGCTTGACCTCGGTTTGCGTGCCGCTTTGCATATCGGTCGTTGTCGTGGGGTTGCCCGTAGTTGTGATCTTGCCCATCAAAGTACCTCCAGTGAAAAGTCGAGAGAGCCTGCCGAGTGGGTCAGTGCTCCCAGGGATATGTAATCTACGCCTGTGCTCGCTACTTCGGCCAGGTTATCCAGCGTGATGCCACCGCTCGCCTCCAGCGTGGCGCGACCGGCGGCCTGGGCAACTGCGGCTTTCAGGCCTTCTGTGCTATGGTTGTCCAGCAGGATCATTTCCGCACCCGCTGCTAATGCCTCGTCAAGCTCAACTGAGTTAGTCACTTCCACCTCTATCTTTTGCGCCGGTCCAACCCTGGCTCGTGCTGCTTGCACGGCCTTTGTAATGCCGCCTGAGGCACGAATATGGTTATCTTTGATGAGCACCGCATCATCCAACCCGGCGCGGTGGTTCCGGCAGCCGCCCACCCTGACAGCATACTTTTCCAGGGCGCGGTGCCCCGGCGTGGTCTTGCGCGTGTCGAGCACTTGCGCTCGCGTGCCTTCAACAGCTTGCGCCGCTCGCCTGCTCATTGTCGCTACGCCCGATAATCGCTGGATAAAATTGAGCGCGGTTCGCTCTCCCGTTAGTATGGCGCGGGCGGGTCCGGTCAGGCGTGCAACCTCGCGGCGGTCGCCCCACGATCCCTCTTCGGCCACGATCTCAATTGTCACGCGAGGATCGAGCGCCGCGAACACCGCCTCTACCACAGGCAGACCGCAAAGCACACCCGGCGCTTTCTGCAGTATGACTGCACTGGCCTGCGCATCGGCGGACACAGTCGAGTCGGTGGTAATGTCACCACGGCCGATGTCCTCAGACAGGGCAAGACGAATAATCTGCTCGACAGCCGCGTTGTAACCCAGTGCAGCACTTAGCTGCGTATTGCTCTTGGCCAATCTACTGTACCTCCTCAAAGTGCGGCACACTACCTCGCCGCCACATAATTCTTCCTCGCCATTCGGGCAAGGTCTCGGTCGCATCTGTTCTGTAATGCGCGCCGCGGCTCTCCGCTCTCAATAGCGCGGCCCGGGTCGCGAGGCTCGCCACGAGATGCCCCGCAGGCATCCGGCAAAGCGGGTCGGGAAGATCGGCGGCCAGCCCCGACAAATCGGCAGCGTTTCTCGCCACGCCCAGGTCGCGGTCCAACCGTCCGCCAAGTTCCTCTTCAGGATAAAGCTTTGTGCCCGAATTCGGCAAGATTGCGTCCAGATCGGCGCTCTCGGGAACGGGCCGCAGCGAAAAATCGGCTTTTGCAGTACGTCCATCCTTTACCGCCGCTCGTGCCGCCCGCTCGCCAAACACCAGGCACTCCAGCAGCGAGTTTGAGGCTAACCTGTTGGCCCCCTGCACTCCTGTGCAAGCAACTTCGCCCGCCGCGTACAGGCCGGGCATGTCGGTTCGCCCGTCAACGTCGGTTCGCACACCGCCCATGCAATAATGTGCCGCAGGAGCGATTGGGATCAAATCTCGCGCAAGGTCGATGTGCCAGGTCTCGAGTTGCTTTGCTATCGCCCCGAAATGCTCCTTCACCGAAGGGTCCAGGTGGCGCAGCGTCAAATAAACCGGGCCACGCTCGCGCAGATGCATGGCAACCGCCCGGGCGACCACATCACGCGGCAGTAGTGGATCCACGATCTGCTTGCCTTTGGCATCCACAATCAGCGCACCGTCGCCGCGCAACGCCTCGCTGAGCAAGTATGATGGAGCGCCCGGAATGTTCAGGGCCGTGGGATGGAATTGCACAAACTCAAGATCGGCCAGGCTCGCTCCTGCCTCCCAGGACAACCACAGTCCGAAGCCCCTGTTGCCTGCGGGATTGGTTGAACGGCCCCACAGCCCGGCATAGCCGCCCGTCGCCAGTATGACAGCACGCCCCATGTATATGCTTTCTTCACTCTGCACGCCAACCACACGCCCGCCTTCAACCATAAGGCGATCTACTGGCGTTTGGGTCAGAATTTGCACGTTCCCGCTTCTAATCACACGACTCAGCAGGGCATCGGACACCATCTCGCCTGTCGCCCCGCCGCCTGCATGCAGAATGCGCCGCCTGCTGTGTCCGGCCTCAAGGCCCATGTCAGGCTTACCGTGGTCGTCGTCGAACGGAACGCCGCTCTCAAATAAGTCGAGCACGATTCTTCGACCATCCTCAACCAGAACCTCAACCGCTTTCGCATCGTTCAGGCCGGCACCTACAGCCACCGTGTCGGCTTCGTGCAGCAGGATGTCATCATCATCACCCACTGCCGCAGCGATACCACCCTGCGCCCACCAGCTGGACCCTGACGGCAGTGTGCCCGCTGTCACAAGCAGCACTTCAGCGCCCTGCTCAACAGCGGCCAGTGTAGCAGCCAACCCGGCCACCCCCGACCCGACCACGATAAGCCGGGTGTCGTCATTATGGAGCATGATTGTAATCTCTCTCGTGCCAGGGTAGCTCGCGCTCCCACGTTCCTGCCAGCGTACCGGCGAACTTGTATAAATCGGCAGGCCGGCCAACCCTGCCCACCTCTGCCCGCTGACCTACAGGTACCAACGCGCCCGATGCGAACAGGGCCGAAAATGCCTTCTTGAAATTGCTGGTGTTTAGCCTGAGAATGGCCGGATCAAGTATTGCCGCGTAGATCGCGCGCAGTTCCGGCAAAGTAAACTGGTCGGGCAGCAACTGAAAGGCAACCCAAGAATAGCGCAGCTTCGATTGTATGCGGTTCATCCCCTCTTTCAGGATGGCCGCCTGGTCAAACGCCAGTTCGTCTGCCTTGACGCGGCGCACAGGCACCCACGCCGCTCTAAGCACACCACCGCCCGGCACCAGTCTTAGCTCATCGCTTCTCTCCAGGGCCACATGCGCCACGGACACCACACGGCCTCGCGTATCGCGCCCCGGATCGCCAAAGCTGCCTAGCTGGTCGAGATACCAGTCCTTTGCGTCGAGTCCGGCCTTCTTCCGCAGGGCACGACGCGCCGCCTGATCGAAGGTCTCATCCTCATGCACAAGCACGCCCGGCAGTGTCCACTTCCCCGCGAATGCGGGGTCGTCGCTCTGCACAAGAAGCACCTGCCACGCATCCTCGATCCGCTCTGATTGGCGCACCGTGAACAGCACTACGTCAACCGCAATCACCGCATTGGGATTGAGCACAGGCACATTATTGGGATCGGTCTGGGTATGTAGCATAGAGAAGATAATTTGACTACGTTGGATTTTATTCCTTCGTAGTCATACTACCACAGTCCCGAATGTATGTCAAGGCAAATCAAGCACAAGACCTGAACAGGGCGTAGGGAAACCCGCCCGCTCTCCAGTGTTACCCCACACAGTACACTATATAGAAGGCTGAAGCAGCAGCAAAGCCTCACTTCTAAGAGCAATCCCGTTAGCAAGCGGGGACAAGCGTGTGCTCAGAGAATCCCTCCATGAAAATAGACAATTCGCCCATACCGACCGCCACGTTGCCCGCACTCCTGCGTTTAGAAGTACGAGGGTACATCAACTGCTGCGCGCGCCCGCAATTCTCTCAATGGGCAATCCGACATCACTTCGGGGCGAAGCGTTGAAATTCACAGCCCGAGGGCGCGAGCACTCCCCCTACACGGTCGCGGACGAGGATAGAAACGCTATCGCATCTCGCGTAGAACTCGATATGCCCTGGGACGATGTGGCGCTGGTTGCTGGGCTCAAGCAGGGTGATAGCAGCGCCGTGCGATATGCGGTAGAGAACTTTGCGCCCAGGATCTACCGCTTCGCACTTTACCAGCTTGGGGACCATTCAGCGGCGGAAGACCTGGTATCGGAAGTGATGACGCGCATGCTGGAAAAGATAGGCCAATACAATCAAACGGGCGCACCCTTCCAGGCATGGTTATTTAGCATAGCGCGGAACCTGATGCACGACAGCCACAGGCGCAGAAAGAACACAACAATTATCTCGCTTGACGCCGCAATTGACACCACCGAGGTGCAAAGCCTGGGCGCGACCGACACGCGAATTGACGGCTTTGCCGACCGTGACGCGCTGTTGAGAGTTATGTCCCAACTAACGGATGAGCAGCGGCAGATTCTTACCCTCCGCATCGTAGAAGGCTGGCAGCCGCAAGAAATAGCTGAGCTGCTTGGCAAGTCCATCGACTCGGTCAAATCGCTGCAATACCGGGCGCTGCAAACACTGAAGCGCCTGCTAGGAAACGACGAGTGAGCATGCGGGACAGGCGGCAAATTGAAGATATAGCCAATGAAGCGCTCGACAGCCTGCTACAGGGCGAAACAGTCGAAGCGGTTTTGTCGCGCTACCCCGGCCATGAAAACGAGCTCAAGGCCACACTGTCAGCAGCGTATAGATTAAAAAGCGAGCCATCTCCCATGTTGCCTTCGGCGAGCATGGCGGCACTTATTGCAAGAGCGCAAGCCCAGGCTCAAACCCAGGCTGCCTCGCAACGCGATACTTTACCTGTGGTGCTCCCCTTTACTGAAGCAAACACCCACAGGCGGGCAGAAATCTTACCTGCATATACACCGCCACAGCGAGCTACGCGCTCACATAACAACTCAGGCTGGAAAGACCGATTGGCCGCCTGGTTTCGTCCAGCCGGGCCGCTCATGCGAGTACCGACTGCTCTACTGCTCGCTGTGATTGTGGTCGCCGGCTTGATTGCGCTTTCGCAAGCCGTCAAAAGCCCTGTGCTCCCTGAACCATCTGTGCCTGTGCTTACGCAATTTAGCCTCGACGGCCGGATCGAACAGATGGCAGGAGATCACTGGCTAGTGGGAGCTACCAACATCTACATTGACCCCAACACTAACATTACAGGTGCACCCGTAGTGGGAGACCAGGCACATGTGAACGGCGAGCTTGATAGCAAGAACCGACGCATCGCACGCAGCATAGTTGTGAGCGCAGGTGCAGCAGTCACGGCAACGCCGACCCAATTCGCGGTGGCCGTCATCACGGTGACAGCTAGCCCATCTGCCCCCGCTATACTTCCAACCGAAGCAGGCACAACCCAAGCCGTAACCCCACCACCCGCAACGAGCACCCGGATACCAACCTCAATCCCAACAATTGGCGTCGGGGCAACGGCGTCCGCCACAGGTACTGCCACGTCACGAGCCCTGCCTACCGTAACAGCTATCCGCCCGGCCCAGAACACACCGCAGGCTACGGCCTCACCCACCGTCACTGCGCAGAACACGCACACCGTATTGCCTTCAGCGACGTTACAACCCACCAGGACCGATACCCACACTCCAACCGCCATGCCCTCCACTACATCGAGCGCTACAGCCACTGCCCTGGCGCCCACGCTGGAACCTACTGCAACCGCGACCGAAACAGCAGCAGCGGAACCAACCGCCACGGCCCAACCATCGCCTACCACTCCCCCGACAATTGAACCGGAAGCCACTCAGATGCCAGACCCAACTGAGGAGCCGGAGGCCACGCACACTGCTGAGCCCGAAGACACGGCCACGCCGCTGCCCCCACCGCCACCGCCGCCAACCACAACCCAGCTGCCCACTGTAGTGCCAATCGCGTCGCCAACTCATTCGACTGAACCGGAGGAGACTGAAACAGCACGCCCCACCCGGTCCCCGCAGAGCACGCGCACCCGTGAACCTGACGAAACACATACCACAGTGCACACAGCACTGCCGCTCGGCACCCAGACTGTGCAGCCAATCCGCAGTGTCACAGCCGCTCCCTGAAAAAGCCCTGAAGATTACGCCAAAGGCCGCCACGATTACCACCTTTCAGCGTTTGGACAGGCAGAGTCCTCAATAACAAACATATGAAAGGAAAAACAATGAAAACGAATCAGACAAGCGCAAGAATGGTAGGGGCATTAATTGTGACGGCGTTCCTGGCCGCCTTTATCCTCGTGGTAGCCGCCTATGGCCCAGGATCAAACGAACGGATCGCATCAGCGCAGAGAAGCGTTGGCATGGCTCCCGCCCACGAGACTGAAACCCGCCATCCAGACGAGACAGAGACCCACCATCCCGAAGCAACCGAAACCGAGCACCCTGAAAGCACCGAAACTCATCACCCCAACGCCACAGAGACAGAGCATCCCCAGTCCACAAGGACAGGCGAACCGGAAGAAACTGAAACAGTCGAACCACAGGAAACAGAGACACATCACCCTGAGACGACACGCACAGCCGAGATCGAGCCGACCGAAACACATCACCCCGAAGGAACGCGAACAGTAGAGGGAACACGCACACCCGAAGGTACCGAAACAGCAGAGCCTTCCCACACGAGCCTTCCTGCTCCATCCACGACAGCGGCGGCAGGTGGATCCTCCGGCACTATCCCCGGAACGGGCACCCGCATATTCCCTCAGACGGGCAGGAGCGTCGGCGGCATCTTCCTGAGCTACTGGGACGGCAACGGCGGCCTCGCACAGCAGGGCCTACCGATCTCCGGCATCAGTCAGGAAAGGTCGGACCTCGACGGCAAGACATATACAGTCCAATATTTCGAGCGTGCGGTCTTTGAGTACCACCCTGAGCTAGCGGGCAACAATAAAGTGCTTCTGTCACAGCTTGGCACATTCCGTTACAAGTCCCTCTATCCGGCAGGAGCGCCCAGGCAGGCTGTGAACAACACGAATGCACGCTTCTTCCCGGAGACCAAGCACACTGTTGGCGGCGTATTCCGCACCTACTGGGAGCAGAACGGCGGCCTGGCGCAGCAAGGCTTCCCTATCTCTGAAGAATTCACCGAAGTTAGCCCACTCGACGGCAAGAGCTACACAGTTCAATATTTCGAGCGCGCCGTATTCGAGCTGCACCCTGAGAATAAGGCTCCCTTCGACGTTCTTCTCTCACAACTGGGCACATTCCGGTTGAACGGCCAAAAATAACGGCCCTTAGCCACACGCCACGCGGCCCGAAGACAAACCGGGCCGTGTGCGCTCAATCATAGAGATAGTAAAGAGGAAACCTGTCGTACAGAATGGCGGGTTTCCTCTTTTCGTTGGCCGCTAACGTTGTGACGGCAGCCCTATCAAGGTACAATAGGCGTGAGCCGGCAATGAGTATGCAGCAGCGCCCACACCCACAGACAATCGAAATCAACGGCACAAAGCTTCACTACATAGAGCGTGGTAGCGGCGTACCTGTGGTGTTCGTACACGGCGGTCTAGGCGATTTTCGCACATGGCTGCCCCAACTGGTCGTGTTCGGTCAGACCTACCACGCCCTATCCTACAGCCGCCGCGCCTTCTTCCCCAATCCCTATCCTGACGGCTACGACGCCGCCATGTCGGACCACATCAGCGACCTCGACGCGCTGCTGACCGCGCTTGATCTTGGTCCTGCCCACCTTGTCGCCAATTCGTATGGCGGCTACATCTGTCTGAATGTTGCACTCCGGTACCCGCAACTGGTTCGCACACTAGCGCTTGCCGAGCCGCCAGTACAGCCGCTGTTGGCGCGCTTGCCGGGCGGCGCGGAAATGCTGGAGGAAGTTCGCATCAGGGCGTGGGTGCCGTCAGGCGAGGCATTCGAGCACGGTGACCTTGAGGAGGGCGTGCGCCTCTTCCTGGCGGGCGCGGTTGGTCCCGGTACATATGAGGGTATGCCACAGCGCACCCGCGATGCCATGATGAAGAACGCGCCCGAGATGAAAGTCGCAACGCTGTCAGATTACGCGGCCTTCATGCCCGATTTCACATGCGAAGAAGCACGCCGGGTAGAAGCGCCAACCCTCTTGATGCGGGGCACGCTAAGCCCGCGCATGTATTACCTTATCAACGATGAGTTAGCGCGCTGCCTGCCCCATGCGGAGCAAGCGCTTATCCCAAATGCAGCCCATGTCCTGCACGCACAAAACCCTGAAGAGCACAACAGGCTGGTGCTAGATTTCATAGAGCGCCATTCCTGACTATACGCCAACCTCATATAGCTGCTCGAATTGCAGCCCAAGGTCGTTTGTCACCTGCCACATAGCAGAGAGAGCCGCCCGCACATTCCTCGCTGCGCACGGCGCGAGATCATCGTCCGCTGCCAGCCTCTTCAGCGCCTCGTAGATCTCCACCAGCTCAACCTCCTGAGAAGTCAAAGGCTTCCCAAGCAAATCAGTCCTCTTCTCACCCATTCTATCCACCCTCCAAAGTAACACCGGCACACAACTACAACACCAAACGAATCGATAAATGTTTACATCAAGGGTGGAGCAACCTGCCATCCAGATAAGCGAAGACCCACCCACGACCGCTCTTATGACTTACTTTCAAGGGCAGGTTCTTGTAATCCCAGGAAATAGCCAATGAGATACCCCTCTCCCCCAACCCCTCTCCCCGCGAAGCGGGGAGAGGGGAGTCTTATTGGGTAAAGATGGGGACACCCCATACCCCGTCATGGGCTTCGCCCCTGCACCCCCTTACCTCATCTGAACACTTATACTATCCGTAAGCCTCCTAACAGTCACCGCTCATACGCAATACGCAATAGCTCACGCCTCACGTTTCACGTTTCACCCTCCTCACTCATACTGCGCAACCGGCCTATCGTCCACCAGCCGCTTTGCTTTTAGCTCGAACCGTGGCAGAGTGCCGTGTTCCACGCGGTCGAGGTTGAAGCGCAGCCCTTCGTGGGCGCTCGCGAGGTCTTTTATGAGCGTGTGGCGCAACTGCGGCCATTCTTTTTCATGGTCGGGCTTAATCTCGATTTTCACCGTGATTTCGTCCATGCGATCTTCTTTGCGCCAGATATAGATCTGGAACTCATCTATCGCCATGTATTCCCGCACGATCGACTCTACCGCACGCGGGTAGACGTTCGTGCCCCGAATCAGCTTCATATCGTCTGTGCGCCCTCGAATGCCCCCGTCATAGATGTCCCATGTACGCCCGCAATCGCATGTCGCGGCAGGCACCTTCATAACCAGATCTTTGCTCCTGTAGCGCACAACCGGCACAAAACCGCGCCCGAACGAGGTCACGACCCGCTCACCGAGTTCCCCGTACCCGACAGGCTCACCGGTCTCCGGATTGATGACCTCCTCGATATAGTGGTCCTCGATGATGTGGGTACCGCCCGGTTGGTGCGAGCACTCGAAGATCATGATGGTGCCAAGCTCTGTCATGCCTGCTGTATCGCCGCACTTCGCACCCCAGGCCTGCTCAAGCTGCCTTTTGGCTGCGGGTATGCTGCCGGCAGGCTCGCCTGACGCAATTATTTTATTGACCTTGCTCTCTTTTGCGAGGTCGATACCAAGCTCGTGCGCCTTCTGCCACATGTTGAGCGCATAGGTCGGCGTCGAAAAGACCGTCGTTACGCCAAGCTCAATAATCTGCTTGATGCGTGCCTCGGTTGTCTGCGCTCCTCCCGGTATGACCAGCGCGCCTATCTTCTCGCACGCATAGTGCGCTCCCCAGAACCCGATAAACGAGCCGTACCCGAAAGCAAAATAGACGATGTCCTCAGGCCGTATCCCGAAGCCCCAAAGCCCGTAACACCACATCTCGGCTATCCATTCCCAATCCTTGGTGCTGTCCAGCACCCTGATAGGCGTCCGGCCTGTGGTGCCCGACGTAAGATGGTAGCGGATGGCGTTTACCGGGTCGGTCGAGAGCATCTCACCGAACAACGGCTTCTCCAGCAGCGACTCCATCCAGTCTTCGCGTGTCATAAAAGGGATGCGCCTCAGGTCCGCGAGGGTCTCAAGTTGATCGGGCTTGAACCCTGCCTCGTCCCATTTGCCCCTGTGAAACGGCACATTAGCATAGGCGTAATCGCACATGCGCCGCAGCTTCAAGAGTTGCAACTGCTCTATATCTTCCCGCGGCATAGTCTCATGCTTCGGGTTCCAGTACTCAGAATACGTCATTGTATTGGCCTCCTGTGACTGTTCGTTGTCAGTTATGACCGCCGACCGCCGATGGCGAGGTGTCAGGTGTCGGATGTCAGGGGTCAGTAGATCGCCAGTGCTTCTTACTCGCTGCCCTGAGCATAATCAAACCCTAAGAATCTCAGCGAACCTCTGCGCACTCTGCGGTGAATCCGTAAATCCCTGACCCCTGACCCCTACGCAGTCAACCCGATCTATCTCGTCCGACTAGCTCCCTGGCTATAATAATCCGCTGGATGTGGCTGGTGCCTTCGTAGATTTGCAGGCCCTTTATGTCCCTGTAATATCGCTCTACCGGGAACTCGTTTGAGTAGCCACGGTTGCCGTGAAGAAGCACCGCCTCGGATGCCGCCCGCACAGCAGCTTCTGTCGCGAACAGCTTGGCGATAGAGGTGGCTTTGGTGGCGGGCAAGCCCTGGTCCTTCAGCCAGGCGGCCTTATAAACCAGCAGCCTCGCCGCCTCCACATCGGCTGCCATGTCGGCCAGCACGGATTGCACCATCTCGAAATCGGCGATACGCTGCCCGAACTGCCGCCGCTCTTTTGTGTAGGCCACACAAGCTTCCAGGCACGCCTGCGCAACCCCGAGCGCACCTGCCGCGACCCCAAGCCGCCCGCGGTCTAACGCCGACATCGCCACCTTGAAGCCCTCACCCTCAGCCCCAAGGAGGGCATCTTCGCCAACCCTGCACTCTTCCAGCCTGATGCGCACATGCTCAGACGCCCTGTGTCCAAGTTCTTTGCCGGGCATAGGCTCTCTATGCAAGCCCTGGCTCGCGGTATCTACCAGAAAGGCACAAATCCCTTTATGCCGAAGCGACCTGTCAACGCTCGCGAACACGATAGCAACCCGCGCGCTCGTGCCGTTCGTGATCCAGATTTTCTCACCGTTCAGCACAAACTCGCTGCCTTCTCGCCGCGCCGTGGCCTCCATACCGGCCACATCCGACCCAGCATTGGGCTCGGTGAGCGCATAGCAACCTATCCACTCTCCCGATGTGAGCTTTGGCGAATACGCCGCCTGCTGCTCCTCCGTGCCCCACTCGGCAATACACCCGGCCACAAGCCCCACGTGCACGGTCAGGAAACCGCGCACAGACGAGTCGACCCGCCCAAGCTCCTCGCACACCAGCGCATACCCCACGTGACTGCGCTGATTTGGCATTGCATCCTCAGCAGATGCAGTGCTTGGCACCGCGAAAAGACCAAGCTCCGCCATGCGCGGCACAAGGTGGGCAGGGAACTCCCCACGCTCGTCAGCCTCACGCGAAATGGGCGCGACCTCCTGCTCGGCGAACTCACGCGCCACCGTCTGTATCCGCTGCTCTTCGGCTGTTAGCTCGAAGTTCATTCTCTCCTCTTCAGCGTGCGCTACGTTGTTTGGTAGATAACCGCGATACCCTCGATCTCCACGAGCACTCCGTCGTCATAGAACCGGGCAACCTCCAGCAGAGCGGTTGCGGGGTAATACGAGCCGAAGAACTCCCTGTGGACCGCCCCGATCTCCTTCAGGTGGGCCTTATAGTCGTCGCGGTTCTGCACGAAAATAGTCATTTTCACGATATCGGTCATTGTCCCGCCCGCCTCCGCCACCACAGCATCGAGGTTTGTCAGCACCTGCTTGTACTGGCCCACCACGTCCCCTGCTGCCACCAGTTTTCCTTGCTTATCAAGCGCGGTCTGCCCCGCCAGAAACAGCATCTGCCCGCCACTCGTGAGAATGCCGTGGTTGAAGCCAATTGGCCGGGGCAGGCCTTCCGGGTTTACTAACGCTTTTCGATGTAGATGATTATCGACCATGGCGCGTGGATCCCTCTTGAACATCCTGTACTAACGCCCGCCGAACTCGGGCTTCTCTTTGCGCTTGAATGCTTCATAAAACCGCCTGTGATCATCCCCCATCAACATCAACGCCTGCGCCTGGGCTTCGGCCTCCAGCGCGGTCGCAAGGTCCATATTTTGTTCGCTGTTGATCATTCTCTTGGTCATGGACAGCGCGAGCGACGGACCATCCGCAAGCCTGCGCGCCCATTCCATCGCGGTGGGCATCAACTCGTCGTGCGGCACTACTTTGTTCACAAGGCCGTACCTGTCAGCGGTCGCCGCGTCAATCGTGTCGCCAAACATAAGCAGCTCTGCGGCACGTCCCGTCCCTACCAGCCTGGGCAATAAATAGCCCGACCCCATATCAACGCCCGCCAGCCCCACCTTCGAGAAGAGAAACGCGAACCGCGCCCGGTCAGACGCAAGCCGCAAGTCGGACGCCAACGCGATTACTGCCCCCGCCCCGGCGGTCATGCCATTTAACGCCGCGATAATCGGCTTATCGAGCATACGCATGTTATTGACGACCGCGCCCGTCATGCGTGTAAAGGCGAGGTGGTCCTTTACATCTTTGTCCAGCAATTCCCCGATAATCCTGTGAACGTCTCCACCGGAACAGAAGCTCTGCCCCGCCCCGGTCAGCACCAGCACCTTTACCTCATCGCTGTATCGCAGCTCTTCCAGCAAGTCGCGAAGCTGTGCATAAACCTCGAAGGTCAGCGCGTTCATCACTTCAGGGCGATTGAAGGTAATAGTGGCGATACTGTCGGCCACATCGTAGAGAAAGTCGTAAGTCATGCTATCCCCTGCTGCTTTATTACCTACCAGGTTACCGCGCCGCCATCTACATTTATCCCCTGCCCGGTAATCCCCCTGGCCGCATCGCTCGCGAGGTAAACCGCCAGCGCGGCCACTTCTTCAGGATCAATTAATCTGCGTTGTGGGCTTGCCTTTTCGAGCGCGCCGCGCGCATCTTCCTCGCTCATGCCTGTGCGCGCCACTATGTTCGCGATGCTGGTGCGGGTCATGGACGTATCAACGAAGCCGGGGCAAATTGCGTTCACTGTAATATTGTGCGCCGTCATCTCGGCCGCCAGCGACCTTGTTAGCCCCAGCACACCATGCTTGGCGGCAGTGTAGGCGGCCACATATTTATCGCCCACCTTAGCCGCGGTTGATGCGATATTGATTATCCTGCCCTGGCCGTTCTCCACCAGGGCAGGCACAAAAGCTTTGGTCACATAGTACACGCTCGTCAGGTTGACCGCAATCATCCTGTGCCACAATTCGTCCGGGTGACCCACAAACTTGTGGCTCTCCGCGTTTCCCGCATTGTTCACCAGTATGTCCACACCGCCCAGGCCCCAGATAACAGCCTCCGACATAGCCTGCACACCGGTAGGGTCGGTCACGTCGCACACGGCGTAGACACACTTTCTGCCGAATGACTCGATGTCAAGGGCAAGGGCCTGCAACTCGTCCTCATTGCGCGAGCTTATCGCCACGTTTGCCCCGGCTCTCGCAAACGCCAACGAGATAGCCCGACCGATGCCGCGCCCCGCTCCTGTCACGACCGCCCGCTTGCCCGCCAGCACGGGGATGTTCCCTTCAAAGCTGGAAATGCTGCTGTTCGTCATCGTGGACTCACCACGCACAGATCGCCGCGCCCGGCCGCCAGTATCGTATTCATATCGTTGCTGTTTGTGAGATAGCCACCCACCATCGTCTTGATACCCGCCTCGTTCCGCACTCGGTCGCTCAATGGCGTCAGAAATCCGCGCCCGAACGGTGCTTCCCCGGCAGGTGTGGTCTGCCCGGCAAGCACATTGATAAGGTCGCAGCCGCGCTCCTTTAGCCACCCGGCCACGACAACAGCATCCTCAACCGTGCTCCCGCCCTCTACATAATCGGTCGCTGACAGGGCCACCGACAGCGGCTTCGACGCGGGCCACACCGCTCGGACGGCGTCAAATACCTCTAACGGGAATCGCGCTCGCGCTTCGAGGCTACCGCCATATTCGTCCCGGCGGCAATTTGTAAGCGGCGACAAGAAGCTTGCCAGTAGGTAGCCTTGCGCGAAATTCAATTGCAGCATGTCGAACCCTGCCTCATGAGCCGCTACAGCCGACTGCACAAAATAATCGCGCAGAGCGTCCATCTCTCTCCTGCTAATCTCTTTTGGCACGCGGCTCTTGCGGGTGTACGGAAAGGCAGACGCCGACAGAAGTTCCCAACCGCCTTCACGCAGCAGTCTATCAAGGCCCTGGCTTCGCGGTTCAGTCGCGCCTCGCCTACCCGCATGTCCTAACTGTACGCACACTTTTGCCGCCGACTTCCCGTGAACATCCCTAACAAAAACCGCCCACATTGCTCGCCGTTCCCTGTCATATAGCCCCGTATCATCAGTGGTTATGCGCCCCTCGGGCGACACTGCACAAATCGGCGTGAGCGCAAGACCATAGCCGCCCTGTGCGATTACGTTAATCTGCTGTTGCAAGAAAGAGTCACTATCACCACTGTCCAGCGCACCAGGCATCACCGGAAACACCACGCGGTTATGTAAAGTAACACCGCGTAATTGCAACGGCGCAAACATCGGCGGCGGAGCATATTGGGGCGCTGCAAGATCACCTTCACTGGAGCGTACGCCGTCCGCCGAAACGCGCGAGGACAATGCGAACCAACTGTCAACGCGGTCGCCAAACCGCACGTCCCGAAAGTGCAGGTCGTCATAAGTGATCCTGCCGCTGCGGGTAAGCAACTGGAACGCGAACTGCATTGGCGGCAGAACAAGATAGCGCTTCAACGTCTCAAAGTAAGTGCGGCTCTCCTGCGCGGCTCGCTGGAAGGTGTCCACAACCGGCTTCCGCTCCAGTTCATACTCATCTAGTGCATGCTCAATGTCGCCGTACTGCTCTAACGCAGTAGCCAGCGCGATGGCGTCTTCCATAGCCAGCTTGGTGCCCGCCCCAATCGAGAAGTGCGCCGTGTGCGCGGCATCCCCCATAAGCGCGACCCTGTGTCCGTCTATCTCACCGTGCCAGCGGCGGGTTTTCAGTGTGGGAAAGTTGATCCACCTGGAGTTGTTCGAGAGAAGCGTTGCGCCGTTCAGGTCGTCTTTAAGCAGGCCGGCACAAAATGCGAGACTGGCCGCCTCACCGGCGCTGTCCAATCCGGCACGCTGCCATGTCTCCTCTTCGCACTCCACAATAAATGTGCTTGACGTGCCGCTGAATGGGTAGGCGTGTACCTGAAACAGACCATGCTTGGTGTCGTGGAAGATAAAGTTGAACGCATCCAGCACCTTGTCCGCGCCGAGCCAGATATACTTCGCCTTCCCTGGCTCGATCTGCGGCTTGAATAGCTCTTCGTGTTCGCGGCGCACGAAGCTGTTTACGCCGTCTGCCGCGATAACAAGGTCACTCATGGGCAGATCAGCCAGACTGGACACGTCTACGCCGAAATGCAAACCGACACCCAGTTCAGCACATCTCTCCTGGAGAATGTTCAGCAAGCGCCGCCGCTCAATTGCCGCGATTACGTGCCCGCCGCACCGGATGGTCTCCCCACGATAGCGCACGTCAATAGAGTCCCAGATGACAAACTGCTCTGTAATCTGTGTGTAGGTTTTGTAGTCGGCACGCTGAAAGGAGGCTAATGTACGGTCGGAAAAGACCACACCCCATCCGTAGGTTACGTTGGCGGCGTTCCGCTCAAAGATATCTACCTGCAGCCCTGGGTTAGCCTTCTTCAATAGCAAGCCGCAGTACAGCCCCGCAGGCCCACCACCCAGGATTACTATCCTGGTAGCTCTGCGTTCGGCAAAAGGCTGCCCCACCGAGTTCATGCTCGCGCCCCCGGCAAAGCGTAACTGTCCGCGAATTCTGAAGCGGAACCGATAGCAGCGGCCAATTGCTCCAGTTGCGACAAATCGCCCGATGTCGGGAAGAGAACAAGCTCATCACAGCCCGCCTCGGCGTATCCGCGCACAAATCCCGCGACCGCCTGGGGGGTGGTCAGCAACCCTGCCGCTATCTTCTCGGCGAAGGGGCCGGTAAAGGCATAATAGTCGCGAAGATAACGCGCTCCTGCTTCGGCGGCCTCGTCCCCGAACGCGAAATAGCCCTGTGCCCATAGCTGCGGCGCGCCCGGCCTGCCTGCGTCAAACCACGCTGCCCTTGCCTTGTCTGCTGCCCTGGCGAACGCTCTCGGTGGACCACCCCCGTGCACATACCCGTCGGCGTAGCGTGCCACCCGCGCATATCCGACATCACTCAGGCCGCCCACAAGTATCTCAGGACCACCCGGCCGAACCGCCTTCGGCACAACTCTGCCCTCTTCCCAGATGTCCCTTAGCGAGTCGAGTTGCTCCGCCAGACGCCTGCCCCTCGTGTTGTATGCGACGCCTGCAGCATCATAATCTTCCTTGCGCGCGCCAACTGCCAGGCCCAGCACAAGTCGCCCGCCCGACAAAGCGTCGAGCGAAGCAGCAGCCTTTGCCAGCAGGATGGTGTTCTGGATTGGCCCTATAACAATGGTGGTAGCCAGCTTGACGCGCCCCGTAACGGCAGCGGCCGCGGCCAGCGAAAGCAACGGCTCATAGCTGTCATAGACAAGCCGGTCTAGCACACCCAGGCTGGAGAACGGCCCCCCATCAGCCAGGCGTGCCCACTCAAGCAGAGCGCGCCCGCTGATTCCGGGCACCGTAGTTGGCAATCCAACCCCAATACGCATCGTCGCAACCCCCTTGTTGCCACCCCTACAGATACATTCTTCAGGCTGCTAAAGTATGCCACAAAGCCGCCGCAGGCTCAAGGCGGGACGCGTGAAACGTGAAACGTGAAACGTGAGTTACTGCGCACTGCATATGACGGCAGACCGTCAACCGCCATAACCGACAACTGACAACGCGGTCTGCCGTCATAACCGACAACAACGCAATAATTCACGTTTCACGTTTCACGCCTCACGCATCCCCGCCACTATTATCTATGGTACAATCTCCACTACCGGTTGAACCGAGCTTTATTTCGTAGTGTGGCTATTGTATCGGGCGCATAGTGGTATCTCCGTTCCGACAATTGCGCCCGCCAGGCACTAAACGCACAGATTGTGATGCAGCACCCATGGACCCTACTTCATTCGGCCAATGGCTCAAAGACAGGCGCAAGACCCTTGATTTTACTCAGGCCACTCTGGGCCACCTGACAGGCTGCTCCGAGTCCTCGATTCGAAAGATAGAGTCGGGCATCCTGAAGCCGTCGCGCCAGGTAGCGGAGTTACTGGCGGCCACTCTCGGCGTGCAGGAAGGAGACCGCGAAGACTTCATCAAGTGGGCACGCTCTACGCCCGGCGCTGCCCAGCCTGCTCACTTGCCGGCAGCGCCATCACCCGCGCCCGCTCCCACGCCAGCACCCGCCACGCTGCCGGTGCCTCCAACCGAGCTTATCGGCCGCAAGCAAGATGTGGCTGATGTGCTGTCCCTGCTTGGCCGCGACGGCCTGCGCCTCCTCACCCTGACCGGCCCTCCCGGCACAGGCAAGACCCGCCTTTCACTCCAGGCCGCCACCGAGGCAGCAGGCAGATTCCGCGACGGCGTGCTCTTTGTGCCGCTTGCGCATATCAGCGATCCGGAGCTTGTCATCTCGACAATATCTCGTGCGCTGGGGCTTGGTGAGGCCAGGGGCGTCACACCCGTACAGGCTCTTGCCGGCCACCTTCGCGACCTTGATATGCTGCTCATTCTGGACAACTTCGAGCAGATCATCCCGGCAGCGCCCGACATCGCCGAACTGCTGGCGGCCATTTCAAGCTGCAAGTTCATTGTGACCAGCCGCGAGGCATTGCACCTACGCGGCGAGCAAATATATCCCGTACCCCCGCTCGCGCTACCCGCCGATGCGCTGGAGGCCGAGGAGCTAGCGGAAGTGCCTGCCGTCGCTCTATTTGTGCAACGCGCCCGCGATACCGACCCTGCTTTCCGTCTCACCGAAGCCAACGCAGCCGATGTTGCCGCCATCTGCCACAGGCTGGACGGACTACCCCTAGCGATAGAGCTAGCCGCCGCCCGCATCGCCATCCTCCCACCCGATGCCCTGCTCGCCCGCATGGTGAGGCGGCTGTCGCTACTGACGGACGGTGCGCGTGACCTGCCGGAGCGCCAACGAACGCTCAGGAATGCCATCGCTTCCAGTTATGATCTGCTCGACGCGAGCGAGCAACACCTCTTCAGGCATCTCTCTATTTTCGCGGGCGGCGGCTCTCTGGAAGCGATAATAGAGTGCGCTATGCCGGAAGCCCCGGCAGGTCAAACAGACGGCAATACCCTTGACCTGATTGCATCGCTGCAGGCAAAGAGCCTTATCCGGCGGGAAGCAGACGGAGGTGACCCGCGCTTCGTGATGCTGGAGATGATACGCGAATACGCGCTCGAGGCGCTGCAGTTGGCAGGTGAAGAAACTGGAGCGCGCCGCAGCCACGCACTCTACTTCATGAACGTCGCGGAGGAGGCCGAACCCCTCATAATGGGCGGCAAGCAGATGGGCGCTCTGGAGATGCTCGAGCGAGACCTTGCCAACCTGAGGGCCGCGCTTACGTGGGCGCATGGTGCAGGTGATGAAGGCATAGATATATCAGCCCGGATGTGTGCTGCCCTCAGCCGTTTCTGGCTAAGACGGGGTCACTGGACCGAAGGCCGCCGCTGGATTGACGAGACGCTTGCCCTGCTCGAAAAGAGCCGGGACTCTCTGGCGGCACCAGAGCAGGCGAAAGCACGCCGCGAGAAGCACGCCCGCATGCTCCACATGGCGGGCGCTATGGCCTACCGGCAGGGCGACTATCACACCGCGAACGCTCACCTGCGGGCCAGCATAGACCTCTGGCGCAACATAAGCGACCGGCCGGGAAACCTCGCGGAAGTGCTGCAGGATGTCGGCACGTTAGCTATCTTGCGTGATGAATATGGCCGTGCCAGAGAGACATTGACCGAGGCGCTGGAAATCCACCGCCGCTCCGGCAGCAAGCAGGGTATCTCGCAGATACTGACCATGCTCGGGTTCGAGGCCATGGCCAAGGGCGACTTCGACCGCTCAAGCGCCCTGCTACACGAGGCGCTTGAGATTTTCCGTGAGATGGGCGACCGCTGGGGCATCCTGCGTGTGCAGCAGCATATCGCCGTGTTGGCGCGCAACATGGGCGACTTCGCATTGGCGCAGCGTCTGCTCGAAGAGAACCTGGCGACCAGTACAGAACTGGACAACAAGAGCGGCATCGCGGCATCACTGGGTGAGCTTGGTATGCTCGCCCTCGCGCAGGGGCACCATGAGAAGGCAGCCACCCTTACAAAAGAAGTGCTGGAAATCTACACAGCCCTTGGCGGCAAGAGCGTCGGAGCCGTCGCGATCCTCACCCTGGGGCTTGTGGCCCTTTACCGGGGAGACTACGACGAGGCGCAGGCACATTGCTTGGAAGCCCTGGAGATCTTCCACCACGAAGAAGCAAGGTACGATACCGCCAGCAGCCTGATGTCTCTTGCCGGTGTCGCCTCGGCACAGGGCCAGGGTGAGCGTGCGGCACGCCTTCTAGGTGCAGCCGAAGCCATCTTCAACAGCCTCGGCGCACACATGGATTACTTCAGCCGCATCCTGCAATCCCAGATAACAGCACAACTCAGCGCCGCAATGGACAGCACTGCCTTCACCGCTGCCCGCCAGGCAGGCTCCTCCCTCACCATCGACCAGGCCTACCAACTCGCCCTCACCCCCAACACTGAAGAAGACAAACGCCCCGCAACCGCCCCATAAAATGGCTTGACAAGGGACACCCTGTTCAGGGTTCTTCATTAGTGCCAGCAGTAGGGAGCGCAGCGGAAAAACGTCTGCCGGGGATAAGGGTGTACGCCACCTTCCCCGGCAGAAGGGGTTGACAAGATACTCCCTGTCCGGGGGTATGGAGCTCACGGAGGTAGGTTTATGAGAAGGGGGTGCAGGGGCGAAGCCCATGACGGGATCATGCCTTCCATGTCAGCATTGTACAAGGGGTGCAGGGGCGAAGCCCATGACGGGGGTAAGGGGGTGTCCCCCATCTCCTAAGCAATTAATAAGCCCCCTTTCCACGCAAAGCGGGGAGAGGGGGTTGGGGGTGAGGGGTCTTAGAGTTCTTCCTAAGCAAGGGTTGATAGGATCCTCTGTGTCAGACGGCGAGGGGTCTTTGCAATTCCCTTATGTTGCGCAAATACCCAACAAGATAGGCCAAAGCATGCCATACCCCACCTATGCAAACAACTGGCTGCGCCGCTGCCACACCCCCCACGCCGCCAGCAAACCCGCTATAGGAAAGATAAGCGCCAGCGCCTGATTAACGCCCGTGGTCCAGTAGACACCCTGCCAGATCTTATCATACTCGCTGCGTGCCACCTGCGCGGCGGCATTCGCGCTCTCAGTCACCCTGGCAAAGGTCGTGGCGCTATCGCCGGTAGAGGTCGCCGATGCAGCCTGAAGCTGTCCCGCTGTAACCTGCTGTGCCAATGTATTGTGCGCATCCAGCCACTGCCTGTAATCCACCCTGAACTGCTCGTAGGCCGCAGCCTGGCCGGGGAAATGGACGTTGGCCACAAGCGGCGGACGCGCCAACCCCAGCTTCGACTGCTCTTCAAGCGCAGCCTCAACAACAGCGGCATTAATGGCATCGCCACCGGCCAGAAAGCTCTGCGCTGTGCAATCGCGCGGACCGCACAACCTCTGCTCAACAAGCGCGTTGTACTGGTCAAAGTTGCCAAGGTGGAGGGCCGACTGCTTCGGGTCGAATATAGCGATGCTCTCAAGAGCGCGCCCCTGGCTCAGCAGCGCGGCGGTATCCTGAACACCCGCGACATTGTCGTAAGCCTCGCGCACCATAACACGAGCATCCGCGCTCGCCTGCCCAAGCTGGAACTGCATCAGCAACGCCAGCGCAGCGCAAACCAGTAAGGCGGCACCCACAGGCCACGACCACTTATAATGCATGCGCCGCACAGCAACCAGCCCACCCAGGAAGATGAGCAGGAGTATAACTGCCGCCCCGATCAGCACATAGCGCCAGCGCGTAATCAACTGCTCCGCGCCTGCGTAGGCAGTCTCCATTCCCTCGACCTTCACAGCTTCAAGCCCGCCAAGCGCCGGAACTAATCGTGTGTTGAGCGTTTCACGTGCCTGGAGGAATGCCTGGCCTGCCTTATCTGCATCGCCGGTGGCATAGTAGGAGAACATCGCGCCGATCTGTTGGATATAATCGCTCGATGCCCTGTCGGCTGCCGCGAAAACGTCCGCCTCGCCGTGGGTGGGGTCGGTCAAGTTGCGCCATGTTACGCGCGACTCGTTATTATAGTCGGCCCACCGCTCTGTCGCGCGATTGCGTGCCTGCTGCTGTACATCGCCCGTTGTCTCGAGAAAAGTGGCCGCCGCACTCATGTGGTCAAGCGCCGCTGAGCGCGCCCTGAGCGCCGAATCGACGCTGACAGAGCCTTCGTCCACAATATTGTGGTAAGCATTATACGTAGCGACATTGGCCTGCCATGCAAGCAGACCCGCCAGCAGCCCGAACGATATCGCCGAAGCGATCACCGTCAGCATAAACGAGCGCAGCCGCCCCACGCGAGCATTCCCGCTAACCGGCTGGCTGGTCGCCTGTGCCGGAGGTGCTGCCGCTGTTGTTGTTCGTTGATTTGCCGTTGCCGTTGCCATAGTTCTTCTGCCTGTTGGATACTAGTTGTCAGTTGTCAGTTGTCAGTTGTCAGTATTGCGGCGGTCGGCGGTCGGCCGTCGGCGGTCGTAACTGACAACTGACAACGCGGTCTACCGATTGCTCATGCCGTACACGCTATCCATAGCGTCCGATGTTGCCTTCAGCGAGTCGACTTGCTGTCTGAGAGTGCGGGATACATCGTCGGTGGCGCCTGTGTACGACAGCACTTCGGACGACTTTATCCGCAGCACCTGCGACAATATCGTGTCGAGTGCGCTCAGCGCGTTGTCCATCTGCGCGTCCCACCTGTTCAGCGCGACAGTCGTGTCGGTCATGTTCTGCATCTGCTGGAGCTTACCGTCCATCGCTGAGTAGTATTGCCCCTTCAAGAACTCGTCCTGTGTCGATTTAATCTGCTCATCGAGCTGCTTGATCTCATCGGATAGCTTCTGCATGGTATTCGATGATCGCAACGCTCCGCCCACACTCTGCGATTTTATAGCGAGTGCGTAGATCGTATCGAGCATCTCAGGCAGGTCACGAGTGGCATCCTGCAACGCACGCTTCGTGCCGGGGTCGCCTGTAGCCTCAACTGTGCGCTCGATACTGGCCCTGGTGTCAAGTGCCTTCTGCACATATGCCCTGTATTTGTCATCCAGCTTATTCAGATCATAGGCAGAAAGCGGCGTTATGCCCGGTTGACCGGGGCCGCCCATACCTGCCGACATGCCCTTGAAGACATTTCTAAGCGATAGATAGTAAAAGAGCGCATAGAAGGCCAGCCCAACAAAGAAGAACCACCAACCCCACGAAAGCGACCCCACGATCAAGACAAGCAGTGCCAGCGCGATCATGGGCAATAGCCTGCGCGGATCGACCTTCATCAATTGTTTTAGAAACTGCCCGAAGTCCTGATTATTGTTCATCAACTATCCTATTCCGGCGCGGTCTGCTGTAAAGCTGAAAGTGTGTTCCCGCTCTTGCGACGCCTATTCTTAGCTCTTCCCCGGCAGCTTGCCTGTGCTCGACAGGATCTTGCCCGTCTTGCCTGTATGCAGCTTGCCTGTCTTGTTGATGGCATCGCCCGCATTGGTCGATACCAATCTGCCTGTCTGCGGATTGATAACAGCACTCAGCACAACCGCCTGTGGGCTGTTTATCTGCACAGCCCTTGTGAGGGCCGCGCTCAGCTTGGCCGTTGCCTCGTCCACGGCTCCCATCTCAAGCAGCGCGAAGCCTTCCTGCGACAGGCTGGCAACTTCTTCCTCTCCGGTGTAGCGGGTTAGCTGCTCGTCCATCTTCACCTGGTTGGGAGATCCAACCCAGCGCACGAAGAACCACGACGAGCGGTCAAGCTCATCGGCCAACTCCTCGCTCCCCAGGTTGTAGAGCACAGTCGGCACCAGGATGCGGAAGGGTATATCTGTGTTACGTGGAGTGGTCTCAAGCTCAATAACGAACTTTGGCTCATCCTGTGTCAGAGAGCCGATAGGGATAACCCACTTCTGGTCGCTCAGTTGCTGGGCGGCGCGGTCCTGCACAGAGGGATATACCTGCCGCACGCTCCGTATCTGCGTGCCAACCGGTGTATTCAGCACAAGCCGCACATTGCTGGCCTTTGTGCTCTGTACGTCGGTGAAAAGCTCCGTGACAGCATCGGCCAACCCGTGCGCGTCCGGCAGTGCGTCGGCCTCGCCGCCTGTGTTGTGCGCGATAGTGCGAAGCTGGTCGGCCTCCCACCCCATTCCCACACCCCAGGCATCCACGCGGATACCCGCGCCGCCCAATTCATTGGCGGCATTATACGCGTCACTGACCGGCAGCGTGCCTTCCTGCTTGCCATCCGTAATCATCAGAACCCGGCGCTCATACTCCGAGTATGGCCGCGATGCACGCAGCACAACGCGCAGCCCGCTGCCAAGCGAGGTCGCCCCACCCGCGCTGATATTCTCAACCCGACGTGAAAGCTGGTCCATTTGCTGCGAGAGAGCACGTCCCGTCATTGGCGGCATGAACTCTTCGGCCTGGTCGCTGAACAGTGTGATATGTATGATCACGTTGTCGCTGGCCGGGACCTGGTGCAACAGCCTCAGCAGGGCCTCCTTAGCGGCTGCCAGCTTCTGGCCCTCCATGCTGCCCGATTCGTCCAGCACCACGCCCAGAAATACAGGCACACTTCCGGCACTACCACCCGCGCCGTCTTCGTCAGCGCCAATATCGTACAAAGCACGAGCCAGGTTCTGCCCCTGCAAAACCTGCGCCTCGCCCGGGTGCGGCGTTACTCTAAACTTCACCATCCTGCATACTCCTTGTATGGCCTACTGCCACTCGTCAACGTCAAAGTAAATCCGCGCCAGCACATCTTCGCGGTCCGGCGCATCGGGTGCACGCTGAAGATAGCGCCTGTATGCCGCCCGGCACGACTCGCCTATCTCAGCGGGATTATCAGCCTTGTGCTGCTTGCGGTCGGGCCATTCCATGTTAGGTGGCAGCTTGCCCGCCTTCGACAGCCTGTAGGCCGCATACCACCAGTCGGCCTGTAATCTATAGTAATGGGTAGACTCCGTCTTATCGTTCAGGCCCGCAATGGCGCGAGCCGCGAACGAAAGATCGCCAACAAGCGCCTGCGTGTTCGGGTCGCCCGGTTGCAACCGCGATACATTATTGCCCTGTTGCTTGAGGAAAGCATCAATTCTGCTCAGATACAGCTCAATCAACCTGAGTTGCGCGTCCACATAGCGCAGGGCGTTTTCGCTCACCGCATCCAGCACATTGATAGCCGAGTCTGTTTTGTTCAGCGCCACCAGACTATCGGCCCAACCAAGCACAGCGTCTGCGTTGGCGGGGTCCGCCGACACAACACGACCATACAGGTCTGCCGCCGGGCCATAACGCCCGGTTTGGCGGTATATATCGGCCAGCGCCTGCTTGGGCAACACCTCGCCCGGAACCTGCTTTATCAGTTCGCCATAAAGTTGCTCTGCGCGGTGGAAATCGTCGGTCGACTCAGCGGCCTGCGCCTGCACCAGCAATGTTCGCCAGCGGGTGGCCGGTGTGCTGAGCCTGTTGGCCTGGTCGAGCGCGGCCTTCGCCTCGTTGGTCAGGCCCATGTTATTGAGTGCAGCCGCCCGCAGGAGATGCCCGTCGATGCTTGCGGGATATGTCTTCAGCGCGGCATCAATCTGCACAAGCGCCTCGCTATAGCGTCCAGCCGCCATCAAATCGCGGGCAGGCTGCAACACCTGTGCGGCGGGGTCCGTGCTGCTCAACGCGGGGAACGCGCCAATCTTGCCCGTGACTCCACCCGAAAGTCGCCCCGTGATAATCGTACTCTGTACAGGCACAAGCACGTTCGACAGCGGGCTGGTCGAGCGTCCCCTCATCGGTACAGCACCCTGAAGTCTGGCCTGTTCCTGCCCCCTGATGAATCGCTGAATACCCTCAAGCTGATCGAATAGCTCGCCAACCGTCTGAAACCGGACACGCGGATCGGGGTCGCGCCCGCGCTCCACAAAATCGTATATCTCGGGCGATACCGGCCATTCGTTGCGTGGAGGTGCTCCTATCCCCTGTTGGTTTACATCCACACCCAGCAGGGCGGCCAGTGTGCTTGTAATGGCAAACAGGTCCATAGTGGGCGGTTGCTCGCAAATGCCGCCTATCTCCGGTGGAGCGAAACCGACCGTCCCCCATGCTTCGCGCTTCTGGCCGGGGAAGTATTCCATGGCGGTTCCGAGGTCGATCAGCACCTGCCGCTTCACGCCGTTTTCTTCCACCTGAATCACGTTGCCGGGCTTGAAGTCGCGGTAGACAACCGGGGGCGTGCGGCCGTGCAAATACTCGAAAGCGCCGCGAATACCGAGCAGCAGCCGTATCGCCTCGCTCTCAGGCAGCGGGCCGTTATTCTCTTCGTAGAGGTCTTTCCAGCTTTTGCCCTGCACGTAGGCCATGACGATATAGGGCACGCCGCGCTCTTGCACGATGTCAAATATGCGGACGATATTGGGGTGGTCCAGGCGGATAAGCATTTCGCGCTCCTCCACCGCCTGCGCCAGCAACTCGGCATCGCCCGTGTTGAGGATCGCTTTCACAGCAACCTGGCGTCCTTCAGGCTCTTGCCGTGTCTTCAGATTGAGGTCGTACCCCTTGAAGACAGCGCCCATGCCGCCGCCGCCAACTAGCGAAGCAATCCTGTATCGCCCGGCCAGCACCTGACCGATCTTTATCTGGCTCGCGGCGTCTGTGGGCGCTTTCTGGGTCGCGATGCCTGTAAAGCGCTCACCACATTCGCGGCAAAACTTGGCACCGGGCCGCAGAGGCGCGCCGCAGTTGGGGCAAACCGTTAGCTGCTCCTCCTCAGGCTTCGCCGCACCGTCGGGAGACGGCAGCGAGACAGATGCGCTTCTCGGAGCACCGCACGAAGGACAGTAATCCTCTCCGGCCGGTATCTCAGTTCCGCACACAGAGCACTTCACCGCTACAGCAGCCGGTGGCGTAACAGTGGCAGCCGTACCGGCACCATTGCCGCCAAGCACCGCCCCAAGTGGCGCGCCGCAGTTGGGGCAGAACTCCTCGCCTGCCTTGACCTGCATGCCGCAAACGGGGCAGGTTACAGTAGAAGCGGAAGCGGCTTTGCCCGCCGATGCGCCGTTACCCGAGGCGGGCGCGGCAGTAGCGCCCACCGTGGCGGACACATCTATGGGTGCCCCGCAGTTGGGACAGTAGCCGTCGTCCGGTACAACATGCTTATGACATGTCGGACATTCTATCTCTGCAACTTTGTGTGCCTTACTCTTGGCCAATCCCAATCTCCCCGTAATCTCCAAACTTGCGCCCGGTAACCTCGACGGCTATACTGGGCTTTGTGTGCCGAGCGGCGTTGGAATATAGTATACTCACTTCACTCTGCCTTGTATAGTCAAGTAGGTCGGGCGTGAAACGCGTGATGCCGTGAAACGTGAGAACTTACCAACCTTGAGGGCTTAGAGGTCGTATTGATTCCGCACTTACGTTTTACGCTTTACATTTTACTTCGTTCACGTTTCACGTTTCACATTTCACGCCTCACGCCGCACGCTTCACCCCGCCGCCCCGCAACCCAACCACTTAAAACTACGTAAAGAAAGTATCCAAAGGTTACACGGAGAATGCAAATGCGAAACAGGTCGTTCGCGCTCAACACATTAGAAGTTATAGTGCCGGTCGTGCTGGCGGTCGTGCTGGGGGTGGGCACGTTCCTACTGCTGACACCTCTTTTTGGGCAGGCAAAATCAGCCCAATCAGGCGTAATACGTATCTATTCAAGCGTGCCCATGCCAGGCTACGACAGCATTGTGCACGGCATCCAGATGGCTCTCGTCGAGAATAACTCGCAGGCAGGCTCCTTCCGCATCGAATACGTACCACTCAACGACGCACTCGTGGACAAGGATGGCAACTCGAAATGGAATCCTGATGTTGAGCTTGCGAATGCCCGCCGCGCCGTGGAAGATCCCGACGCGATGATCTATATCGGCACGTATAACAGCGGCGCCGCTAAGATCAGCATTCCCGTGCTCAACAGAGTCAGCCTAGCCATGATAAGCCCCGGCAACACGTATCCCGGCCTGACAAAGCCCGGCACCGGCAACGCGGGCGAGCCCTGGACCTTCTACCCTCTTGGTATACGAAACTACTTCCGCGTGGTACCCGCCGACGACCTTCAGGGTGCAGCAGCGGCAGCCTACGCAAAGCAGTTAGGCAAGCAGTCGGTCTACGTGCTGGATGACACGGAAGTGTACGGCAAGGGCATCGCGACCATCTTTGCGCGCTCGGCTGGAGAGCTTGGCCTGAAGGTGCTGGGCGGCCCCGAAAGCATAGACGTGCGCGCACAGGACTACAGCGCGCTCGCATCAAAGATAATCGACCTCAATCCGGATCTGGTTTACTTCGGCGGCATCGTCGCTAACCACCCCAACCTCGTGCTGCGCGATCTCAGGCGAGCCGGCTACACAGGCGCGTTCATGGGTGCCGACGACATCGCGGGCGGCTCATTTATCCAGTCAGCCACCGACGCGGGCATCGACATTAACCAGGGTGAGATTTACGCCAGCCTGGTTGGTCTGCCTGCCTCCAAGCTAACGGGCGCGGGCGCAAGCTGGTACCAGCGGTACAAACAGCAGTACCCCGACGACGCCGCACCCGACTTCGCCCCCTTCGGCTACGAAGCGGCTAAAGTAGCCCTGAGCGCAATCGAGCGCGCAGGCAACAAGAACCGCGAAGCAATCCGGCAGGCTGTCGCTGCCACCGGCACAGACCAGATAAGCGGCGACCATATCCTCGGCGACTGGAAATTCGATGCAAACGGCGACACATCACTGGTGACAATCAGCGTGCAGCGCGTCGGCCAAAGCCCCGAATCGGGCCGAGCCGAATGGCTATATCAAGGCATAATGTCATACAATCCAGAGACGAAAGCCTGGACATTCTTGAACCAATAGAGACGGTGAGTGGACCGTAAAACGTAAAGCGTAAAACGTAAGGACGGGTTTGAAACGCCAAGACGCCAAGACGCTAAGGTTATGTTGAACTTACGCTTTACGTCTTACGGTTCACGCCCCAAGGAGCACCTAATGACAGTAACTTGTCCCAGTTGTGGGGCGGCCGACCAGGAGGTTGGTAAATATTGCGAGAACTGCGGGTTCTTTATCGCGTCCGCTGATACACAGGCGTCGGCTCCGATGCTGGGGGCGAACACGCCCGATACCGCCGCACCTGTGCCCGCCATCACGCCGACAAGTGGTGTTATCTCGCCATCAGGCGCGGCGGGTCCGGCGGGCAGCGCACAATTTGCCGTGGTGCAGAATGGTGCCGCGAATCCCGCTGAGGGCTTCACCATCACGCGTGCCGGCGAATACCTGGTGGGCCGCAGCGACACCGAGACCGGCAGCCAGGCCGATATAGACCTGCGCCAGTGGGTGCAACCTCTCGATATACACGGTCAGAAACAGTACCTCGTACACCGCAAACAGTGCTACATTGGTCTCACCGCCGACGGCAAGGTCACCATACGCCAGTGCCAGGGGGCAGAGCTTGACACGCTCGTAAAGCTGGCGAACAGCAAAGTATTTACACCGATCTTCACATTTGGCACTCTCCGCAATCCTCGTCCCGACGACTCCTATGAATTGGAGCCGGGCGATCAGGTCTTTATGGGAGACCCGGAGACCGTGCCGCTGTTCCAGGCGGGCGACCCCACAGCGCGAGGCAGCTACCTCGTAATCGAACTCTTACCAAGATCATAGGAACTGCATGCCCGACTCTTTCATCGTTCAAGTATGGACCAAATCACTCCCTAGCCGCACCCATTTAGAACGAAACGAAGACCTGGCATGGTCGTCCACCAACGGCGTCGCACATGCTGTAATTGATGGTATGGGCGGCAGCAGACGCATCGTCAATGGCAAAGAAGTGGGCGGCGAGCACGCAGCAGCGGCGCTTGGTAAAGTTCTCGAAGAGCGCCTTCAGAGCCTACCACCCGATCTGTCGGTACAGGCGGCTCGCGAGCTACTGTCGGTCGTGGTGGCCGAAGGCGGCGCAGGTATCTTCAGCGGGGTGAACGCTAACGGCGAGATTGCACCCGACCAGATACCGGAGGGCAAAACTGCCGAGGATGTAATGGCGGCAGCCGTGATGACAGCCCTCATATTCTGCGAAAACGGCCGCCGCGCCGTATTCGGCCAGAACGGCGACACACGCGCATACCTCTATTCAGCGGGCGAGCTAATATTGCTGACCGACGACCAGGACGCTATCAACATGGACCTCGAAGAAGGCAAATTGACTCCGGACCAGGCCGAAGCAGCAGATGCCGCCATAGACGACTTCGACGGCTATGATATCGGCAGGCTGGACCCACTTGCACGCAAGTATTTTATCCAGCGCAATCTCGTCTTCGGGCAGATTGGCGACAGCCCCACGCCCCAGGCTCCCGTCTTCTCCACAATCCAGCTAAGGCCCGACGACACTATTTTGCTCTGTTCAGACGGAGTATATGCCAACCTTACGACATCGGAAATCAGGAGCACCATGGCGTCTGCAGACCCTGCCGCGGCATTGGTAGACCGAGGCGACGCCCGTTCAGCCGAGCGCACGCTGCCCGACCCCTCTAATCTCTCGACCCCATATAACTACCGTGCCCACCAGGACGACTCAACCGCCGTGGTGGTTCGGGTTGAATGGACCTAGACTGCCCGCATGCAGCAGTCTATACTAAAGACGACTGAAGAATAACTTAAAGGAGTCCCCAGCAAATATGGAAAACAAAGGCCCCGTTACGAACTGCCTCCACTGCGACAAATGGATCGCAGGCCCAGGCCCGAAACTGTGCGACGATTGCCTCGCGCAGGGCTATAAAATCTGCGAGAACTGCGGCAAGCGCGTAGCGAACAGTACCACGCCCTACTGCGATGTCTGCGCCGAGGAAATCGTAGGCGCCGGCTAATCTCGCTCTACAAGGGCAATTAAATAGCGCATGAGGACATAGTCTCCTCATGCGCTTTCTTGCTTAATTCAATGCTCTGCCAACAGAATAATATTGGTGCCGCCTTCTCCTCTCGCCATTGTCATTCTGAACGCAGTGAAGAATCTCGTCCCCTTCTTTTCTGTCCGGGACTGGATACAGGCCGAGCATCATCCCGCTTTGCGAGATTCTTCGCTTCGCCCAGAATGACACCGCCTGGTGGGACGCGCCTGTCCGACACAACTTTGTTGGCGCAGTACACAGGACAAGGCCACTTTCTGGGGTGCGCTTATCCGCTCCATCTATGTTTGTACAGTTATCACTCTACCCGCAGTGGCAGGCTGCGCCGCAGTTCGCTTCTATCTCTTCGTCATAGACATCGGCTATCTGAGATGCGATATTCGCCCAGGAGTATTGCAGTGCGTGCTGAGCCGCCTGCTCGCCCATCTTTAGCCGTAAGTCAGGATTCTTCAGGAGCGTATGTACCTGCTCCGCAAGCGCGAAGTGGTTCTCTTCAGGCACTAGAAATCCGGTTTCGCCATCCTTCACCGTAAACGAAAGCCCGCCCACATTCGAGGCGATAACAGGTGTGCCGGACGCCATCGCCTCTACAGCCACAAGCCCAAACGACTCATAGTGTGACGGCATAACCGTAATGTCAGCCGCCGAATAGTACAGCGGCAGCATCTCCTGCGGCTTGGAGCCGACGAACTCGACCTGCTCCTCAAGGTTCAGGTCGCGATGCAGTTGGACGACGCGGCGCAACTCTTCGTTCTCCTCAACCGTCTGCCCGCCACCACCCACAATAAGCACCTTGAGGTTCTTGCCCGAGCAGGTACGGCTTACTACCGCCACCGACTCCAGCAGAGTATCGATGCCTTTCAGCCGCTCGATACGCCCGACGAACAACAGGATTGGCGTATCGAGGCCGGGCAATCCAAGCTCCTGCCGCACAAGTGCCCGATCGCGCGGGTGGAAAAGCTCGGTATCAACGCCCGCAGGGACCACGGTGATCTTGTCCGTGTCCGCGCCGTAGTAGCGGGCCATCTGCTCGCGTTCGAGCGGTGTGGCAGCAATTATGCGGTCGCTCCACTCCATCACCTGGCGCTCGCCTGCGATGCGCGGGCCAATCTCCCGGTCGTGTTCGGCCTTCGCCACACTGTTCTTCATTTCGCCAAGCGTGTGGAACATCTGCACGGTTGGCACGTCCCACATCTCCTGCAACTTGTGCGCGACCAAACCCGACAGCCAGTAATGACTGTGAATCAGATCGTACTCTATTCCCTGCGTACGCGCAAAAGCCTCTATATTGCAAGCAAACTCGTCCACGTGGGAGAGGAGCTTGTTCTTATTATAGGGAGCCATCGGTCCGGCCGGCAGGTGAATCACTCGCGCATCGTAACCGAACGGCTCGATCTGCGCGGTCACGGTATCCTGGAAGCGGGTAAAGACGTCAACACTCTTCCCGCGCCGCCCAAGTTCTCGACTCAGTTCCCGCACATAAACGTTCATACCACCTGTTTCGCGGCCGCCAAGCAATGCCTGTGGGCAGGCCAACGGGCAGGTGTGCATACTTATCATTGCTATCTTACACATATGTTGTTCTTTGTTCTTACCCTTTATGTCCGGCTCCTGGCCGGTTTGTGCGCCTCAATGCTAATATCTTTATACTGTCTTTTTTCACTGTCGTTTGTTACACAGGCAAATACTATGCCCCCGGCCTCATACTACGCGCCCGGTACACGTATGTGTCTTTCGCGCCAAAATCGTATTTGTACGGCTCGTCGCCGCGCAAGAAATCGAAATACCTGGTTCCCTGCAATATCGCCTTGTGAATCCTGTATGCCAGCAGAGCCACACCGGCGCTGTATGCGGCGAAGCGCTGAGTATAACCTGAGTTATAGAGATAGAGGCGGTCCCCATATCTGAACGACAGATAGGCCGAAGCAGGCTCGCTGTCTACTTCCAGGATCGCCAGGTCAAGCCAGCCTGTGGGGGCTAGCTCGGCGGCCATATCCATAAAGTAGGCCTCCATCTTGGCGTCCATGAACTTAGCTTTGTCAGCACCACTCTGCCTGTGCAAATCCAGAAAGATGCGCATCTTCTCGACTAGCTGCTCTTGATCCGTCGGCGGCACAAGATACCATCGTACATCGTCGCGTCCTTCCAGCTTGCGTACTTTCCGCCGAAGCTCGTGCCTGTCTTTCTTGCGAAGGCTCATCAGATAGGTATCCCAATCGCCGGGTAGCTCCAACACCGGGCAAACATCCTCAGGGAAGACGCTAAACGCCAGTCCGCGCTCTTCACCCAGGCGCTGCAATATCTCGTGGGACGTGGAGAACTGCGGCAGTGAATGGAAATCGATACTATCCCATTGGTCCTTGATGCTGACCAGATAATCCAACACAGCCGCCCAGATAAGCTCGTAATGCTCCGGTGCCGCGATAATATCCAGATAGTCGGCTATATCCGTCCCGCCGACGAACTCAACAACCCGCAGTGGTTCGCCGGCGCGATCGGGGCGCGGTTCGCCCTGCACATACGGCTTTACAGGAGGCACCGGCTGGTGGGCAATAAAAAGAGGAGCTATGCCCAGGGGCTCTCCTCCATCACCACGCAGAATCAGCAACTGAAGCCTACAGTCCTCCGAACAGCCAAAATGCTGCCACCAACTCTGCTGCCACTGCCATGTCAGAAACACCACATTCGACGCCGAGCGCGCAAGCAAACCGTCCCACTCCTCGCGGGTCACGAGAGGCTCCGACATCGCTGCGCCATCAAGCGCCGCATCAAAATTGTCCCCAACTTGCAGAGTCAAAACCGTTTCTGCCGATAGCATACTGGACTGTTTACCCCTCTCATTAGTACGCCCGGTAACACCGTGCGGTTTCACATATATCTTATTATATCAGAACAAGCAAAAGGTTCATTCTGCAATGTGGCTGAATTCTGCGTAAACTGCATCTTTTCATCAGTCGCCGGTACAACCGCCTAAAACAAAAGTGACGGGTTCTGGACCCGTCACTCCTCTTATTGCCGCTGCTGCTCGATTTTAGCGGTGGGAACCTGCCCAGCCGCGCCGCCTGTCCCACTCAGGATCATCAACCGAATACCTGCTGTCTGCTCCCCATATCTGTGAAAGCAAAGCTACGATTACCAACAGACCTAAAATAAACAAGATTTCCATTTTGTTCCTCCCATTCTCGTTACGCCGCAGGTCTCTTGCCCTCGACGATCTCTTACTTGTATTGCATTTCGAGCCTATGGCCCGACTCAACTAGCCGCCTGCCGAGCCACATCATAAAGTGCGCACGCGGCCCACTATGTACGTCCGACGACTTTTGCGCTTGCCGCACCATACGTGTTACCTCGGCACTGTGCAGACGTTCGTGCTGGCGGTCCATCGCCTCGGTATACCAGTCCATCACCCTTGACCTCCTCTACTTCTACGCCTGATCTCGCGTCTCATCTACCTCAATCCGCTCTTGACATTTCGTGAATAACCATCTATAATCACTTAGATGGTTAGATTATATCACAGATATTCTAACCTGTCAAGACTTTTTTGATAGTTACTTCAGAATATTTGTTTCAAATGATAGGCGGCTGTGAAAGAGGCACTTTATGATCGAAGGCATTTTAGAAGAACGAGAATATTCAAGAATCGGCGGCTGGATCGCACTCGATTTCACGAATACGAAGTCGGGTTCGGCCGAAGCGCCCACGCCTGATTACTTCCAGAGCTACCGCGATTTAACCACCTGGGCGCGGCAAATGGAACTGATAACTGAGGAAGAAGAGAGTACGCTGAATCGACAAGCAGAGATAAAACCCGCAGAAGCCGACAACGTCTTACAGCGTGCAAGATCGCTCCGCTTGACCATTTACAGGATCTTCTCCGCAGTAAGCATAGAAGAGCAGCCTAACACCGATGCGGTGGAGGGCTTGAACAGGGTGCTCAGGGAGGCCATGTCCCACGCGAGCATCAAGAAGTTGGCAGGGGGATCAGGCGGGCTTGAATGGGGATGGGTCGATTTCCCCGGTGAGCTCGACAGCATACTATGGCCCGTAGCTCGTTCAGCGGCAGACCTGCTTGTGAACGGCGAAAAGCTGGAGAGAGTGCGCACGTGTGCGGGCGACACTTGCGGCTGGCTCTTCCTGGACACAAGCAAGAATCACAGCCGCCGGTGGTGCGATATGCGTGACTGCGGCAACACAGCCAAAGCCCGCAGACACTACCAGCGAAAAGCAAAAGCCGTAAGCTAACCAGCGTAAAAAGAGATGCCAACCTCTGTCGGTTGGCATCTCTTTTTGTTGCGCTTGAGGGTAATTCTAGCGGTTCTTGAACTTGGGGTAAAGGAATGGAGGAATATCGAGTTCGTCGCCGTTGTTGGCAGCGGGCGGGCGCGGAGCCACGGGGCGCACGGGAGTGGGCGTCTGCTGCTCGTTACTGCGCTGTGGTGTCTGGCTCGGGTGTCCCTGGCCGTTGCTGTACTCGGACGGCGGATTCTGGGGGGCGTTGGTGTGATGCGGCTGCGGCTGGTTTTGCGGGGTGTGAGCCGGTGCGTATACACCGCTCTCGCGCTGGACATATGTCGGGCGAGCGTCGGCACGACGGGTCGAGTCGAAGCCTGTCGCGATGAGCGTGATCTTAACATCGTTGCCCATCTCAGGGTCGATTACTGCACCGAAGATGATGTTCGCCTCAGGATCGGCAGCCTGCTGAATCACAGATGCTGCTTCGTGCACTTCCAGCATACCGAGGTCGGGACCGCCAGTCACATTGAACAGCACGCCCTTCGCGCCTTCGATGCTGATCTCCAGCAGCGGCGACTCGATGGCCTGCCGTGCGGCATCGATGCAGCGAGTATCGCCCGTACCACGGCCAATCGCCATGAGGGCGGAGCCGGCCACTTGCATAATGCTCTTGACGTCAGCGAAGTCGAGGTTGATTAGACCAGGCTCGGTGATGAGGTCAGAGATGCCCTGGATACCCTGTCGCAGTACGTCGTCCGCGATGCGGAAGGCTTCGTGCAGAGTGGTCTTCTTGTCAGCAATTTGCAGCAGTCTGTCGTTCGGGATGGTGATAAGGGTATCCACCTGGTCCTTGAGATTGCTGATACCTTCTTCCGCAGACAGCCTGCGTCGAGTGCCTTCAAAGGTGAACGGCTTTGTGACCACGCCGACGGTGAGGGCGCCGATCTCGCGGGCGATTTGCGCCACTACGGGAGACGCACCTGTGCCTGTACCGCCGCCCATGCCGGCTGTGATAAAGACCATATCAGCGCCTTTCAGCACCTCGAACAGCTCTTCGCTGCTTTCGTCTGCTGCGCGGCGGCCCTGGTCGGGGCTGCCACCTGAGCCGAGGCCCTTGGTCAGCTTATCGCCAATGCGTATGCGGGTGGGCGCTTCCGAATGGATCAGAGCCTGGGCGTCCGTATTCACGGCAATGAAATCCACACCCTTGACTCCCGCCTGTATCATACGATTAACAGCGTTAGAGCCACCCCCTCCAACGCCTATAACTTTGATTTGAGCAAAGTTTTCAGATGGAAGATCCTTATCTCGGCCATGGCCGTGCATTGACACCGGCCTGTTATTACCGCCAACTGGTGGATACATCTCGTAACTCCTCCTTACCCCCCGATAAATTGTAGCAGCGTCATGCTAGCCTGAGATGAATGACTATGGCGTATCGGTGCTGAGGACCGACAGTTGAGCAAATTCAAGAGCCACCCCCAAAAAATGGTGGGGCTAACGACTGATAATACAATATCAGCGCCAATCGTTCAAGTCGAATCTATGCTATTCGTTAAAAACTGTTAAGAATTGCCCCAATTCCACCCGGAATCGCCCTGAAATATGGAAGATGTAGCCTTTAGGCCTGGGGAAGGAACCTCTTTAGCCACTTAGTCAATAAGCCAAGTTGCTCTTCCCCAACTTTAGGACGTCCTGTTGCCAGCCTTGATGTTCCTGGTTGAGGTGTTATCCCCTGCTTCATGCCCCACAGAATCAAACCCACGCTTGTAGCGTAAGCCGGGCTTTCAAACGCTTCGGCAAGTCCACCAATCCGCCTGGGTCGCCCGATCCGTACCGGCATTCTGAGCTTGCCCGAAGCAAGCGACTCCATACCAGACATCGCCGCGACACCGCCGGTCAGGACAACACCCGCAGGCAACAGACCTTCATAACCACTTCGCCGCACTTCGTCACCAATCATACTGAAGAGCTGTTCCAGACGAGCGGCCATGACCTCGTTTAACTCGTCTCGCCTGATTAACCGAGTTGCACCCTCAAAGGTCTCGGCCTCGAGCATCTCCTCGTCCTCATCGTGCCCTGTGCGCGCCTCAATTGCCTCCAGTGTCGCTCTTCCGTTAGAACTGTACTCGGCGGCGTGACCATTCTGCGAACCTGCTGCGTGGGCTGTGTGGCCCGCCCCGCCGGGATGCGATTTGCCGTTTGCGCTGGCGGGCTGTGTGACCGGCTGAGCTTGCTTGTCCGAGCCCGGCGCGAACGCCAGGCCATATTGCAGCTTCAACGCCTCTGCGGCCTCGTAGGGAATGTTGAATACAATGACGAGATCGTTGGTAAGTTGCCAGCCGCCTATGGGCAGCACTTTAGTGTGCCACACAGAACCTTCAACGTAGATAGCAATGTCCGTTGTGCCATGACCGATATCGACATGAACCACGCCCAGGTTCTTCTCTTGCTCGGTCAATACCGCCTCGGCTGATGCCAGTGGAGACAGCACAAGATCGTCCACTTCAACATTAGCCTTCTGTACGCAGCGGATCAAATTTTCGCGCACGTTGCTAGCGCCCGTCACGACATGCGTTTCCACGTCTAACCTGAAACCCGACAGTCCAACCGGGTTTCTGATCCCCTCCTGCCCGTCAATTGTGTATGTCCGCGGAACCACGTGCAAGACATCTCGCCCTGCCGGTAGCGCGATCGCACGCGCCGCGTCCACAGCTCTTGCCACATCATCTGCGCCGATCACCCGATCGGGGTGAGCCACAGAGACCAGCCCTCGGCTGTTCAGCGATGATATGTGGTTCCCTGACATCGACACATAAGCCGACAGTATACGACAGCCCGACTGTCGTTCTGCGGCCTCCAGCGAATGCTCAATCGAGCTACTCGCCTTCACTATGTCCGTTATCATTCCTTTTGCTACACCTTCGGATGCCACCGCGCCCGCGCCCAGCACATTCAATCTGTTGCCCGATGCGGAGTCGGCTTCTGCGACGATGGTACAAATCTTGTGCGTGCCGACATCTATGCCGACGATAATTCTGTCGTTGTTGGGCATACGATTCCTGGGTGTAGCCACAGAGTAGTTGCGTCCCTCTTGGCCTCCCAGATCCTCCTAACTCGTGATGGGGAGACCATTCTACTCCGCTTCTGGCTATTATAGCGCGTTTTTCCACGGATTGTGGATAACTATAGATAAACCTTCTGTTATATCTATAGTCCCTTTCCATAAGTAATTCGCGGATTCGCGTCTGGCAGCGAACAGATGTTTTGGTCGTTTCTTCTGTGAAATCTTACACAAAACACCCACATGGTCCTAATTCTTCGCCGGGGCTATTCTTCCCCAACCAAACACCGAATCGGTAGACACAAGAACCCCGAACTACCCCTGAGTTTATTACACCCCAAAGCAATAAGCAATACGGAATTCGCCGTAGAAAAGGGGTCAGGTGTCGGGTGTCGGGTGTCGGGTGTCAGATGTCAGGGGTCAGGGACCAGTAATCGGGGTCCATAGATGGCCTGTGTCGCATACTCACTTCCCACAGCACTCTCGAAACCTAAAGAATCTCAGCGAAACTCAGCGGCCTCTGCGCCTCTGCGGTGAATCCGTAATACTGACCCCTGGCCCCTGACCCCTGACCCCCACCGGCTACACAAAATGCCGGCGTATTATCGCGAGGTTGTCGAACAAGCGCACCCCGAAGGCAACCACTGCCGCCAATGACAGGTCGACCCCGAGCCGGTCGCCCAGGAAAGTGAGGCCCGCCGCCAGCACGATGTTGGAGATAAAGCCGGATATGAAAATGCGATTGCTATAAGATTTGTTTAGCTCGGCGCGGATGGCCCCGAAAACTGCATCGAGAGCCGCCAGAATGGAAACCGCAGTATAACGCGAATAGGCCTCGGGCACAGTCAGGTTGAATTGCAGGCCAATAATAAGGCCCACCACAAGAAACAGCACCGGAACCCAGAGGCCCAGCGGGCTGGTTTTCGTTTCGGGCGCGGGTGATTCGTTCATGCGGATGCTCTGAACCCCGGTTATCTCTTTATGCTCGGCCTATCAACAGAACGCACATCAAGGATGGACCACTGCTTACCTGTTTGCTGAGCCTGCTGGACTACCGACTGCACAATCTTTATCTGCCGGTCCAGTTTGTCGCCCGTGCCGAACTCGATCTGCTGGCCCGTCGCTGTTATGGCTGTTATCCCATTATCCGGCGCCCACTCAAGCTGCCTCAGTTGCAGGCCCGTTGCCTGGGGAAGCGTAAGGTATATCTGCTGTGCTATGTCTGAGGCATCGGCTTTATTCACGGGCATCGGCTGCCCTATTTTGAGCGAGTCCGACATCGGCCCACGGTCAAAGATCGTCACAAAACCATCAAGCGTGCCCGCATTGCCCACCACTACATGATCGTCGCTGGCGAGCAGAGGCGTGCCGTCACCAATCACCCATACCACAGCGGGCCGCCGCTCCAGCACATGGATAATAACGCTATTGGGAAGGCGTGTCTCCACCGACACACCCTTCAGCAGCGCAGCCTTCTCTGCAAGTCGCTGCTGGACAGCCGCCTGGTCGA
The DNA here is from genome assembly GCA_039932335.1 of Chloroflexota bacterium. Lineage (GTDB taxonomy): Bacteria > Chloroflexota > Chloroflexia > QHBQ01 > JADMIH01 > JADMIH01. The sequence continues at coordinate 106,647 of JBDTQH010000008.1, forward strand.
TGGTAAAGATGTTAGAGCCTGCCACCCCTGCTATCTCGTTCGCCTGGTCGAGACTCAGCACCTTGCTTCCCTCCACTGTAACTGATGCAACTACATATTCGGGGGATGTGGCAAACGAAACGGCAGCCGCCAGTATAAAGGCAAGGCCGATCAGCGAGAAGAAGCGGCCCCGGCGCACGTCCTCATTAAAAAGGCTCCAGCCTCGCTTCTCTGCAGCGCCGCCCTTCTTCTTCGAGTGCCCATCCTCAGCGATAAGCACCGGGCGAGGATTGCTGACCTCGGCCTGGACACGTTTAAGAGGCACCTTGCCCCCCTTGCTTGCGGTCGTCTCACTCATACGTTCAGGTCGCCTCCAACATCGTTTAGACCTTCACTGTTGAGCTTGCGGTCTTCGTGGCGTTCGATTGCCAGCTCAATCAACCGGTCGATAAGCTCGGAATATGGAATACCGGATGCTTCCCACAGCTTGGGGTACATCGAGATGCGCGTGAAGCCTGGTATAGTATTCACTTCGTTTATCCATACCGCCGACAAATCGCGCTCCAGGAAGAAATCGACCCGCGCCATGCCTGCACCGTCGATGGCCTTGAAGGCATCAACAGCCAGGCGTCGTATCTCTTCCGAAAAAGTTTCGGAGATCTCGGCGGGGATAACAGGCGTTGAGTTGTCGTCAACATATTTGGCCCTGTAGTCATAGAACTCGTTGCCCGGCACTATCTCGCCCACAACGGAAGCCTGCGGCTCGTCATTCCCGAGCACCGCGCATTCACACTCGCGGGCCTCGAGGCCCTGCTCAACCAGTATGCGCCGGTCGTACCGCACCGCCAGGTTAACCGCCTCTGCGAATTCTTCAGGTCCGTGGATCTTGCTCACGCCCACACTTGACCCCATATTAGACGGCTTGGCGAACATTGGATATGTGAGCCGTCGTTCGGCATCAAGCTGTACCGCCACAGGATCCGTGCGCCATCGCTTGCGTGTAACGAGCAGATAGGGGGCCACGGGAAGCCCGCGTGCTACAAATACTTCTTTCATCATGGCCTTGTCCATGCCCACAGCCGATCCCAGCACCCCTGCCCCAACATACGGTATTCCCGCAAGCTCCAGCATCCCCTGTATCGTGCCGTCTTCACCCATCGGTCCATGCAGGACTGGAAATATTATGTCAATTTGCTGGCTGAAGCGTGCCGACATCGCTTGTGATGGGCTATTCCCGCCCGAAAGCTCCACAATTTCGGCGGGCCCTTCTCCAGTCGGGTCGGGGGCAAGCAGAGAGCCAAGTTGAGGCACGCTCGACGCATCAACACCTGAACGAAGCTGCGTCATCGGATCGCCGCTTGTAAGCCACAGGCCCTGCTTCGTTATGCCGATCGGCACGATCTCATACTTGTCAGGGTCCATCGCGCGCATGACGCTCCGAGCCGAAGCAAGCGATACCTCGTGCTCATTCGATTGGCCGCCAAATAACACCCCTACTCTGAGTTTTCGTACCAAAACCATGCTCTCCAAATCCGCCGGCAATCAGCAACTACCTTGCCGCTCCAGCCTTCACATATAACTGCCGCATGAGCATACCATATCTGGCTACTGCCGGGTTTTTCCACATCGAAGTTGGCTGCCCTGAGCCTCGTGCGGGTTGCCTGACGAGCCTTCAGTCGCCCTCTGTGATAGCGTCCGGTGCGTTCCTGAGGCAGCCTTTGGGGTATTAGACTTTGTTATATCTCTATGATTACTACGTCAAATCATACTATCTGGCACCGCTATTGCTAATTATACTCGTGGACTTACGGCGCGGCACAAAGAAGTGAGGACAGTATGGCGAACAAAAAGAACGAGACCGGCACAAAACCCAACACCACCCGCCCTGTTCAACAGGTTACCCAATCAGAAGCGCAGCAGCGCGATGAAAAGATCGTTTTGCCTCTGGTTGAAGAGCAGTTAGCTGTTGAGAAGAAGTGGGTCAAGGCAGGCGAGGTAATCGTTCGCCGGGAAGTGGAGACACAGGACCAAACCATACCGGTTGACCTGGCTTACGAGGAAGTATCTGTACAGCGCATCCCGGTCGGCCAGATATTCGATGAAGAGCATCGCCCCCGGCAACGGCAGGAAGGCGATACCCTGATTATCCCTGTTATTGAAGAGCAGCTTGTAGTTCTCAAGCGGTACCTGGTTCGCGAAGAGATTCGCATCACGCGTAAGAGAACCATGCGGCATGAAGACGTGAAAGGCACTGTACGCCGAGAGCACCTCACCGTCGAGACGCAGGGCAACCTGGAAGCCAACAACGACTAGCGTTGGCTCAGCCGGTAAGACCGGCCCCGAATAATTGTTGGTGATTGTCAGCTGTGCTCGCCGAATCATAGCAAGCAGGTAAATGCTGACCGGACCAAGAGAATGAAAATCGTTACGGTTACGTTACAGGAGGATCATTATCATGGCTAACAACAGTATGAACGAGACTGACAAAGTAGTTGGTGTATTCATGGATCAAGACCATGCACAGCGGGCTATTCAGGCCCTGAAGTCGGCGGGATATCAGGCGAACATAGCCGACAAGTCTGCGATCGACGCCTTCCGCAATTCAGGCTTTGAGGACGACATTGTAGAGCTCTACAGGAGCCGCCAGAACGAGGGCAACTCGATTGTCGTCGTCCAGGGCAAGAAGAGTGGAGATGACGCCTTGCGTATCATGCTTGAGAACGGGGCGGAATATATCAACCTGACCAGTAAGCAGACGGCAGGCAATACTGCCGGCGCTCAGGGAGCCCAGCCCGCATCGTACTACCGGAACAGGAACATCAACCAGCGCGAGTACGGCGACATTGATAAGACCACAGGCCGCCGCCGAGATGCAAACCAGATGAAGATGGTGCTTCGTGATGAGACTCTGAACGCCACCAAGACGCAAGTACAGGCAGGCGAGGTCGAGCTGCGTAAGGTTGTGCACGAGAAAGAGGAGCAGATCCCTGTCAATCTTTCTCACGAAGAAGTCTATATCGAGCGTCACGCTGTGGACCGCCCTGTCGCCCCGGGCGAAATCACGGATGCGCAGGATGAAGTTATTCGCGTTCCCGTTTACGAAGAGCAGGCTCAGCTTCAGAAGCAGGCTCGAGTACGCGAAGAAGTCACCCTCGGTAAGAACGCCGTTCAGGAGCAGCAGACATTGACCGGCACGACCAGGCACGAGCACGCGGAGATCGTCAAGGAGGGCGATGTGCGCGTAGCCGGCGACGATCAGGGAAATATCCGGGATAAGACCAACACACGCGACACAGACGTCAATACAACCGAGCGTACCGACCGCAGCAACTACAACCAGTAAAACTCTGCGTTACCGGTAAAACAGTGAGGGACGGAGATTTTGGTCTCCGTCCCTCTTTCTTTTTGCGCCTATTTATATCTCGCCTATCAACTCTATTTCAGGCTCAAGCTGGATGCCAAACTTCTCCAGCACGCGCTCTCGTGCCGCATCCATCAGGTAGAGCACATCAGCAGCGGTAGCCCCGCCAAGGTTCATCATGAAGTTAGCGTGCTTCGGTGAAAACTGGGCCTGCCCGTGCTTCTCGCCCTTCATGCCAACCTGCTCAACAAGATAGCCCGCTGAATATCCGGGCGGATTCTTAAACGTTGATCCCGCGCTCTTGCCCTGCGGCTGCTTTGCCTGCCTCTCTTCAAGGTAGCCGCGCATCCTTGCCGCACAACTCCGGTCGGCATCGTTGTAGAGCCTGATGCCGGCCCTTAGAATAACCTCGGGCGGCGACAAAGCCCGCCTGCCGTGCGCCTTGAAGCGGCTGGTGCGATACCCCAGTTCAAGGGTATCCATCGCCCACTCTTCAATTACGCCATCAGCGGTCAACACGCTGACGGAGATTAGATCATCCTTCAGCTCTTTGCCGTGTGCCCCCGCATTGCTTACCACGCCCCCACCCACGCTTCCCGGCACACTGTTCGACCACTCCTGTCCGGTCCAACCGGCCTCGCAGGTGATGCGCGCCAGCCTGCTGAAAAGTACACCTGACGCCACATGCCAGATGCTCGTGCCATCATCCTGTAGCTCATGGGATATGTCGCGAGTCTTGTTGTGAATTACCAGGCCGTCTATACCATAATCGCCCACCAGCATATTGGTGCCGTTCCCGATCACAAGATGCGGTATACCGTTCTCCCGCGCAAACAGCACCACCTTGACGAGGCTTTCGGTCGTATCCGCGACAACAAACATGGTCGCCGGGCCGCCGACTCTGAGCGAATTGTGCCTGCTCATTGGTTCGTCCTGCACGATCCTGAGTCCGGTTGCATCCTCCAGTCGAGAAGCGACCGCAGGCTCGAACCTCCATGCTAACGCGCCCTTTTCCAGAGCTACAGGGATATGTCGCGCCTCGGCGTCCCGCTCAAGCAGGGCCGCGAGCACCGTGTCGCCTACCTTCCAGATATCGCCGGCACCGAGCGTAAGCAGTACATCGCCGCTCTTGAGGTCGTCCAGCAGCATCTCTTCGGCCTGCTCAAGCGTGGGCGCGAACTCTGCCGTAGCGCCCGTTATCCGCTCTACAATCTGCCTGCCGCTCATGCCGAGGGTATCGCGCTCACGAGATGCATATATCTCGGTTACATAGACCCGGTCGGCCGCGCCCAGAGAGATCGCGAAATCATCAAGGAAGTCGCGCGTGCGGGTGTAAGTGTGCGGCTGAAATGCCACGAGGAGCCGCCTGCCTGTATAGCGCTGGCGGGCTGCCTGCAACGTGGCGGCTATCTCGGTGGGGTGATGCGCGTAATCATCAACAACTACCACGCCCCCAGCCTCGCCCTTCACCTCAAACCGCCGCCCGGTTCCCTCGAAGTCGCCCAGCAAACGCGCAGCCTCGTCAATATCAATACCAAGCTCCACACAGGCAGCAAGCGCGGCCAGCGAGTTCAGCACATTATGCGTTCCGGGCACGCGAAGCGACACCCGCGCCACCTGCTTGCCGCTGTGCATCACGACATAGTCGCTGCCGCCGCGCTCATTCGCGGCGATATTCAGGGGCCGCCATAATGCGCTCTCAGAGATGCCGTAGGATTGTCTGCGGAATGGCGCGGCGCTCACAGCTAGCTCCTGTTCGAGATGGCGCGTGCCCGCATCGTCAGCGCAAAGGATCAGCAACCCGCCCTTCTTCACGTTCAGCGCGAACTCGCCGAAGGCTGCGAATATGGCGGCTTCTGTCCCGTAATACTCAAGGTGATCGCTTTCGATATTGGTGATGATGGCGACTTCAGGTCGAAGCTGCAGGAACGAGCGGTCATATTCGTCGGCCTCCGCCACCAGATCGCGCCCGCTCCCCCAATGCCCGCCCATGCCCAGCCCGCGTATCGTGCCGCCAATCATATACGATGGCTCGCGCCCGGCCCGCGCAAGCACCCACGCGACCATAGCTGATGTGGTGGTCTTGCCATGTGTGCCCGCCACAGCGATCCCGCGCCGCGTATCCATAAGCTGGCCCAGCAGCACAGCGCGCTTCACAACAGGCAGGCCGCGCTCATGTGCGGACGCAAGCTCAGGGTTATCGGAAGGCACAGCCCCGGTCACCACAATCCTTGTAGCATCGCCCAGGTTAGCCGCGCTATGCCCGACTGCGACACGAGCTCCCCTCGCCTGAAGCTCTCTAAGCGCCTCCGAGTCGACCGCATCTGACCCCGACACAACAGCCCCGAGGTCAAGCAAAGCATCAGCCAGGGCGCTCATTCCGGCCCCGCCGATGCCAATAAAATGCCAACGTTGAGTGAGTAGATCCATCGACTAAGTAGCGGTGCCGCGAAGCGCAACTGATGCCCGAACGCGACTAATATTTCGTGTCCTGCCTTTATTTACGATGCAGCTTTCACAGCCCGCCAGACAGTGTACACGATTATTATGAGCAGGAAAAGGCCGATGGCTGCCGTCGCCATGCCCATGAGGGGGTTTGCTTCGGGCATCGTCGCGATGCCGACGGTTAGTTGTGGCGTCGACGTGGTTGGGTTGGTGCCGCTGCGCTTGACGTAATCCGTCCAGTAGTCGAAGCCCTGCGATAGAGCTACCACCGATGCGAGTGCCCCGAATACGCCACCGATCAGGTTGTCCAGTATGCCCGACCCACCGCGTGCGGCAAGCTTGCGCGCTATCCACCACGACAACACAACCAGCAGCGTAAATAGCCCTGCCGTGGCAAGCGGCTCCATCGGCGAAGCAATCGTAATCTGCGGCGTGCTGATGCTTCCTTCCGGCTTATCGGTCGCGATGGCAACGAACTGCCCACCGACATTCAGCACCTTATTGAGAAGAAGGTCGAGCTTGGGTCCAAGCTTTGCCGCCACAATCCCGCTGAAAAAGACGCCAACCGTCCACAGGCCCATGACGCGCCAGCCCATGTAGAGACCCATCACCACAGCGACGATCACCACAGGTAGAACAAGTTGCCACCATTCGAGTTGAATTAGCATCAGCCTTCTCTATTACATAGTGCATGAGCCGTCAGATTTCCCTTCTCTAGCCTGCCAAAAGGCTCACGCAATAGTGCGAACTACGTCTTACCCTTCGGCTCGAACCTCAGCACACGTGGACTTCGCGCGGGCACCTTCTCCGGTCGTGTTGTGTTGGCGGTCTTGGATATGTTAAGCAGCAGGCCAACCGCGGTCAGCGTAATAACCAGCGAAGAACCACCATAGCTGACGAAAGGGAGCGGAACCCCTGTGAACGGTATAGCTCCGCTAACAGCGCCAATGTTAATCATCGCCTGTGCGGCTATCCATGCCGTAATGCCTGTCGCCATCAGCGAGCTAAAGCCGTCGGGTGCCATTTGCGCGACGCGGAAGCCGCGCCATGCGATCACCAGAAAAAGCGTAATCATGAGCACAGCGCCCAGAAAGCCCACTTCCTGGCCCCATACAGAAAAGATAGCATCAGTAGACTGCTCCGGCAGCCAGCCGAACTTCTGCCGGGACGCGCCAAGACCCATCCCTGTCAGACCACCCGAGCCAAGCGCCAGCAGCGATTGTACCGTGTGATAGTTGATACCAAGTTGGTCGGCAGGATCCCATGGATTCATGAAGGCAAGCAGACGCTGCATACGGTAGGGGGCGGCGGTCGCGGCAACCAGAAAGGTGACCGCCGCCAGTCCAAGCCCTCCTATCATGTGGCTGATCGCCGCGCCAGACACAAAGTACATGCTCACGCCGATAGCGAAAATAACGGTGGTCGTCCCAAGGTCAGGCTCAACGAAAACCAGCCCGCCAAGCAAACCGAGCATTATACCAAACGGGATAAGGCCGTTCGAGAAGTCGCGCACCTTTTCGCCCTTCGTAGAGCACCAATCCGCCAGGTACAATATAAACGCAAGCTTTGCAAGCTCCGACGGCTGCAGCGAAAACGGCCCCAAGGCAAGCCACCTCTTAGCACCGTTAATAGGTTCGGCTACCACAACCACGAGCATCAAGAGCAGCGCAGCCACGATAATAAAAGGCACAGAGTAACGCCGCCAACGTGTATAGGGCACTGTCGCCGTCACGATCATCGCGATTGCACCCACCACGAGCCACTGCACATGCTTGGCGATGAGGTTGTTGTTGTCGGGGTCTATGCCGCTGGACGAAAAGACCATCAGCACGCCAATAATACACAGGATGCCTGCCGCAGCAAGTATCCAGTAATCAGGGCGTTCAAATCGGCGCGATCGGGATTGCATCATATGGGGAACTACTAACTACATCGGGATTTGCGTGTAATCTCGCACAAACGCCTCAAACATCACGTTTCACGCGTCACGCAGTACGCTCTACGTTTCGCGCCCCGCGTCTCTACTTGACATAGTCTAAGCCATGTAGCGATGAGTCGATTAGTTTTCCACACGGCAGCCGTCGCCGGTGCACAAAAGAAGAAGGACGATACCCAACAGTGGTATCGTCCTTCTTCTATAAGCCCAGAACTAGAGGTCGCATACCTCTAACCCGTCCGCTCTATTGCTGCTCCTCAAGTAGACTGTTCACGATTGCGCGGAACTGCTCGCCCCGGTCGAACTCGTTGCGGAACATGCCGAACGAGGCCGTCGCGGGCGAAAGCAGCACCGTGCCGCCCGTCGGGGTGGCTTCCCATGCAGCCCGCGTTGCCGCCGCAAAATCGTCGTAGCGCCCCAGTACGTTGACCCCCGCCGCCTCGAACTGGCGCGCCATGAGGTCGGTCGCGGAACCTTCGAGCAATACCACGGCAAAGGTGTGGTTGGCGACAACAGGCGCAAGCTCCGCGAAATCCAGCCCCTTGTCAGCACCCCCCGCGATCAACACAATCGGCCCATCAAGCGCCTGTAGAGCAGCCCGCGATGAAGCAGGTGTGGTAGACGTGGTGTCGTTGTAGAATCGCACACCTGCCACCGTAGCCAGATATTCCAACCTGTCGGCCACCCCACGGAACGACGCCAACCCCGCTCGTACAGCGTCAGCGGGCGCTCCAGCCAGGATCGCACTGGTAGCGGCGCAGGCTGCGTTGACAAGGTTATGCTTACCCGGAACCTGCACAACAGCCGCTGGCGCGATTACCTCCTGCTCGCCTGTTGGCCCGTACCATATAAAGAAACCGTCCGCCAGGAACACACCGGGCGCTGTGGGCGCACTCTCCACGCCGAACCATGCAATACCGGCGGGCGCGTCTGCCGCCCACGACGATACCTCAGGGTGGTCTGCGTTGAGCACTGCCCAATCGCCTTCATGCTGGTGAGTGAAAATCAGCTTCTTGGCCGCGCCGTAATCGGCCATATTGGAATAGCGGTCCAGGTGGTCCGGCGACAGGTTGGTGACCGCCCCTATATGCGGCGAAATTGCAGGTTCGTTCAGCCCCTCAAGCTGAAAGCTGGAAAGCTCAAGAACTACGGGCGTTTGCGGCGTAATGCGAGGGAGCGCCTCAAGAGCCGACACGCGCAGATTTCCCGCCAGCAGCGCATCAGGCCGCCAATGTCGCAGCATCTCCCATGTCCACGTTGCCGTGGTCGACTTGCCCTTGGTGCCCGTTATAGCCACAACGGGGCCGGGGCAGAGCCGCAGGAAGATGCTCATCTCCATCTCGACCGGCTTGCCAAGCCGCCGTGCCAGTTCCAGCCAGGGAGATTTGTCCGGCACCGCCGGGTTCTTCACAATCAGGTCGGCCCACTCAAAATCAGCCTCGCGGTGCTCGCCCAGGGTATATGTGACCGCGATGCCCTCTTCGGCCAGCGCATCAATCGAGCCGGCCATCTTGTCGGCTGTACGCAGATCCGTGACGCGCACTTCGGCCCCATTCCGGGCCATAAACCGCACAACTCCTAGCCCCCCGCCGTGCACGCCCAACCCCATCACCAGCACGTGCCTATCACGGAATTCGGATTGCGGATTGCGGTTTATCTCACCCATCAACAAACACCTCTTCCACTATCTCGAGAGCTACCCACTACCAGGTCCGTTGACTGCTGCCGGTAATCACGAATGACGAACAACAGTGGTTAGCAATATCACTAGAACAGGGCCAGCGCCACCCCCAGCATCCCGGCCACTATCCCTACAGTCCAGAAGCGCATCGTCACCTGCGTTTCCGACCAACCGATCTCCTCGAAATGGTTGTGTAGCGGCGACCTGCGCAACAGCCGCTTCCCACCCGTCGTCTTGAAGTAGAGCACCTGCAAAATCACTGCCAGAGTTTCAGCCACAAACAGGATCCCGACAAACGGTAGAAGCAACCACTGGTCAGTCATCAAGGCGCACACCGCTAGCAAAGCTCCAAGCGTCAGCGCCCCCGAGTCGCCCATGATCACCTGTGCGGGGTGAGCGTTGAACCACAAGAAGGCCATTAGCGATCCCACGACCGCAAAGCACAGATATACCACGGGCTCTTGACCCTGCAAATACGCGATCACTCCATAGCTGATAAAAGCGATGGCAGTAGTCCCGGCCGCCAGCGAATCCAACCCGTCAGTAAAGTTCACCGCGTTAGCCGTCCCCGAAATGAGGAACACCGCCACCGGGATGTACAACCAACCGATTTCTATCCGCTCGTCCGAAAACGGCACAAACATCACGCTGTGCCCCAGAAAGAAATACAAAATACAGGCCGCGATAATGCTGATAGCCACCAGCCATGCCATCTTGAAGCGGGCCTTCATGCCGCCAAGATTTCGCCCCACCGTGCTCATCAGGTCGTCCACAGCCCCAAGCGTCCCGCACGAAATCACGACCCCGAGCGGCAGCAGCAGAGAATTAAAGGAGAGTATGTCCATGAACACAGCGATTACAATTACCAGCGGAATCAGGAAAATGATCCCACCCATTGTAGGCGTCCCTGTCTTCACCTGGTGGCTGGCGGGCTGCTCGATCCTGATGTGCTTCCCGATTCCCCTGTCGCGCAGCCAGTTGATCGTTGGCTTGCCGACCAGCGACCCAATTACAAAAGCCACAACCCCGAGAGCCAGCCCCCGTATCATCACTTCCGACGTTAAAGCGACCGCCGCAGGAGCTTGCATAACAGGTAACAGCAAGCCTGAAATGTCAAACAGACTCGTCAGGAAAGTATGCATAAGAGGGGCTAAAATCGAAGGCAAATCCAAAATCATCACAACCTAAATCAGCGACAGCGCCACCCCCAGCATACCGGCCACCATACTAATCATCCAGAAGCGCATAGTAATCTGCGTTTCGGACCATCCCAGCATCTCGAAATGGTGATGAAGTGGCGCTATCCGGAACAGCCTTTTGCCGCCCGTCATCTTGAAGTAGAGCACCTGCAGGATAACCGTCACCGTTTCCGCCACAAACACGATGCCAATCAAAGGCAGCAGCAGCCACTGGTTAGTCATAAGGGCGCACACCGCCAGCAGCGCGCCGAGAGTGAGAGAGCCTGAATCGCCCATAAAGGCCATCGCGGGGTGGGCGTTGAACCAGAGAAACGCCAGCAGCGCCCCCACCGTGGCAAAGCTCAGATAGACAATTGGCTCCTGCTTTTGCAGGTACGCGATAATCCCATACGAAACGAACGCGATAGCCGTGGTGCCGCCCGCCAACGAATCAAGCCCATCCGTGAAGTTGACCGCATTAGCCGTAGCCACAATCAGCAGAACAGCAACAGGTATATAGACCCAGCCGATCTCAATCGGTTGAGCCACAAACGGCACGCCCACAAAGTGCCTGCCCAGCAGGAAGTAGAGTATACAGGCGGCCACCGTAGCAATCACCAGCAGCCACGCCATCTTGAAGCGTGCGGTCATGCCGCCGCGGTTGCGCCCGACAGTGCTCATCAGGTCGTCTATACCACCCAGCACGCCGCACGAAATCACGATGCCAAGCGGCAGTAGCAGCGACTTGAACATGAGGATGTCCATGAAGACGCCAATCACAATCACAAGGGGTATCATGAAGATCAGCCCGCCCATAGTCGGCGTGCCCGTCTTGATCTGGTGGCTCTCCGGGCCTTCAATCCTGATGTGTTTGCCGATGCCCCGGTTGCGAAGCCAGTTGATCACCGGCCTGCCCACAACAATGCCCAGCAGAAAGGCAACCGCGCTGAGGGTCAGAGCGCGCACCATCGCCAGCGGCTTCAACGGCAGCACAGGTGGGAACGATGCATTTACATAGGTCGATGCATTCTTCAATGTGGCAACCGCGTTCATGGCGACCAGCTCGCCCGACGATACGCCGGTGGTAAGCGTGGGTGTTGGGGTGGCCTGAGCGGTTACGTTGGTTAGCAGATCCGCGAAGCCCTGGTGAAACAGAATGTTGTTTGCCAGCCCTACAATGTCGCCGGCCAGCATAATCAAAGAGGTGTGATTCAATACTCTACTCTAGGCCTTCAAGCCGTCAACAATATCTTCCATGTGTAGCCCGCGAGAGCCTTTCACAAGCACATGATCGCCTGGTTTCAGCACTCGCCTGAGGTATTCGACCACCTGTGAGTTATCGACAGCAAAGAACACCTTGTCCGGCGGCATACCGGAACGCAACGCTTCCTCCCCTATCAGCCGTCCCAGGCTACCTACAACGACCAGCCTCTGCACCACAGACTTCGCTTTCCGCGCTACCTTCAGGTGTCCTTCCTGCGTATAAGGTCCAAGCTCCAGCATATCGCCCAGGACTGCAATATGGTTTCCGTCCATCTCGTCAAGCAAGTTGAGGGCGGCAATCGTAGAAGCAGGCGCGGCATTATAAGTGTCGTCAATCAACGTCGAGCCTTTATAGCCCGGCACCACAAGTAGTCGAACCTGGGCGTCCAGCCCATGCAATGCCGTAACAATCTGCTCCCAGTTCATACCCGCCGCATGGGCCGCGCCTGCCGCTGCAAGCGCCGTGTGTACGCTGTGTCGACCAAGTAAAGGCAATCGCACAGGCCAGCTTTGCCCTGTAGATGACTCGTGAAGGGTAAAATGTACGCCCTTCAAGCCGTGACTTTCGATATCCGTAGCCCGCAGGTGGTTTTCCTCGCCAAGACCATAAAAGCAAACCTCAGCCCGGGTGACATGGCTCATCGCTCGCACCAGAGGATCATCGCCATTGAGTACGGCCACTCCGCTCTCCGGCAGCGCCTTCACCAGCTCGCTCTTGTTGAGCGCGATATTCTCTATAGTGCCGAGCCGCTCAAGATGCACAGGCCCCACATTAGTTACCACTGCAATCTGTGGCTTCGCTATGTCGCACAAGAGCGTTAGCTCGCCCAGTGCATAGCCTGCTCCCATCTCAACCACTGCCTTCTGATGCACCTTATCCAGTTGCAGCATGGTCAATGGCAAGCCTATCTCGTTGTTCAGGTTACCCGCAGACTTGAGCGTGTTATAGCGCGTGGAGAGAACCGACGCGATAACCTCTTTGGTAGAAGTCTTGCCCACGCTGCCTGTAATCGCAACCACCTGAACCGTGTGCCGCTCGCACCACCACCGCGCCAGGTCCTGCAAAGCGGCAAGGGGGTCGTCCACTTTTATGAGCGCCACGCTCGCGGGTAATACCGCGGGCGCGACCCAATCCTTGCGAACCAGCGCACCGCGCGCACCATGACCAATGGCATCGAGCACAAAGCTGTGCCCGTCTACGTGCTCACCCGGCAAGGCCACAAATAGCGCCCCGTTCAGCGCCGCCCGCGAGTCGATAGCCACGCCGGAAAAGCCAAGCCCTGCCATAGCGAGTGCGGAACCCGCATCGTCAACATGGCCTCCCGTCCCCTCTAAAATGTCGTCTAGGCTGAACATGTCTCTACTTTGCTATCCACTTTACCCTATCCGTTTATCGCGGAGATCGATTATTTTAGCCGCATATTAGCATAACGGATTGCGGCGAAACAGGCAATGCAGTTGTGGTATGACCGCCGACGGCAGACGGCTGACCGCGTTGTCAGTTGTCAGTTGTCAGTTGACGGCCAAAGCGATTAACTAAACCCACAATAACCATGGCGTCCTAGCGCTTGAATCACATTGTGCCGTGAGCGGCCGTAACTGACAACTAACAACTGACAACTGACAACTGACAACTCGTCCCCATTACGGCGCCGGTGTTGGTGTCGGAATAGGCATGGTTGGCTGCACCTTCATGTACAGGAGTAGTTCTTTGGCCAGACGGCCCCAGGCAACAGACGATGTGTTTTCTCCCCACTGGCTGGTCTTGGGGTTCATCAGACCAATATAGAGGGTAAACTTAGCGCCGTGCGAGGGAGCCCAGCCCATCGCCGAAGCGAAAGAGCCGTCGCCCAGATAGCCGCCTGCCTGTGCCAACTGCGCCGTGCCCGTCTTGACCGACACATGGTAGCCGGGCACTGCCGCAAAGCGCGCCACCATGCCGCTCTCTACGCCATGCGACAACATGTCCGCGATGTCGCGTGCAGCAGATGGCTTTACGACCTGCCGGACCTCTTTGGGCTTGTTCTCCTCAACTACCTGCCCGTCCTTCTTGACCTCTCTCACAATATATGGCTTGAACAGCTTGCCACCATTAGCCACAGCCGACACCGCGCTGACAAGCTGGATAGGCGTCGTGGCGGCGCTCTGGCCGAAAGCTGTTGAATAGAAGTCAACCGGGCTATAGCCGTCGCTGGTCGGCCAGCTCACAAGTCCCGCCACCTCGCCCGCCATATCCACACCGGTGCGCCGCCCGATGCCAAAGGCCGTCAGGTAGTCAAAGTAAGATGTCTCGCCCAGTTGGTCGGCGGCGAAAATCGCGGCGACGTTGTCGGAGCGCCCAAGGCCCTCTGCCATCGTCTCGTTGCCCCATTCGGTGTGAGTGGCGTTGCAGAAAGTGGCGCTGTATTTGGTGACGCAGGCGTTAGCATAAAAGCTGGTGGTCGACATCACCGCGCCCGCGTCTATGGCAGAAGCATACGTGAGGATCTTCATAGTGGAACCCGGCTCGCGCACATCGTTCACGAACGGGTTCTTGAAGAGGTTGAAGTCGGTTACTTTGCTGTAGAGATTCGGATCAAACGAGGGCCAGTTCGCCATCGCGAGGATCGCCCCCGTATTGGGATCCTGCACCATGGCATAACCGCTATCAGCCTTAAACTCGTCTATAGACCGCTTTAGCTCGCGCTCCGTGAGATACTGCATGCCGCTATCCAGCGTCAACGTCAGGTCCGAGCCGTCCACTGCCGGCAGCATCTGGGCCTGCTCCAGTGCCAGCGGCCTTCCAAACGAGTCGCGCTCAGCATCAATCCAGCCCGCTTCCCCCGCGAGCTTTGCGTTGTAATACTCTTCGATGCCGTATTGCCCCTGGTTGTTAAGATCGGCAAACCCTAGCACAGATGCAGCCAGGCCAGCTTTGCCGTCCGGCCCGAAAGCCGGATACTGGCGCAGCGGCTGGGGGTCCAGCGTAATACTGTACTGGTACTCGCGGTGCGACCTCCTGAACTCCACCACCTTATCGGCAATCGCGTCTTCGACCCTGCTCGCGACGAGAATATTGAGGCCGGGCGCTTCTTTCAGGTGAGTAAACATCTTGCCCGGTTCCTGCCCGAGCTCAGGCGCGAACAGGTCCACCAGGGCGTGCAAATCCTCGTCGTCCTGCATGTGGGTCTTGTCGATATAAACGTCGTTGCGTGTGGTATTGCCCGCCAGCAACTGCCCCCGCGTGTCGTAGATAAGACCGCGCCGGGGCAAGATGGTGTTCTTCCACTTGATGCGCTCTTCAGCCTTCGCCGAAAGGTCGCCATGTTGCAAAACCTGCAGCTTGAACACCGTGAAGATGTTGTACATACCAAAGACGGTGAAGAAGAGGAGCATAGCCCAGAGCCGCCAACCATCCACGCGCCGAGGACGGGCAGCCTGCCTTGCTCTTTGATTGAGTGTTGTCTGTGCCATGCAACCTCTACTAATGTTGACCGCGGACCGCCAATGACTATCGACCGCAACCCATCATCCAGCGTCCGCCGACGGCGGCCGTCCCAACTCTACGGCCCAGCCACAGGGGTGGGCAACCCCGGCGTTGGACCGGGCGGAAGGCTGGTGAGCGGTCCTGAGGCTATAGGTAGATAGGAATATTTGTTGTCGAGGGGAACCATCTTGAGCTTATCGCGCGCCTTCGCCTCAATGACGCTCTGGGATTGTGCGCGGCCTATTTGCAGCTGTAAATCGTCATGCGCTCTCTGCAAATCGACATGGGTACTTTCCAGGCTCTGCAGCTTGTAGTTGGCGTTTGTTACGGCCGTAACCTGTGAGAGGTAAATAACGCAAACCAGGGCGATAATCGCCACGGCTGTGAGCACTGCCATCGCGGGGTGTAGATCGACGTACTTCAGCAGCGTGGGCTTTATGCTCGTCACCTGCTGGCCTGCCGCCGAAGCGACCGAGCCGGGAAGCAAGCGCAGCGATGATAGAGATGCGCGTGCGCTCCCCTTGCTCCGCCTCGTTATGACTGCCGCCTGGGCGTGGTTTCTGCGTCTATTGGTCATAAGCCCCTGCTCTTACGCTCGCCGGACGACCTTGCACTTGCGCCGCTTGAAGCTGACGCCCGGCTCTTCTCACCTGTATAGTAGCATGCGTTTTCGCCCTGAGAGCGTATCTCCACAATTCCACATCCTGGGGATAACGCCAACTTACTCGTCCTCTGCCAACCGAACGGCCACGCGAAGTTTCGCGCTCCGGCTGCGCGGGTTCCGTTTCGCCTCTTCGCCAGTGGCCTCAACCGGCTTGCTCTTTAACGCCTTCAGGGTTGGTTTGCGGCCGCACACGCAAACGGGATATTCGGGTGGACAGATGCAGCCCTTCTGTTCCTGCCTGAAAAATAGCTTCACGATCCTGTCTTCAAGCGAATGGAACGAAATCACGGCGAGCCTGCCGCCCGGCCGCAACACGCGCACTGCGGCAGCCAAACCATCTTCCAGCACATCTAGCTCGCGGTTGACGGCTATACGCAGTGCCTGGAAGGTCTTTGTGGCGGGGTGTATAGTGTTGCGGGTGCGCCCGGCAACCTTCCCACCCAGCGCGCGGTAAACGACTTCTTCAAGCTGTGAGGTCGTTGTAAATGGCTCGCGCTCACGGGCCTCGACTATACGGCGTGCGATACGACGAGAAGCCGGCTCTTCACCATACTTATATATAAGGTCGGCCAGCTCATTTTCGGGCAGACTATTCACAAGGTCGGCTGCCGTTGTCGGCTCGCGTGGGTCGAGGCGCATATCGAGCGGGCCTTCCGTCCTGAAAGAGAAGCCACGCTCAGGGGTATCCAGTTGCATAGACGATACGCCCAGGTCGAGCAGCACGCCATCGGCCGGAGAAAATCCCTCCCGGCGCGCAACCTCGTCCAGGGCGGCAAAGTTCGATTGCACCAGCCGGGCTCGCCCCTGCTTTATATAGCCCCGCAACCTCTCGCCCGCCAGGCCGAGCGCGACAGGGTCAACATCGAGACCAAGCAGACGCACATCATCAGCCTGCGCAAGAATAGCCGCCGAGTGACCGCCCGCGCCCACCGTACCGTCGATAAAGGTGCTGCTCGCACGCACCTGGAGCCCTTCCAGCACTTCATCAAGCAACACAGGCACATGAGGTTGCGGCGTCAACGGCTCCACTTACACCCTCGCTCTACCCGCACTCCGCGCCCCGACCACCGCATCTAGTATTGCCCTGCCAGGTGGGACGAAATGACGTCCACGTTCTGCTCGATGTTACTGTCGAGGGTCTGCCATGACTCCTGGTCCCAGATTTCGATGTAATCGCCCAGCCCGATAATCGCCACGTTGCCTGTAATTCCCGCGTATTGCCGCAGGTGGTCGGGCAGCACCACGCGGCCTTGCTTGTCGATCTCCACCGGCTCCGCCGCCGAGAAGACAGCACGACGTAGATTGCGGGCGTCGGCATCTCCCGTGGGCAGCGCATTGAGCTTGGCCGCCAACGGCTCCCAGGATGCCTGCGTAAAAAGATAGAGGCAGCGGTCGTTTCCCCTGGTGACGATCAGCTCGCCGGACAGCCTGTCACGGAACCGTGCGGGCACCGCCACACGACCCTTGCTGTCCACCGAATGTTCGAATCTGCCGAGAAACATAGTCGCTACTTCTTCTAATTATTGCTTACCGCTTGACACTCTTTATACCCTACTCTTGTGCCGTCTCTCCACACGATTTTCCAGAGTTATCCACATTCTTCCCCACTTTTCCCCACTTTTCGCCACTTTTTCCACATCCTTCCCCATTATATTGGGGATTCTCCACTTTGCAAGCTTGTCCACAGGTCGTAATAATTCATATTGGGATTGGAGCGATCTAACATATTAGTAAGGAAAGACCTGTCACTAAGCCTCATCATGACTGCAAGGGGAGTCTAAGAGTGAGTGAAATAGAGGAACGCCCCAAATACCCCCGACAGGGCGCTCCGTGTCAACCACTTACGGTATGAGAACAGCGCACGGCAGATCCGCAATTCACGGAAATGTTCCTATCGGAATCACAAACCCCAGACTGTGCTGGGGTTTGTGACTTATCTTATGTGGAAGCGTGGGTATCTATTTCGTTGCCCTCGTGCGCTCCGTCGCGCTGGCGTGGGCTAGCAATTCAAGTGTGTCGTCGAGCGGCTTCAATTCCACCGGGCCGTGACGCCGCGCAAGAGCCTGCGTCAGGAGCAAGTCGGCGAACCGGGGGTTCTTCGGCAGTAGCGAGCCGTGAAGGTAACAACCATACGCATTGCGGTATATGGCCCCTTCCGTGCCGTCCTGCCCGTTGTTCCCGCCGCCAACGAGCGACTTGCCGAGCGGCTTGCAGCCCGGCCCCAGGAACGTTCGCCCGGAGTGGTTCTCGAACGCCACGATGGTGCCAACACCAGGCAGCACACAATCTACCAGCACATTGCCGATATAGCGCGTATTACTGGCGTCGGTGTGGGCGTCAAAGAGGCCGATCCCCGGCAGGTCGTCGTCATCAAAGGGGCGGTAATAATCTCCGAGCATCTGGTAGCCGCCGCACACGCTGAGGATAACCGCGCCTCGCTCCACAGCCTCTTTCAGGGCATCTTTCTTTTGCCCTTGCAGGTCTTGCGAAACGGTTATTTGCTGCTTGTCCTGGCCGCCACCAAAGAAGTAGAAATCGTAGTAATCAGGGTCGATCGTATCTCCCACGCTAACCCTGTCCACCGATACATCTATGCCGCGCCACTTTGCGCGCCTGCTCAGCGCCAGGATATTCCCACGGTCGCCGTATATGTTCATCAACTCAGGATAGAGAAACGCGATTCGCAGGTCCATATATATCAATCTTCCCAGAACTGGCTCTGCACCCAGCCTCGATTGTGCAGCAATTTGCGGAATGCCAGCATCGCCGTATAAGTCGGCAGCACGTAGAGCGTTTGCCCGGCAGGCAAGGCCCCAACCGCGGCATCGAGAGCGCCATCAAGCGAAGTATCGCACGTTATCAAGGCGGTATCCACACCCGCATACTTCAGCCTGTTTGCCATGTCAGCCGCACGAATACCCGCCACATGCAGATTGCCAAGCGGGTGCTGCGATGTTACGAGCACCTCAAAGTCAACATCCCACAGCCACGACACATCCCGCCCATCCGCAATCAGGTCGTTGATGATAATCAGCAGATTGCGCGGCGATCCAACTTCCGCATCGTCAACCGGGAAGAGCATCCGCAGCACTTCATTGAAGCCAACCGGATTCTTTACCAGCGCCATAAGCATGTTACGGCCGCCATCGCCCGGAATAGTAATACGCTCGATGCGCCCAAAAGCCGCCGAAAAGCTCTCCAGCCCGGCCTTTATATGCTCTACCGATACACCGAAAGCGAGCGTTGCCGCTACCGCCGCCAGCGCATTATACACGTTGTAAAGGCCCGGCACTTGCAGCTTTATGTCAACTTCACCCGCATGTGTGCTTACCTGCACAAGGCTGCTTTCAGTGCCGTTCAGCACTACGCGGGTAGCGGCAACATCCGGCCTGGGGCGTGACAGGCCGCAGTTGGTGCAGCGCCAGTGTCCCAGGTGACTCAGCAGAATCGCGCCATACTGCAGGCGGCTGTTACAGCGCGGGCAGGAAATTGAGTCGGCTGCGTGCGGTAGCTCACCCAGCGTGTAGTGCTCGTCCTCGATGCCGAACGTAACCAACTTGGCACGAAGGCCGCGCGTGGTAGAAAGCGCCGCTATCGCAGGATCATCTGCATTGAGCACAAGAGTGGACTCAGGCGAGAGCCGGGGCAGCGCAGCACGCCACTTGCTGTAAATAGCGTCAAGTTCGCCGTAGCGGTCGAGTTGGTCTCTAAACAGGTTGTTCAGTAACAGCACTCTGGGCCGCACCGCGCCCAGCACGGCAGGCATAGCAGCTTCGTCTACCTCGAACAGGCCCGATCTATAGCTGTTAGGCAACCTCCCGCCTGGCTTCGCTGCCCCCACCACTGTGGAAATCAGCCCGCGCTCCAGGTTGGATCCTGAGCGGTTATGCAGTGGAGTCAAACCGGCCGCGTCCAGGATGGACCCTATCATGCGCGCCGTGGTGGTCTTGCCATTTGTGCCGCTCACCATAAGTGAGCCACCGGGCAGTTGAGCGGTAATGGCGCGCAACACTCCTGGATAGACCTTCTGCGCCACAAGCCCCGGTAGCGCGGTTCCGCCGCCCCTGCCCAGGAGACGCGTAGCCAACGCAGACACCTTGCCTGCCGATACCGCTGCTGCCAATACCGGGCTTCTCATCTTATCTACAACTGCCTGAACTGTAACCACTCCACCACCATACAAACAACACACTATTCGACACTGTCGCCCACCCTTATGGTGCCGCCCGTAACAATCTCGGCGCGTAGACCACCGCGGTGTATCAAGCCTCTCATAGCACCCTTCTCTGTGAGCTTTTCCAGGTGCGAGCAGGGTTCGCACAGCCGCATACCACGCAACGTAACCTCGCCAACATTGAACTCGCGCCCGACCATATGATGGAGAGCCACACCCTCTGTCACGATGTTGCGGCGCGCATCGCCCGGCTTAAGCTCCACACCGTATTCGTTGCCCAACGCAAGCACTGCTTCGACCTCTATCAAAGTAACTTCGCGGCCCGTTCCCGTTAGCTTTGAGAAAGTGCCTTCCTTCTTCGCATACCGGTCGCCCTCGAGTCCTTCTCCGGCAATAGCCCGCACTTCACTGACAGACAGCATAGGCGCGGTCGCGGCGGGCGCAATGTTGATGGAAACTACTTTCCCCTCAGCCATTGTGTCTCCTTGCCAGAACAGATCTCTTCAGCGTCTAGCGATCCACGTTATCCAGGTTATGATCAAATTCTTCGTACTTAACCTCGCCCAGGGGATACAATATGCGTCCGCAAGTGGGGCACGAGACCAGATCGGTGCCGAGGCGGGCCTGGCGCAAGATGCTTGTGGTAACCGCGACGTGGCAGCCCCCACACTTCCCTCCGCGCACCGCTACCACCGCTACGCCGCCCTTGGCTCGCCGCAGCCTCTCATACATCTGGAGATCGGCCCACGGCAGTTCTGTAATGGCGCGCTGGCGCTTTACCTGCAACACTTTAGCCTGGTTGAGAAGCTTGTCCTTCTCTTCGAGCAATCCTGTGTGATAAAGCTCCTGCTCCTTCGTGGCGGCATCAAGTGCCTCCTGGGCAGTTGACTTGGTTGCCTCTACCTCGTCAACGACCATCATAGCGTCGAGCGCCCGCTCCTCCAGCGACTTGAGCCGCGCCTTCAGGTGGGTAACTTCGTCTTGCATCTGCCCCAGTTCCTTGGGGTTCTTTACAGAGCCGTCGTACATCTTCTTTTCGAGCACGCGCAGGCGGTTCGACGTTTCCTCGGCATCATGCGACAGTTGCTTCAATGTACCCTGCTCCTGAGCCACCCGGCTCGAAGCCCCTTCGAACTGCTCACGCGCGGCCACCAGTTCAGGGTTGTCGCTCAACTCCGCGTCGATTTGCCTCATACGCGCCACACGTGTATCGAGGCCGGTATCTATTTGCTGTAGATCAAAAAGTGGGCCGGTCCGGCTCATCTAGGAATGCCTCCATGCTCCCCATGAATGCGGGGCTAAATTAGAATAACAGATTGAACCCGACCGGGCAAGAACGTGAAGCGTGAAACGTGAAACGTGAAACGTGATGCGTGAGACGTGAAGCGTGAGACGTGAAGCGCGGGAGTGGGTAATGGACGATGGGAGAAGCTATTAGCTCCATTCAGTGACGCTTCAAGGAAACTACCACCCTAACCATGTTAGCCCCTGTAGGGGCGTAAGAGAGTAGCCCCATGCGTAAGCGTGGGGTAGAGCACGGCATTAGTGTGGTTAGCCCCGGTAGGGGCCGTAAGAACAGACATGGGGGTCACGCCTTACGCCCCTACGGGGCTAGCGCGGGGTGCATGAGTAACATACTCGACCATGGGCCAAAGGCTAGCTCTTATCCCCAACCTGTCACATGCTCGCACTCCGGAACGCTCAACCCTTACATAATTCGAGCGCCTACTTGCCAACAATCCCACCAAATATACCTCTTCTTCCTGCCGCGCAAGCAACAAAATAATGGTGGATAACCCTATTGACAGGCTGTACCGACGGTGATAAAATTAGAACAAGAGTTCTGATAGCGGCCACTTCACCCGGCACTCTGGAGGTACAAGAGATGTTTCTAGGCTGGTTTGATGACACACGGAAGAAAGATAGCCACGACAAAATTGAGGAAGCAATAGAGCGTTACACTGCCAAGTTCGGCACCGCCCCCAACCTCTGCCTGCTAAATGCCGCCGATAACACTCCTTACGAGGGCCTGGAAATCAAGGTGGTGGACTATGTTCGTCCCAACCACTTCTGGGTAGGCCGCAGCGACACATTGGCGGCCTGATGGCCACGAGGTGTCAGGGGTCAGGGGCTAGGGATCAGGACGCCACGCTATAGAGAGTGCTGTATAAGTGCTTCTCAAAGCACCATGCAAACCTTAAAGAATCTCTGCGAAACTCAGCGCCTCTGCGCCGAACCCGTAAAATCCTGACACCTGACACCCGACCCCTACACATCATCCGAGCGCCAGGCTTCGACCACTATTCTGCCTGCTTCAAGGCGGGCTAATTCGGGGGGTTGGGGCGCTACGAGGTAGCCTGTATCGTAACTGACAGGGAAGCGCGTCAGTATTCCCGCGATGCCAAGCTGAGTGGGGCTAAGTTTCAACGCACATATTACCGCTTCGTCGTCGCCTCCCACGCCGGCGTGAACCAGACCACGCAACGTTCCCCACACCACGACATCGCCCTCAGCTACCACCTCAGCACCTGCTTCAACATCGCCAAGTATGCACACATCGCCGCCATAGCGCACGGATTGGCCCGGCCTTAGATTGCAGCGCAAGAAGAGGCCCGGCGCCGCGTCCGCGATTCCTTCCTGTCCCGGTTCCATCCACGCCAGTTCGCCACCGCGTCCTTTCAGTCCCAGGCTTGCCCCGGCATCGCCCGCTGCGAACGAAGGCGGGCGGCTCGTAACGCCGTAGCTCTCTGCCACCATTCTCGTCTGTGCCGACAGGCTAACCACCGCCTGCACACGCATCCCGTTGCGCGTCAGCATCCTGTAAAGCACATCAAACTCAGGCCCGTCTATAATCCGGCGGCCCGTATTCATCGTGACCCCAGCACCCTTGAAGAATTGCGGCTGCCCGTTTACACGCGTAACCAGTTCTGTCAATATCTGCGCAAAGGGCACATCATCGTCGAGGATGAGCAGCAGCCCCTCCCGAACTCCTTTGATAATAACAACATCCGAAACTTGCAAATTGCCGCCTCCCGGTGGGTAAGGTTTACTCTGTCAACCAACACGATCTGTCTGACATCATTGTATCCGCCTCGCTATGCGCACGTAATAGTTTCCACCACGATATCGCGTAACGGACAGGCAGCCTACTTATCGACGTGGAAGTATGCCTTCAAGATCTCATCGGCCACCGGCACGGCGTAGGTCGAACCCTCAAGGCTCTCCTGCCCGCCTTCGAGCAACACTACAACCGCGACTTCCGGCTTGTCATACGGCGCGAACGCTGTAAACCAGGCGTGCGAGCGGCGAACATCCTTGCCGTTCTTCTTGCCGATCGGCTCGCCGTATTCTGCTGTGCCCGTTTTGCCTGCCACCTCTATACTCTTCAAAGTAAAGCGGCTCGCGGCAGTACCCTTCACTTTGTCCGCTATGACCTGCCTCATGCCCTCGCGTACTACAGCGAGATTTTGCGGTGAAACAGGCACCTGGCCCAGCGTCTTAGGCTGGTAATCGCGCACCACGTTGCCCGCTGTATCGGCAACCGTCAGCACAAGTTGCGGCTGGTAGAGCGTGCCGCCATTGGCAACGGCAGCCGTCACGTTCACCAGTTGGAGCGGCGTAACAAGGTTGTCGCCCTGGCCGATGGCTGTGAACAACGTATCGCCCAGCGACCAGGGGTTGTCGGGCGTTCTTTCCAGCTTCCATGCCTGGTCGGGCGCTATTCCCGCCACTTCGCCCGGTAGCTCGATGCCTGTGCGCTTGCCAAGTCCAAACGCATCCGCATACTTCTTCAATCGCTCTATTCCAAGACCGTTGAACTCAATCGGCTGCTTCGCGCCCGGCGTGTAATACCGGGTGTAGGTAATCTTGTCTGTGCCGTCGTCGAGGTGCTCAACGCGGTCTTCCTGGTGCGGGCCTGCCATGATATAGAAGAACACGTCACTCGAAACCGTCAGAGCCTGCACGATATTGATGTCTCCGTGGCCCTGCACCCGCCAATCGCGGAACGATGTCCGCAGGCTCTCCTGCCTTGTGTTCGGCACCTGGATGTAACCGGGACAGTAATAGGTCGTATCAGGTGTGACGATTCCCTCTTGCAGCGCAGCCGATGCGGTTATCATCTTGTATGTGGAACCTGGAGGGTACGCCCCGCCCACTGCCCTGTCGAACATCGGCAACGTAGGGTCGGTGTTCAGCTTGTCGAAGTTTGACTGCGTTATGCCCGACGAGAAGAGATTGTTGTCATAGGAAGGCAACGACACCATCGACAGCACCTGGCCGTTGTCCACGCGCACCACGATAGCCACACCTGCCTGCACGTTCGCAAGCTGAAGACCCTTCTGCAACGCCTGCGTGGTGCTTATTTGCAGCGCCGAGTCGATCGTTAGCTTGACGTTGTTGCCGGTTATCGGGGCCTGGGAGGCGATCTCGCTTACCACTTGCATCTGCGAATTGACCACCACCTGCGCCGCCCCCTTTACTCCGCGAAGATCGGACTCGAGCGCGGCCTCAAGGCCGGTTTGCCCCACTTTATCGTCGGGGTCGTAGACTTTGTCACCCTGGACGTTCTTGCTTTGCTCGTACTCATCCTGGGAGATCGGACCGACATAACCGAGCAAATGCGAAAAATACGACCCCTGCGTGTAAACGCGCACAGGTTCGGGCACAACCTCCACGCCGGGGAGATGAGCAAGCTTGGTTTCAAGTTCCACAGCAACATCATACTGCACGCCGCGCTTCACCGTTATGGGCTTGTAGCAGGCATCCAAACGCGTGATAAAGTTATACTCAAGCTCGTTGAGTATCTTGATGCCCGGCATGTGCTCTGTCTCTTTGCTCAGGACCGCCCCAATCGCCACAGGCACGTCGCGCCGTATGACGAAAAGATTGCCGCTATCCGGTGTGCTCGATTTGACGGCCTGTATCGCCTCAACCAGTATGTTCTTGTTCACCTGTAGCGGGACCGAGAGGCGATTTGCTACTTCCACGATCCTGTCAGCGGGCAAATCCTTCGGCTTGAGCACAATAACATCATTTGTCTTCAGTGTGTCCGAAAGGATGTTGAATACTGAAGCGCCCTCGATAGAGCCGGTGGCGCAATTCACATCAGGGAGATCAGCAGGCGTTACCGCCACCGAGAAGGATGGGTTATTTACCACCAGACGCTGGCCTGTGCGGTCATATATGATACCGCGATTAGCTTTGGTGGTGATGGTTCTCTGGCGGTTATCACGGGCGCTGTCCTGGAACTTCGCGCCCTGAATAATCTGCATATTATAGAGCTGCCCGACCAGCAGCACGAACATCACGAGAATTGCTATATAGAGCGCTCTGAAAGAGCGTTTTGCTGGAACGTCTACCATTCTACTCGCACCCTCCGTCCTATACGCTCGCTCAACCAGAGCAGCGCGCTATAGGCCACCGGCATCAATATTGTATTCAGTACCGCGCTGGGGAGAGCAACCCTCAGCAGATTATCGAGGAATGGGACCTCTTGTCCCAGCACAAAGGCCAGGACCATTGTCATTGTGTGGTAGAAGACTGTAGCAAAGAATACGGTTGCCAACGGCACGAACACCTGATCGCGGAATGGGTCGGCCTGGCCGAGGCTGGCAAGCAGAGCGACAAGCACCAGCAAGAGTGCGTTGCTTCCAAGAGGGAAAGCAGGCCCGCTCAGTAGATCGAGCAGAAGTCCGCCGATAAAGCCCCAGATGATGGCGTCATGCAGGCCTTCGACCAGGCAGACTGCCACCACCAACATAACCATAAGCTGAGGCCGGGCAGCCAGCGGTACCGCCTGAGGCAGTACTACTGACTGCACAAGCGAAGCGAGAAATAAGAGGATAGCGCCGATATAAACCATTTGCCTGCTACACGATGCACGATGCGCAGTGCTCTATAACGGGCACGGCGCACTCTAAACTACTTACTCGGTCCATTGGTAATAACCAACACGTTTTCCAGCGAATTTAGCTCCACCATTGGGATCGCCACAGCCTGCTTCTCCATCTGAACGTCGTTCTGGCGCACCTCGAAGATTTGTCCGCAGATCAGGCCCTTGGGGAAAGTCCCACCCAGCCCGGAAGTCAGCAGCACATCGTTCTTCACCACGTCACTGTCACGCGGGATATGTTGCATCAGGAGATTGCCGCCCTTCTGCCACTGCCCATCGAGCACGCCCGGCACAAGCCCTCGTTGGGTTGCCACCGGAATCGAAGAGCTAATATCGGTCAAGAGCAGCACAGTTGCGCGGTCGGCCTTCACAGCCGATATCTGCCCGACAAGTATGCCGCCAGGGCTAACCACCGCCATACCAACTTTTATGCTGGCATTAGAGCCGCGATCTATGGTCAGCGTCTCTGAAAGGCCATTGGGGTCGCCGCCTATGTTGCTCGCCTGCACCGCCTGTATTTCGGGCCGTTCGTTCTGGAACCTGACCATCGCCTGAAGTTGTTGGGTCTCGCGCGCGGTTTCTTGAAGGCGCGCATTTTCTGCGGTCACAGCATCAAGGGCAATTCTAAGCCTCTTATTCTCCTCTTCAAGGTCGTTAGTGCGGCCTATGCCGTCAAGCCAGCCACCCACTGTGGAGGTCACATTGCTCGCCGCCTGCTGAATCGGGGTAAAAACAGTGTTCGCGAAGCTTTCTAGCGGCTGGAGATGCCGTCCCTGGCTCAACAAGATGAGCGCCAGGCTGACCAGCACCAGTGCCACCAGCAGGTAGATGGTTCGCGTCCACGAGAAGGAGCGGTCTTTCTGTTTCATCGACGGGAGGCTTTCTCTTAACGGAGCAAACGACGAAGCCGAAGGACGAAAGATTGCTCTTCGCCTTTCGACTTCGACCCTCAATCATTACTGTATGATTACAGCTCGGCGATTCTGCGCGCTTGACTTCAAGATGCGGTCGTACTGCTCAAGCGATTCGACAATGCGCCCGGCGCCCCGCACCACGCATGTCAGCGGGTCCTCGGCGATGTGGACAATCATCTTCGATTCGATTGATAGGCGGCGATCAAGACCCTTGAGAAGAGCCCCACCGCCCGCAAGCGTGATGCCGTTCTGCATTATGTCCGCGACAAGCTCCGGCGGCGTTTCTTCGAGCGCCAACTTCACTACTTCGATTATCTCCGACACAGGCTGGCTGATAGCTTCGCGTAACTCTACGCTGCTGACGTCAACAGCCTTTGGCAGGCCGGTGATAACGTCGCGGCCTCGCAGTGTGACGGCAAGTTCTTCTTCCAAGGGATACGCCGAACCCGCAGCAATCTTGGCTGCTTCCGCCATGCGCTCGCCGATGTGGAGGTTATGCTCTCGCCGCGCGTACTGGATTATCGCCTCATCAATCTCGTCGCCTGCTGTGCGAATCGAATGGTTGATAACGATACCGCCCAGGGAGATTACAGCCACTTCGGTTGTGCCGCCGCCAATGTCCACGATCATCGAACCAATCGGCTCCTGCACAGGAAGCCCCGCGCCGATAGCAGCCGCCATTGGTTCCTCGATGGGGTATGCCTCGCGTGCGCCCGCGTTGATAGCGGCATCGTGCGCGGCTCGGCGCTCAACCTCTGTAACACCCGATGGGATGCCGATTACAACGCGCGGTTTAGGCGACATCAGACCCTGTGAGTGTACTTTGCGAATAAAGTGCTTCAGCATCGTTTCGACCATGTCGAAATCTGCGATCACTCCGTCCTTGAGTGGGCGGATGGCAACAATATAACCCGGCGTCTTGCCAACCATCGCCTTTGCCTCAGCACCCACAGCGTAGGGCTTGCGGCTTCTCTTATCAATTGCAACTACAGAAGGCTCAGACACAACGATGCCTTTACCTCTAACATGTACCAGTGTGTTCGCGGTACCCAGGTCTACACCCAGATCACGGCTAAATAAGCCGAACAGTGCGTTCAGGGGGCCAATCATTTGCGGATGTCTCCTACCGGCAGTCAACGGTGCTGCCACAATAAAGTGCTCAGTTAAAAGTAGGGGTGGGACGTAAGGCGTAGAGGGCAAATGCCCTTATTGTGGCGCGTCACTGCGCCCGGATGGGTTAGTCAGTAGTTAAGAGGGCAGCACGGAAAGTTAGGATGTGAAAGCAAGCAAAAGGAAACCAGTTCTAACTCTAATTAATGGAGCCAATCGCCTTTTCAGAAAATATTCCAACCTACAGCCCATGAACTGCCAACTGATTATATGTTAGTGAGTCAAGTACTGTCAAGGTGATCAGGAGGTATGACCCATGGCTAATAGCCGCTTACATTTGTACCATTATCGCGCGCAAGTAGGCCCTCTCAGGCGTCCCGTGGGCGCTCTATACCGCCTATGAGCGCACGTGCCTCATCAAAGACGTTATTCCGAAGAATAGCCATTGCAATTGGATGTTGCCTCCTCCCCTAATTGTCATTCTGAACGAGAGGATGAGAGGCGGCGACACCGCCATTATTCTGTTCGTTTGGTGCATATAATTCAACAGCCCAACGTGTCCTCCAATCGGACACTACCTGATTAGTACGGAACCCCATTAAGGCAACCCATCCGTAAATGTTCAGACTTATAGTTCAGCGGGGGTGCAGGGGCGAAGCCCATGACGGGGGTATGGGGGTGTCCCCCATTCTCTCCTTCTATTACTCCCCTCCCACACGTGGGAGGGGTTGGGGGTGGGTCTTGGCTTACCTGGGTGTCAGGTTGCTCCACCCCAAGTGTGAACACTTACACCATCCATCCTCTGGCGTTGCGCGCGTTGCTCGGTTATAATCAGGTCTATCCTTGCTCAGACTCCAGCTATGGAGGAGGACCTGCCCCCGTGCTCACCTCAACTACAGCACTGCTGAACCATAATACGCCTATCTTTGATTGGTACCTCATGCCGGAGGCGTATTCGGCCCCTCTCGTCAACGAAGCGATCCACGAATTCGATGTAAAGCAGGGCGAGACAGTTCTCGACCCGTTTTGCGGCACCGGCACAACCCTTCTCGCTGCACGGTTGGCGGGGCGCAACGCCATCGGCGTCGAAGTCAACCCATTCCTTTGCTTTGCCTCCCGCATCAAGAACCGCGACAGCTACGATCTGCCCCGCCTCAAGCTTGAACTAAAGAGCGTGGTGGCTGCTGCACATCTGCGCATTGACAGGGGCTGCGACGACCTCAGCACGCAAGCAATGCCAACCATGCCTGATATGCCCCGCATCGAACGTTGGATTGCCCGCAAAGTGGCCTGCAAAATAGTCGTCCTGCGCCAGTGCATCGAAGAATTGACCAGCGAGCAGAACCGTGACATCCCAATGCTTGCGCTTTCCTCTATCCTGCGTGGGGCAAGCAACATGAAGCTCTCCCCGCACGCATTCGGCTCACGTGAAGTAAAGCATGACGCGCCCGTGCTCGCCATGTTCGAGCTAAAGCTGCAAAAGATGCTCACCGATATCGAATGGCTGCAAGAACAGCAGCGCAACCGCAAGCTGGGTCACGCATCCGTCGTGCAGGGCGACATCCGTTCTGTCTCCGGCCTGCAACACCCTCTCCTGCCCGCCCACCTCGCTATCGGCTCGCCGCCATACCTCAACAATCTCGATTACACTATGCAGACACGCATGGAGCTATTCTTCCTCGGCTTCATTAACAGCATGGATGAGCTAAAGAACCTTCGCAAGCGCATGATGATCTGCGATGCGAAGGCAACCTACCGCGATATAGAAGACTGGCAGCGTGTTGCTGAAGTAGCATCTGTCGCCAAAATAGCCCGCGACATCGATGACAAGCTGGGTGACAAAGGCTGGGGCTGGGACTACGGGCGCATGACCCGCCAGTATTTCGGTGGCCTGCTCCGCGCCATGGAAGCGATCAAACCGATGCTGTCACCCGGCGCGAGCCTCGTGTTCATACTGGGCGAATCGGCACACGCGGGCATTCTCGTTCCAGTGCCCGATCTCGCCGCCGAGCTTGGCCTGCTCGCAGGCTACACCAACCCCGAAGTAAGGCCGCTCCGCACACGCCGCTCCTCTTCACATACCTTCGGCCTGAAAGAGAGCGCGGTAGTCCTGCGTAACGGCTAATATCTATCGCCAGACCGCCGCACAGCGGGCTACGCTTTCGCTACCGCAAGCAATTCCTTTAGCTGCTCGGCAGTTCTGACTGCTGCGCCGCGATAGTGGTTGTTGGTGAACACAAACGTGTTCGTCGCAGCCTCTTCCAGCTTCTCTATCTTGGGAACCCACTCCTGTAGCTCTTCGGGTTTGTATTCGTAGCTGTATCGCTCATAAGCTTCGTCGTGCTGCCACCACTTCTTCGCGTTTCGTCCATGGAAGCGCACATAAGCCACGGGCGCGGTCGCCACCGCGATAGGCGGTACCAGGCACTTCATGCGCGGCTCGTCAACGCAACAATACCCCAGGTTATTCTTCCTGAGAATATCCATCGTCTCATCAGTAACCCAGGTGCTATTGCGGAACTCCACTACCACCGGCAAATCGCCCATGCGGTCGCGAAAGACAGATAGGTAATCGCGGTTCTCGGGTGTCGGCTTGAACGAATTGGGGAACTGCGCCAGCACAGCGCCAAACTTCCCCTGATCGATCATAGGTTGGAGGGCCTGCCGGAACAGCATGAAGTTTTCGGGCGTAGCGCCGCCGTCCTCGGCTTCGCGCTCGTGCGTTAGCTCTTTGCTCGCCTTCACTGTAAAGACAAAGTTGTCCGGAACCTTCGAGGCCATCGCGCCCAGCGTACGCGCCGAGGGCATACGGTAGTACGTATAGTTTATCTCGGTGGCATCAAACAACTGAGAATAATAAGGGAGCATCTCATTGTCTTTCAGCCCCTCCGGATAGACCGGGCCTTTCCAGTCTTCATAACTGTAGCCGCTGGTTCCTATATGCAACATTGTTCTGCCCTCCAACTCTTCTCGTAAGTGTTCAGACTAGGGGTAGCGGGGTGCAGGGGCGAAGCCCTTGACGGGGGATGAGCGAAGCGGGGGGCGGGGTGTCCCCCACTCTCCCCTTCTATTTAGGCTCCCCTCCCACACGTGGGAGGGGTATGAGCGCAGCGGGGGCGGTGGGTCTTCCCTTACCTGTATGTAAGATTGCTCCACCCTAACTCTGAACACTTGCCTCTTCTCCCTGGATTGCCTACGTGACCTCTCCGTGTTATCATAAATCGAAGTCCCTGTCTGCCGTTCGTTCTTTGATAACGGCTATTATGTCCAGTATCAGCAGAAGAGAGCTAGAACTATGCCAACAATTATCGTCGCAGGCCTGGGACCGGGAGCCTGGGAGCAGGTAACCCTGGAAGTGAAGAATCTCCTCGACTCAGCCACCACGATTTACCTGCGCACGAAGACCCACCCCACCGCCGATCACCTGCCGAACCACCTGGACATTCGTACGTTCGACTACCTTTACGAGCGCGAATCCCGCTTCGAGAATATCTATCGCCAGATAGCCGAAGAGCTTGTTTCGCTTGCAACATCAGGCGAGCAGCCGGTTATCTATTGCGTGCCCGGTCACCCTGTGATTGGCGAAGCCTCGGTACGTCACCTCCGCACGCTGGCAACCGAGCGCGGCGTAGAGATACGCATTCTGGCAGGCCTCTCCTTCATCGAGCCTGTTTGCACAGCCCTCAACCTCGACCCATTGCTACACGGCTTGCAGATCGTAGACGGCACAGAGCTGGCGGGCTATGGCACAGAAGGCACTGCTGCGCCCGAACCTCAACCCGACGAGCCTTTCCTCTTCAGCCCCTATGCGCTGCCTGTTGAGCCTTCCGCCTTTCCCTCGCTGGCTGGCCTCTCACCGATGTACCCGGTCATTCTTTCGCAGGTCTACAACGACCGCGTGGCTTCGGCCTGCAAGCTGGTTCTGCTGGAGCGCTATCCCGACGAGCACCCCGCCACTGTTGTATTGAACGCAGGCGTGCCGGGCCAGGAGCAAGTTATCCAGACCACCCTGGCCGAGATGGACCACAGCCACGGCATCAACCACCTGGCCTGCATCTATCTACCCGCACTTGAACCGCTGGCACTGCCTCGCGAGTTCAACTCCCTTGTGTATGTGATGGGCAGGCTGCGCGGGCCGGGCGGCTGCCCGTGGGACCGCGAGCAGACCCACGACTCGATAAAGCACCATCTTCTGGAAGAGGCATATGAGGCCGTGGACGCAATGGACGAAGGCGACCCCGACAATCTTGCCGAGGAGTTAGGCGATTTGCTTCTCCAGGTGGTCTTTCACTCGCAGCTTGCCGTGTCAGCCGAAGAGTTCACCCTGTCGGATGTTGTTGGTCATATCGTCTCCAAGCTGATTCGCCGCCACCCCCACGTATTCGGCGATACAGAAGTAACCGGGGCCGATCATGTGCTGCGCAACTGGGAAGTCATCAAGGCCGGAGAGCGCGAAGCCAAGGCAAAAGCCGGGCGCAAGTTCCAATCGGCCCAGGCAGCCGAACAGGGTCTTGAGGGCACCGGCCTGCTGCTCAGCGTGCCTCGCGCGATGCCCGCCCTCGAACGCGCCCAACAGCTTCAGGTCCGTGCAGCGCGTGTCGGCTTCAACTGGAACGACATCCAGGGAGTGTACGACAAAGTGCGCGAAGAGCTTGCCGAGCTGGAAGCCGAAGAAGGCAAAGAGCGCCGCATGGAAGAAATGGGCGACCTACTCTTCTCGCTGGTGGTGCTCGCCGAATGGATGGGCATCAACGGCGAAGAAGCGTTGCGCAAAGCCAACGACAAGTTTATCAGGCGATTCACAGCGATGGAGCAAAATATAGTGGCGGGCGGCAGCAAGCTGCGCGACATGAATGTAGACGAGATGGACAAAGTTTGGAACAAGGTAAAGGTTGATGAGCAGCGATCCAAGGCATAAGTACGTAGCTGCTCGCACAGTTCCCACCACTAAACTAAGGCGGCTCGGTCCACGGCGCTGGGCTTACCACAAGCCGGTTCGACCGCGCAGCACATTGGGCACAGTAGTCAAGAGGCTTTTATTGGTAGGCGTTGCCCTCGGTGCACTCGCTGTTGTAGCAGTAGTCGCGTTTAAGTTATGGGTGGATGTGCAAACCGGCGGCCTCATATATGAAGTCGACGATGCAAACCTGCCTTCGAATCATGTTGGCCTGGTGTTCGGCGCGGGCCTCAACAGGTCGGGCGGGCCATCCGCTATGCTCTACGACCGTGTCGCCACCGCCGCTGACCTTTACAGGTCGGGCAAAATCGACAAGCTCTTGATGACGGGCGACAACAGCACGGTCAACTACAACGAAGTAGAGGTCATGCGCCGGACCGCTATCCAACTGGAAGTGCCCGACGACGACATTGTTCTCGACTATGCGGGCTTCAACAGTTGGGACAGCTGCTACCGGGCGCGCGAGGTGTTCGGTCTCACAGATGCCACCCTCATCACGCAGCGCTTCCACCTGCCGCGCGTACTCTACGTCTGCAATACACTCAAGGTGAACGCTGTGGGTGTAGCAGCCGACCGCCAACCCTATCCTACCCTTTACAATGAGCTGCGGGAATATCCGGCGCTCGCAGGCACAGCTTTCCGCATCCTGATAAACGACCAGCCAAAGTTCCTCGGCCCCAGAATCGACGTAGACGAGCGGCAGCTAAAGTAGCTTACTTTACGCCGAGCGCAGCCTCCAGAACCTTGCGCGCCATCGGCAGGGCTACCCTTGTCCCTTCGCCGCCATCTTCCACCAGCACCGCGATGGCATACTGCGGATTGTTAGCGTCCCGGCCCGCAAAGCCGATAAACCACGAGTGCGACGTATCGCGACCTGTCTCGGCTGTGCCCGTCTTGCCGCCCACCGTCACGCCCGGTATACCCGCGGCGTTTGCCCAGCCTGTCTTGATCGACTCCAGCATCATAGCCTTGAGCGCATTATTGCTGGTCGGCGACAGCACCTGGCCTATGTTGTGTGGTTGGTACTGCCACACCGTTTCGCCCGTCTCAGGGTTCTTGATCGCCTGGGCCATGTACGGCGCGGGCAGGTTGCCGCCGTGCGCCACTACTGCCGCCACAAGCGCCATCTGCAACGGCGTTGCCTGCACGTCGCCCTGTCCATAAGCGGTGGCCGCGAGCAGGTTCTTGCTTGAGTCAAGCTCCTTCACATCGGACACGATGCGGCTGACCTCTACAGGAACACCCAGATCGTAGCGCGTGCCGAACCCGAACCGACGGGAATATTCTGCCAGCCTGGTTGGGCCCATCTTGATGGCAAGCTCAGCAAACACCACGTTCAGCGACCACTTGTAGCCTTCGGTCAGCGTGAAGCGCGGGCCATGATTGGCGGGGCGGCAGGTCGAGCAGTCGCGGTGCACATAGCTGCCCGCCTCGACCTGCACAGTACCGTCCGTATCGGTAAAGATGGCCGAAGGCAACGCTACCCCTGTATCGATTGCCGCGCCTGCTGTCAGCGTCTTGAAGGTCGAGCCGGGCGGGTAAAGTCCCTGCGTTGCCCTCATAAGGAGCGGGTTATTACTGTCGTTCACGACGGTCGCGTAATAATCTATGATGCGCTTGTTCTCCGCGCCCCAATCGTTCACGTAGGGGTTGAAGGAAAGCTGCTGTGGGTCGATATGCGGCCAGGACGACATCGCCAGGATGGCCCCGCTCTGCGCGTCGAGCAGCACAATCGCGCCCTTCCGCTCGCCAAGCGTATTCTGCGCCACTGTTTGCAAGGCCGGGTTCACCGTGAGGTAGAGGTCGCTGCCCACCACGGGACGGTTCAGCACTTGCCGTTGTTGTTCAAGCAGCGGATCGAGCACTCTACCACCGGACAGGTAGTCGTCGAACGATGCTTCCAACCCTGCCGACCCGTAAACCGTGGGGTTATAGTACCCCGCCAGGTACGATAGATCGGGTTCCGGATAGAGGCGGTGTGCGAAACGAGATGGTGTAATAACCTCGCTTGCCGCCACCGTCTTATCTCCCGCGTAGATCGCGCCGCGCCTGATACGCAGTTCTTCAGGCACTTTGCGCGGGTCCTGTACGACCGACCCCGTTTCTGTTACCACGGTCGCGTTCTTTATTACCGAAGCGGCCACAATCTGCTCGCGCAGTAGATGCAAGCTGAGCAGAGCAAAGCCCACCAGCAAGAACCCACCAAGCTGCTGCACATTCCTCCTGAACTTCTCGTCGGGTGTGATCGTCTTCACGGCCGAGGCTTTCGGCACCGACAAAACGGCAAATATCATAAGCAGGACAAACGCACCGCCCAGGCTCAACAGCCAACGGCTATCATCGGGTGGAGAAGTATCCCCCGGCTGGCGCGGCAAAGAATCGCTGACAATGCCGAAGAGCAGCAGCCCCACCGCCAGTACCAGCGATAATGTACGAAGTAGCTTTATACCGAAAGGAACCATAATAGTGCTTACTGCCTTGTCTATGGAAGGCGCTGTGTGCTTCCGTTCCCCTTATGGGATGAAATCCGCAACAAGAGGCCAACAATTAAGAAGTTTGTGATGATGGACGACCCACCGTAGCTAATGAAAGGGAGCGTAATACCCGTGAGCGGAATCATCTTAATGGCACCGCCCATAATGATGATCGCCTGCAAGCCGAGCACAGTGGTCAGGCCCACCGCGAGCAGCTGCTCGTAGCCCGTACGTGCGCTCAACGCAATGTGGTAGCCGCGATATACCAGCACCACGAACAGAGCGATCACCCCAAGCGTGCCCGCTAGCCCCAACTCCTCGCCAATGGCTGAGATAATCATGTCGGTCTGCACGGCAGGTATGTAGCCCGGCGAACCAAACCCGATGCCTTTGCCAAGCACACCGCCCGACGCCAGCGAGAAGAGCGATTGCACTATCTGATAGCCTTCATCTTGCCCCACAGGCCACGGATTCAGCCAGATATTCACGCGCTTCTGTATGTGGGTGAATTGTGATGCAAAGAAGGAGTTCAGCAGGTACGCCGCGATAAAGAAGAGGCCAAGCCCGCTCACCACATAGAACGCTTTGCCGCTCGCCACATAGAGCATGGCAAGGAAGATGCCGAAGAAGAGCAGCGCGCTCCCCAGGTCCTTCTGTATGACAAACAATATCAGCGCCAACGCCCACAAAAGCAGCAAGGGCGCGAGATAGGGCAGCGGCGGCAGACTTATCGGCCCGATCTTATACGACGAGAT
Source organism: Chloroflexota bacterium (assembly GCA_039932335.1). Classification (GTDB taxonomy): domain Bacteria; phylum Chloroflexota; class Chloroflexia; order QHBQ01; family JADMIH01; genus JADMIH01. Next base: position 142,897 of record JBDTQH010000008.1, read on the forward strand.
GAGCAGGTCGCGCTTGTCGTCAAGGTAGCCCGCCAGGAAAATAACCAGCAGAACCTTGAGCAACTCCGAGGGCTGGAACTGGAAGAAGCCAAAGTTGAACCAGAGCTTTACCCCGCTCCCACTGCCTCCATCGCTGCCGAAAACAAGGGTCGCGGCCACCAGCAGGATACCCAAAATGGCGAATGTATACTTGTAGCGCCGCAGCCAGTTCAGGTCGCGCAGGAACGTAACCGTAACCCACAGCGCGAACATGCCCGCCGTAATCCAGACCACTTGCTTGTTGGCGATGCCGCGGAACGCCCCTGATAAAGAAGGCTCAAGTCTTTGTATCATCACCAGACCGAGCACAACAATCACGCCCACCACGGGCAAGAGTATCTGGTCGGTGGTGGGCCTGGTAATGTTCAGCCAGACATGCACCCCGTAAAGCAGGCCTATAAAGAGGAAGCTCATCCAGAGGTCGGTCCACTGCCACTGTGCCTCGCCGGTGGGCACCAGTATTACCATCAGCATGCCAACGATGCTAAGCACCGATGGTATTAGCAGCAGGCGAAACTCGGTCCAGCGGAACCGGCGCACCTTCCCCCAGAGTCCGGTCGGCTGTGATAGCTGGCGGGAGGGACGATGACGCTCGGGCGACGTTGCGGGCGCGCCACGCTGAGGCGTATTCGAGACAAGGGCTGGTTTAGCACACATCTATATCTTAACTACCGGTTCTAGATCAGGTTGCAGATCCGCCTCTACACGTATTTACTGAGTAGAGGCTTCAATCGCTCTTTCACTTCCTCTGGTATGGCTTCCGGCGCGGTCATAATGGCGTTCTCAAGTGCGCTCGCTGCCGGCGATTCGTACTCGTTGGGCAGTGATGCGACCAGCGCCTCAACGGTATCCTGTGCGCGCTGCACGTTCTTGTTGAGGTTCCGCACCACCAGATCGACGGTCACGTTGTCATGGTCGAGATGCCAGCTATCATAGTCGGTTGCCATCGCCAGCGTTGCATAGCACATCTCAGCTTCACGGGCCAACCGCGCTTCGGGCATCGCTGTCATACCAATTACTGATACACCCCAGCTTCTAAAAAGCAAAGACTCGGCAATCGTGGAGAACTGCGGCCCTTCTATACAGATATAGGTGCCGCCCCGGTGGACCGTAGCCCCGGCGCTCTCGGCGGCATTCGCCAGCAGATCTCTGAACGTGTCGTCATAGGGATTGGCGAAGGCCACATGCACAACAGGCCCGTCATCGAAAAAGGTGCGGGGACGTGCCACTGTGCGGTCGATCAACTGGTCGGGAACCACCATATGCAGCGGCTCTATCTCCTCTTTCATGCTTCCAACCGCGCTTATCGAGAGGAGATGAGTAACGCCCAGCGTCTTCAGTGCGAAGATGTTGGCCCTGACCGGTACATGCGTCGGGTTCACTCTATGTCCGCGACCGTGGCGAGCAATGAACGCTACATCTCGTCCGGCTATCTTACCCGTTACAACAGGATCGCTCGTTGCGCCAAATGGTGTGTCAACCGCCACACTACTTACATCAGTCATACCTGCCATGTTATAAAAGCCCGACCCGCCGATTATCCCGATCACGCCAGTCTGCATCATTCACTCCACTCACCAGGCTCTGTTCCAGGGCCAGGCGTTACGCAGGCATGTGCCCCATGTGCTCAACCTTTATGCACCTGTCCATAACAACATGAAGACCTGCTTCACGAGCCTTGCGCGCCGCGTCCTCATCAATAACACCCAGTTGCAGCCAGATGGCCTTAGCCCCAATCTTGATCGCTTCGTCCACTACGACAGCCACATGCTCAGGCCGCCGGAAAACATCCACCACCTCCGGAGGCTCAGGCAGATCAGACAGGCTGGCGTAAGCAGGCTCGCCCAGTATCTCCTGCTCGGTAGGATTGACCGGTATTATCTCGTATCCGTGGTTCTTCATATAGCTCGCCACGCCAAAGCTTGGCCGCGAAGGGTTGGAAGAAAGCCCTACAACAGCAATCCGTTTCATCGCGAGTATAGCATCAATATCATCTTGAGAAGCATAATTTTCGCGTACCGCCATTATCAAAATCTCCATTCTGTGTATTTCCGCAGCTAAGGCCAAACACTCGCATACTGCATTTTACGTACCTTTTTGATTTTCTGCCTCGAACATTGACCAGTATAACACAGAGAAAGGGTTGGGTATACACGATCAATGTTATATAATTGTCTAGCTCAGTGCCGCTTGAACTTGGACGGCGGGTTACTGCTGCTATCTGCAACGGCTTACAGGAGAATAAAGGAGGGAGTACAAACTTGAACAAGCAGAAACGTCACAGTCGCTTCCCGGTAGTTTGGAGACTCGCAATGGTCGCCTTCATGGCCTTCATCCCCGTGTTGGCCGTCGGTGGAAGCGCGGTAGGCACGGCGCAGGCGTCAGCGCCCATGCCCGCTGGCGCCATCTCCGATGCTCAGGCTGTAGAGCAATACAGCACGCTCGTCATGCGCGTCTACTTCACCAGTCGCGCTCAGCGCGATCAACTGGCCGCTGAATTCAGCGCCGAGGAAATACCCACCACAAAGGGCTATCTCACCATCTTTGGTGACAGCAGCCAGTACAAGACCCTCGTACAGCGCGGCCTCCGCGTCGAGATCGACGTAGAAGGCAGCCAGGAACTCAGCGATCCTCAACTCTTCCGCGACACCTTTTATGGCGGTTATAAGACCGTAGAAGAGATCTATGCCTTCCTCGATCAGAAGGTGGCTCAATACCCCACCCTCGCCGAGAAGCAGGACATAGGCGATACGTGGTGCAAGACCCACCCCGGACAGTGCACGTATCCTACGCCCAATAATGGCTACGATCTCTTCGTGCTGCGCATTACCAACCAGAACATACCTGGCCCCAAGCCTGTCTTCTGGGCAGACGGTGGCATCCACTCCCGTGAAATCGCTACCCCTGAAGTAGCCATGCGCTATATTAGCTGGCTCCTCGACAACTATGATACAAATGCCGATGCAAGATGGATGGTAGATTACAATGACATCTACATCATGCCGACATACAACCCCGATGGTCACCATATCGTCGAGGCAGGCGGTGGCGGCGGCAGCCCTTACATGTACCGCAAGAACGGCAACAACAGCGCCGGTAACTGCTCTATACCACCCACATCGGGCAACCACTTCGGCATTGATGACAACCGAAACTTCCCCTTCAAGTGGGGCTGCTGCGGCGGCTCAACTAATCTCCCATGTGATCAGACATACCGTGGCGTTTCGCCCGGCTCTGAGGACGAAACACAGGCAGTCACGACCAAGCTGCGCAGCCTCTATCCCGACCAGCGCGGTCCCAACGACACAGACCCCGCCCCAATCACAACCACCGGCGTCTACCAGAACATACACACGGTCGTGCCCGTCAACCTCTATAGCTGGGGCTGGACATACACCGATATGCCCAACTTCAACGAGACCGACAATATCGCCAAGCACATTAGCTCGCCGCAGGCACAGGGCAACGGCTACGACTACGGCTCCATTCCCAATATGCTTTATGTTGTGGACGGCGGCTCCATCGATTTCACATATGGCGAGATGGGCGTTGCGTCGTTCTCAACTGAGCTGAGCGGCAACTCCTTCCTGCCATCGTTCACCTGCATAGACAACCCCGGTTGCGGCTCGACTCAGGGTATCTGGCCCGAGAACAAGGGTATGCTCACCTATCTCACAAAGATAGCCCGCACCCCCTACCTCACCAGCCACGGCCCCGACGCCAACACCATTGCCTCTACTCCGATGACAGTCACCCAGGGGACACCTTCGCAGTTAACAGGCAGCATCAACTTCGCCTGGAACGGCAGCGACGGCGCGCCCAACCGCTTCCTCCAGAACGTGGGCGCGGCTGAATACTACATCGACACGCCACCCTGGGCCGGCGGCACGCCTATCGCCATGACAGCCACAGACGGCAACTTCAACTCGCCTACAGAAGCGGTTCAGGCGGCGGTGAGCACAGGCTCGCTCAGCGTTGGGCGGCACATACTTATGGTGCGCGGTCGCGGCGTAAACGACTTCTCAGTCTACCAGACATGGGGGCCGTTTAGCGCGACCTTCCTCGATGTAACACCTTCGGGTGGGCCGACAAACACGCCACTACCTGCTACGAGCACAGCTACGGCAGCCCCCGCCACCGGCACCCCGGTACCTCCTACAAGCACAAGCGTATCGGCCACAGATACAGCGACAGCGGTTCCCGCCACAAGCACAGCCGTACCCGGCTCCCCTACAGCCACGCCCACAGCTTGTACGATCAGCTTTACGGACGTGCCTGAAGGCTCGACTTTCTACCCGTTCATTCAATGCCTTGCCTGCCGGGGCATCGTCAACGGCTATCCTGACGACAACACCTTCCGCCCCGGGAACAATGTCACCAGGGGCCAACTAGCCAAGATAGTATCGAACTCTGCGGGCTTTACCGATCCGGCAGGTGCGCAGATGTTCGAGGACGTGCTACCGGGTTCCACGTTCTACGACTTCATTCAGCGCCTTGCAATGAGGAACTACATCACAGGCTACCCATGCGGCAGCCCTGGTGAGCCATGCGGTAGCGGCAACCTGCCTTACTTCAGACCAGGCGCCAGCGCCACACGCGGTCAGATCGCCAAGATAGTGTCTAACGCTGCAGGCTTCGTAGAGCCGGCAGGTACACAGCTATTCGAGGACGTCGCGCCAGGCTCGACCTTCTACGACTTCATCCAGAGGCTTGCCACCCGCAACGTCATCACAGGCTACCCATGCGGCAGCCCAGGTGAGCCATGCGGTAGCGGCAACCTGCCCTACTTCCGGCCCAACTCAAACGCTACACGCGGCCAGACCTCGAAGATCGTAAGCAACACGTTCTTCCCCGCCTGCAGCCCGGCGGCCAGCAAGTAACGCCCATAATACGCAAGCAAAAAGAGAGCCGGACCGATTACTGGTCCGGCTCTCTTTTGCTTGTGCTTGCCTCCATTCCTGTTGGCTCTATACGCGAATACAGGCCGCCCAGTGTCCCGGCGACTTCTCTTCAAGGGGCGGGTCGATCTCCTGGCAGGCCGCGATAGCTATGGGACAGCGCGTGTGGAAGTGGCAGCCTCGCGGTGGGTTGATAGGCGATGGCACATCACCCTTAAGGATAATGCGCTCTCGCTTGGCTTCGGCCTCAGGGTCGGGGATGGGCACCGCCGACAGCAGCGCTTGCGTGTAAGGCATCAGCGGGTTGGCATATAGCTCATTGCGGTCTGCAAGCTCCACGATCTTACCCAGGTACATCACCGCCACGCGATCCGAGATGTGGCGCACGACACTGAGGTCGTGAGCAATAAACAGGTAGGTCAACCCGAACTCAGACTGTAAGTCTTCCAGCAGGTTGATGATCTGCGCCCGGATCGACACGTCCAGAGCGGAGATCGGCTCGTCAGCCACGATGAACTCGGGGTTCACAGCCAATGCTCGTGCGATACCGATCCGCTGGCGCTGACCGCCGGAGAATTCGTGTGGATACCTGTTGGCGAAGTAGGGGTTGAGGCCCACCACCTGCAAAAGCTCCTGTATGCGCTTCTGTCGGTCCTTGCCCGTCGCCAGGTTGTGAACCTTTAGCGGCTCCCCAATAATGTCGCCTACAGTCATACGCGGGTTGAGCGAGGCATATGGGTCCTGGAAGATCATTTGCATCTCGCGCCTCAGCAGACGCATCTCTTCCTTGCCTGCCTGCACAATGTCCTTTCCTTTGAAGAACACTTTGCCCGCTGTTGGCTTGTATAGCTGAAGAATAGCCCTGCCTGCGGTGCTCTTCCCACAACCCGACTCGCCTACCAGGCCGAGCGTCTCGCCCTTCCTGATGAAGAAGTCCAGGCCATCCACCGCGCGTACAGCGCCCACCTGCCGCTGCACAAGCATTCCCCTGGTAATGGGGAAGTACATCGTCAGCCCTTCCACCTTGAGGAGGATATCGCTCTTGCTCGGGTCTTCGTTTATGCCCGAAATGCCCGCAGCCCTGGCGCGGCTATCGGCGCCCGCATTAGGCTTGCTTATCGTTGCCATAGGCTTTACTTGACCCCCACTTTCTCAACGGTCTCGTCCTCGATGGAATGCGGCGCGGTAGTCGTCACATCCACCCAGCAGGCCACCTGGTGGCCCGGCGAGACAACCCTCAATGGCGGCATCTCGTCCTTGTTACGTGGTTCGCGGTATGTGCAGCGGGGATAGAACGGGCAGCCGGGGATCGGGTTCACAAGGTCGGGCGGCATACCGGGAATCGGCTCTAACCGTTCTTTGCGTTCCTCGTCTAACCTTGGTACCGACTTCAACAAGCCCAGCGTGTACGGGTGCCGAGGATCTTTGTACATCTGGAGTGTCTTGCCCTCTTCCATAATGCGGCCGCCATACATAACAATCACACGGTCACACAGCCCGGCCACCACACCCAGGTCGTGGGTAATGAAGATTACCGCAGTGTTGAATTCGCTCTTCAGTCTCCTGATGAGGTCGAGGATCTGCGCCTGAATAGTCACGTCGAGCGCGGTGGTAGGTTCGTCGGCAATCAACAGCTTGGGATTGCACGACAACGCCATAGCAATCATCACGCGCTGGCGCATACCACCCGAGAACTGGTGCGGGTAAGAGTCCAGGCGTTGCTCAGCCGATGGGATGCCAACCATCTTCAATAGCTCTACAGTGCGGGTGCGTGCCTGCTTCTTCGTCATGCCAAGATGCAGTTGAAGCGACTCGCCAATTTGCTGGCTGATCTTAAGTACAGGGTTGAGCGACGTCATCGGGTCCTGGAAGATCATGGCGATCTCCTTCCCCCTGATGTGCCGCATCTCCTCCTGACTGTACTTCAGCAGGTCTTCACCCCTGTACCGCACTTCGCCACCTACGGTCTTGCCCGGTGGGAACGGAATGAGCCGCATAAGTGACAGCGCGGTCACACTCTTGCCCGAACCCGACTCACCGACGATGCCAAGTGTCTCTCCCTCATCAAGGTCGAACGACACGTCGTTTACGGCCCGCACAATTCCATCCGGCGTAAAGAAGTGAGTGGATAGATTTTCCACCTTAAGTAGTTCTGCCATCGTTGCTCCGGGTTCTAGCGGCGACTTCTGGGGTCCAACGCATCGCGCAGACCGTCGCCAAAGAAGTTGAACGCGAACAGGGTCAGTGCAAGCGCCATGCTGGGTATCAACACCAGGTATGGCTCGGAGCGCAACTGCTCGCGTCCACGAGCAATCATGCTGCCCCAGCTTGGGATCGGTACGGGCACTCCAAGACCGATGAAGCTCAGGAATGCTTCGATAAGTATAGCGAAAGGTATGCCAAATGTGGCCGCAACAATAATCGGTCCAAGAGCATTCGGCAGTATCTGCGCGAACATGATACGCCTTGACGACACCCCGATTGCGCGTGCCGACTCTACGTACTCTTTCTCGCGTAGCGACAGCACCTGGCTTCTCACGAGCCGTGCCATAGGCGGCCAGAAGGTGAGGCCGATGGCGAGATAAATATTGATAAGGTTCTGTCCAAACGCCGCAAGGATGACAATAGCAAACAGCACAGTCGGGAAAGCATACATGATGTCGGTGATGCGCATCAGTATCATGTCCCAGCCCTTGCCAAAGTAGCCCGCCACCAGCCCTATGGGTATACCCACCAAGAGAATAATAGCCTGGCTTACCAGCCCCACAGACAGAGATACACGAGCGCCATATACCACGCGGCTAAACTCATCGCGGGATTGGTCGTCCGTGCCGAACCAGTGTGCAGCCGAAGGCGCCTGGTTCTTTATGGTTCGGTTCGTAACCGGGTCTCGCACAATCTGGTCATAATTATATGGAGCAATCACATCAGCGAAAATCGCGACCAGCACAAGCAAGAGCAGCACGACCACGCCGAAAACGGCCAGCTTGTTGCGCCGCAAGCGCCCCCAGGCGTCAACCCATAAGCTCCGGGATTTTCCGGCCTGTGCGAAGTCGAGCGGGACATCTTTATCAGACGAATGTATAACAGCCATGTGATAGCTCCTGTTAGCCTCTAGCGGCCGCACCCAGGCGCACCCTGGGATCAATCACACCATATAGCACGTCAACGAACAGATTAATAACGAGCACGAGCATGGCGTAGAACATGGTCGTACCCATGATGATGCCATAATCGCGAGCCTCGACACTCAGCACGAACTGCTCACCGATACCCGGCACGCGGAACAACCTCTCTATTACAAGACTACCTGTAACCAGGTCGCCAAGCTGGTCACCCATGACCGTTACAACGGGCAGCAGCGCATTACGGAGAGCATGGCCCAGCAGCACAGCACGTCCATGCAGGCCCTTTGCCCAGGCGGTACGAATATAGTCCTGGTTCAACACTTCGAGCATACTGGCTCGTGTTAGCCGTGTGAGCACAGCCATAGGCCGGATGGCGAGAGCCAGAGCCGCCAGTACGAGGTTGCGAGGCTCACCCCACTGCGCCACAGGCACAATATCAAGCCAAACGCCTGTGATTAGAATAAACATTACGCCAACAACGAAGTTCGGAATAGAATAGCCGATGAGCGAGAAGGTACTTGCCGCGTAGTCTACCCAGGTGTTCTGCTTAACCGCGGCGAGGATGCCCAGGGGCACGGCAATAAGGATCAGGATCATGAAGGCTGAAAAGCCCAGGATGAATGAGTTAATCGCTTTGCTGGCCAGAATGTCAGTTACCTGCTGGCCGGGGCGGCTGAAAGAAGGTCCAAGGTCGCCTACCAGGAAGTTACGAAAGAAACGGACGAATTGGCCTGTAGAGAACCCGCTGCCCCCAAGCTTGGTAGGTGGGCCCTGAGTAAGTACAAGAATCAACCACGCAACCGCAATAGTACCCACAATCATAAGAATGCTGGAAATCTGCTGGCTGTTAAGGAACGATCTGCCCGAGTCGGTCGAGATCCCAAGGGCCAGGCTGGTGTTTCGCTCTGACCGTGCTCGGAGCTTAAGAAATATACCCGCACCCAGTATCAGGAATGCTATAACCCCAAGAATTATGGGCCATAATTCGCTGCCGGGCCCATAGAATGTCGGCCACAGGGGGTCGTTCAAGCCGTACGCCTGGTTCAGAGCGTTCGTAACCGCAGGGTTGCCTCGCTCCGAGCTGAACGGCCCGCCCCGCGTGATGTGCATAAGAGTAAAAGTGATCAGCGCGATACCAATAACTGCCGGTATCATTGCGAAGACACGCCTTAAGATATATGACAGCATAGCTTTACCAGGGATATCTAGTGTAGATGAAGGGGCGGATATGAACCGCCCCTACACTGGTCTGCTCAATATAGTGCAGGCAGAGGCAGGTTATGTGCCAGCCTCTGCCTGTATGTCCAAACTACTTGGCGGGTGTGACCAGTCTGAAGGGGTAGGCGAAGCTGTTGTTGGCAGCATAGCCGTTCCACTTCGGGCTGACGAGCCAGTAGCGGGTGGCCTGGTACAGAGGAATCTCTGCCGCGGTCTTCAGCATGATCTCTTCAGCCTGCTGGTACATCGCGTAGCGCTCCTGCAGCTTGGTGGGGTCAGCCAACTTGTTGGCATCGTCTACCAGCTTGTCGAACTGAGGATCACTGAAGCCGGGATCGTTGCCGATACCCGATCCAATACCCTTGATCTGGCTGGAGTGGAGCTTCGGGAAGAACCAGTTCTGAGGATCCGGATAGTCGTGGCCCCAGGAATCGTAGAACATGATGTACTGGTGATCCTGGCGAGCGGCGAGCATGTCCTTCCACTCAACGCCTTCGATCTTGATATCGCAGCCAAGGAGTTCCTTCCACTGAGCCTGAAGCTGCTCGGCAACCTTCTGCTCAACGTCGCGCTGGCGATATGTGTAGACAAGATCGAGACCCTGGCAGCCGGGGTGGCCGGTCTCGGCAAGAAGAGCCTTGCCCTTCTCGGGATCAAACGGATAAACATCGACCTTCTTGAAGCCCGGCTCGCCTTCCGGCATGAAGTTGGTCAGAGGCTGGCCTGCGCCGGAAACGGCGAGATCAACCAACTGCTCGCGGTCTACCGAATAAGCGAACGCCTGGCGAAGCTTAAGAGCCGTTTCGTCGTTCTGAGGAGAGAAGGGGCCTTTCAGCATGTTCAGACCGAGCCATACGGCGCGGGCCTGACCAACACTGTGAAGCTGATCCTTGAGCTTGGCATCGCCCTTAATGCGGTCAAGGTCAGCCGGGCTTGGCCCATCGAGGGTTGCCAGTGTGCCCGACTCGTACTGTGCCTGGGCAGTTGTTGTGTCCTTGATAATCGGCACTTCCACGTCTACCGTCGCCTTCGGTCCCCAGTAGTTCGGGTTTACCTTGAGTGAGAGTGACTGGTCGTGCTTCCATTCGGATAGGATATAGGCACCGGTTCCACCGCCGGGGCCGACGAACCACTCGGCTCCGCCCTTCTCGACCTGCTTCTGGTTGACCACATAATAGGTCCACACAGCCATCTGGGAGAGGAAGTAAGCACTGGGGTTCTTCAGTGTGACTTTAACGGTCTGAGCATCGGGTGCTTCGATACCGGAAACAGTAGTGAGCTTGGTTGCTGTTGTGTCCGTCGAGGTTACTGATGCGCGTACTTCTGTATAGCCCTTGATGTCGCTCATGACATAGTCGGCATAAGGTGCCTCAGGCAAAGCAGCAACACGGTTCCATGAATAGAGAACGTCAGCAGAAGTAACGGGGTCGCCGTTGCTGAACTTGGCCTCCGGGCGAAGCTTGAACGTATAAACTGTGCCATCGGCGCTAACTTCAGGTAGAGCAGCAGCCAACGCGGGCTTCAGTTCCTGGGTCTGTGGATCAAACTCAATCAGGGCATCATAGAAGTTCTGCCCAATATCGATGGAGAGGTTCTCTTCCATCAATGCAGGATCGAGCGCGGCGGGCTCTGCGTAGGCGCGCCAGGAGAACTTATCTCCACCGGCCGTACCGCCACCTGTGCTTGTGCTTGTAGTAGCTGTCGGAGCAGTTTCTACAGCGCCTGTGGTTGCGGTCGGGGCCTCGGTTGAGGTGCCTGTTGTGTTTGTCGCTGCCGGGGCAGGCGGTGTAGCCGTGGCAGCCTCACCACCACACGCAGCCAGCGTGGGGAGCAACAGCATACCAACCGCTAATGCGGCATATTTCCTTGGGATCATTCTAACTTTTCCTCCTGTGGTTTTTTCTCGTCCTACTCTCTACTGTGACAGCGTACTTTGGTCTAGTGATATGGGTCACGAAGCAGAAGAGATTCGGTAATTGGAAAGAAGTTGTAAGGCGTCACCTCCCTTCAATAATATCTTGCCCAATAAAGGTTAATATCAGCAATTATATCAATAAACACTACAGAGTCAAGAAAATGGTTCAGCGCAGCGTGCTTGGAGGGGCTGCTCACGCGTACGGCCCCACTCGCTTCGACTTCACAAAGTAGTACCGTACTAACAAAGAAGTGGCAGGTAAGCTCACCCCACCAGGCAGTGTCAT
>JBDTQH010000009.1:0-143040 GCA_039932335.1 Chloroflexota bacterium
CACCAACGCGATAATGTCTTCGGTGCCGCCCTACCGGCGCGGGATGGCGGCAGGTGTGAATGCAATGCTTGGCAACACGGGCCAAATGCTCAGTATTACGATTGCTTTCCCCATCGTACTCAGCCGTATTCCTCAGGACTTGATGATGAAGATCTTTCTGGACGGTGGGGGCATGGGCAGCAATTCCGGCGCGCTGACCGCCTTTATGGACGGCGTGCGGGAGGCCTTCTTATTCTCCTTTACGCTTATGTTGATTGCAGCGGTGATCTCAGCGCTCCGACCCGGCACGAGCCATGGACGGAAGCCCGAACACGCCAATGTAGCCGCGGTATCCGCAGAGATAGAAACACTCATGGCGGGGAACGACTGACCCGCTCGGTTCATAGAGGTCTTAGCCTTGATTGCCGGTGATTACCGCCCGTAGGCTGCACCGCGGGCTTAGCCGATAATTCAGGGAAAAGGAGAGCGTCGGCAGCGCCGTTCCCTGTACTACGCCCGCACGACGCCTGTAGCGCACAGGAGGGCATTAGTCATGGTCAGCAAGCACGCAACAAGCACGCAGAGCCGGCCGGGAAGCACCTCGGCGGCCATAAGCACCACCGGCACCAGCGGCATTTCCAACTCTATCAGACCAAGCCGTGAGGCGGCCTCTGCTCGGGCTTCACAGATTACGCGACGAGCACTTCGTGATCTATTCGGCCCGCCGTCGTCGCGCGCTTTCGATGTGCGCCTCTGGGATGGCACGATTCTCCATGGTACTGCTGATGGCGAGAGGCGCTTCACCCTCGTTATCAAGCGGCCTGACGCCTTACGCCGAATCTTCCTGCCTCCTTCGGAAGTAGCGCTTGGCGAGGCTTATCTACGCGACGACTTTGACATAGAAGGCGATATCGAAGGCGCGACCGGGCTGGCAGATAGCATAGCTGCCCGGCTCAATTCGCCCCTGAAACTTGCCCGGTTGGTACTGCATCTTGCGTCGCTACCCACCGAGGAGCCGCCCTCTGTTCCGGTACCGCAAGACCGCGCCGCGACCGGCCTCGCAGGCAAGCAGCATTCGCGCGAGCGCGATGCCGCTGCGGTGCGTCACCACTATGATGTTGGCAACGATTTCTACGCTCTCTGGCTCGACCGCAGGACGGTCTATTCGTGTGCATACTTCCGCACCGGCACTGAGAGCCTGGACGACGCCCAGGAAGCAAAGCTGGAGCACATCTGCCGTAAGTTGCGCTTGCAGCCGGGGGAGCGCCTGCTCGACATAGGCTGCGGTTGGGGTGCTTTGATGATATATGCTGCAGAACACTACGGCGTGGACGCCACCGGCATCACACTGAGCAAGCCTCAAGCCGAACTAACCCGCAAACGTATCGAGGAAGCAGGTCTGAGCGGCCGTTGTCATGTAGAGGTACGCGATTACCGCGAAATGCCGGCAGATGCGCGGTTTGATAAGATAGTCAGTGTGGGGATGGTCGAGCACGTTGGACGGGCTAACCTGCCGCAATATTTTGCCCAGGCCTACAGGCTGCTCCGGCCGGGCGGGCTGTTCCTCAACCACGGCATAGTGGACCTGGGCTACGTGAGCGATATGCCCCACGGCCGCACAGTGCCGCTGCCTGTACGTGGGCTTGAAGTGGTTGCGTCGCGCTCGGCTTCTCTAGTGGCCTCCAGAGTCTGGAAGCGTGGGCAGTTCATCGAGAAATACGTATTCCCTGATGGCGAATTGCTGAGGCCCGGTGACATGGTAAGATATGGAGAGGCTGCCGGCTTCGAGACGCGTGATGTGGAGAGCTTGCGCGAGCATTACGCGCTTACCCTGCGTCATTGGGTGGGGAGGCTGGAGGCACAACATGACGAAGCCGTGAGGATCGCCGGCGAGGCTGCCTATCGGATCTGGAGGCTTTATATGGCCGGGTGCGCTCACGGTTTTGCTTTCGGACATCTGGGTATCATCCAGACATTGCTCAGCAAACAGGATGGTGAAGGGCAATCACACGTCCCTCTCACCCGCGAGGACCTGTATGCGCACTTATAGCCAGGCGGGCATTGAGATGCCTCTTTAGTCTACAATTGGCAGGTGGAGAAACGAATGGCAGACAGATTGGACGACGGCGTGGAAGCCGTGCCTGAGCCTGGCACGCTGCCCCAATCCGCCGGTCGCAGGCGCTACAGCCGGAGATTTACTACCGCTTCAGCTGTAAAGTTTATGCAAGCGCAATGGAAATGACGACTGCAACCACTGTAAACGAAACACTACAGGTGCCGATTGATACTTCGGCGGATCGCCGCGAGATTATCAGGCGCATTACTAGCGCTTCGGCCTTTTCGTGGATTGTGTTTCAACTGCTGATGTTTGTGCTCTTTGGCCCCCATATTAGCGTGATGCGAGGCGTAACGATCGGTGCCTCGGTAGGCGCTGCTGTCGGCCTCTTCTTTTCGTTTGTTCAGTGGCAATCGTTACGGCGCTATGTGCCTGACGTCGTCTGGTGGATACCTGCTACCACATTGGGCATGACGTTCGGCGGAGCTATAGGGAACCTGGCAAATTACTATGCCATACAGGGTACAGATGTCTATCTATCAGCCTGGCAGGCGGGCGGGCTTCTCTCCGGGATACTGAGCGGGTTGCTTATCGCAGGATCGCAATGGCTCGTGGTGCATAACTGGACAACCCGTTCCGGCGACTGGTTCATAAACGTCATCCTGGGATTGCTGTGAGTAGCACGATTGCGTGGGTGGCCCAGTTGATTATCACTGTACTGGCTGTGGCGCTGCTAGGGAGCGGCATGTGGGCAGTGGCTATCATAGCCGGCCTGGTCGCGGGGGCCGCAGCAGGCGGCGCAGTATACGCCCACTTTCTTGGTCGGGCGCTCAAGAAAGTGCTGCCTATGGTTCCCCCAGCCGCGATGGTAGTCAGGCGTGAGGAGGCGTAAAACGTAAAACGTAAGACCTAAGACCATTATGACCTTGGCGTCTTGGCGTTTTAATACCATAATCATGTTACACGTTTCACATCATGCGATACGTTCTACTGAATCCTATTATTAACACCAGTGGGTTACCGGCGGGCACGGACATGAGCAGCACATGGAGCATGGCCAACCGTAGAGTAAACCCGGGAGTAATTAAAAGGAGGACCGCAATGGCCGACCGGCAATTTGAAGGTAAGGTTGCTATCGTAACAGGTGGTGCGTCGGGTATCGGGTATGCGTGCTCGGCAACACTGGCACGTGGTGGCGCTAGAGTGGTGATCGCAGACATCGATGAAGAAGTAGGGACACGTGCCGTCTCCGATCTCAAGCTGGAGGGCGGCGAGCTTATGTTCGCTCGCACGGATGTGGGGCTACCGGAAGATGTGGAAGCGCTGGTCGATACGGCGATGCGCTCTTACGGCAGACTGGACATCGCGGTGAACAATGCAGGCATTGGCGGCGAGTCGGCACCTGTTGGGGACTATACACTCGATGGGTGGCGAAGGGTCATCAACATCAATCTGAACAGCGTTTTCTATTGTATGCACTATGAGATTCCTCGTATGCTGGAGAGTGGTGGCGGGTCCATCGTCAATATGGCGTCGATCCTCGGTAGTGTGGGCTTCGCTAATTCGTCTGCTTATGTGGCGGCCAAGCATGGCGAGCTAGGTCTGACCAAGAGCGCTGCCCTTGAGTACGCGAAACAGGGTATCCGCGTAAACTCCGTAGGCCCAGGCTTCATCATGACCCCTCTTATCGAGAAGGCGATGGACGAAGCGACCCGCGCCGCAATAAGCAACTTGCACGCGATGGGGCGCATGGGCGAGCCGCAGGAGGTAGCCGAACTCGTGGCCTTCCTCTGCTCTGATAAAGCATCGTTTATGACAGGTGGGTACTACCTGGTTGACGGCGGCTACACAGCACAGTAAGCCGTGTTATTGAGGCATCGGCCAGGCGTGCGGGAACTCCCTGCTTGCCTGGCCTGGCACCGCGCGCAACGATCCACCACCGAAAGAGGAGTAAACTCGCACCGGCGCTGCCTCATCAACTCGCGGAGTGCTTTTGTATGTCAGCCAGGCTATGCACAATCGAACGTGTAGCCGGATAAAGTTCCCTGTAAAGGGTGTAGAGCCTCTCGTACAGCGGCCCCGCCTGGATGTCCGGCTCAACTACGGCAGCGTTACTGTTCCACCTTGCATCTGGCTCGGTAAGCCCACCTGCAATAGCGGCCAGCATCGCATCGCCATAGCTTGCCCCGACCGTTTCGGCGGGCAGCACCTGAGGACGGCCGACTACGTCCGACACTATCTGGGTCCACAGCCCGCCCTTTGTGCCGCCGCCCACAGCAACCAGCCGTGTGCCGCCCCCACCCGCTTCCTTCATCGTTTCAAGGATATGCCGGACGCCGTAAGCTGTGGCTTCCAGTGCGGCACGGTAGAGATGACCGCGACCGTGGCTAAGCGTAAGCCCGCAAATAACGCCGCGAGCATCCGGATCGAAGAGGGGGGTGCGCTCGCCCGCGAAATAGGGGAGCATCAGCAATCCTTCCGAACCGGGCGGCACTTGCGCTGCCTCCTTTACAAGTGCCTCGTAAGGTGGATTGCCCGCGACATTCCTGAGCCAGGCTGTAAGTGCACCGGAGGTGGCCATACCCGCGGCCAGACTATACGTTCCCTTGAAGATACCTGCTGTGCTCCAGAGGCCGGGGTGCGGCTGCGGCTCGGTTACGACCTCGATCAAGAACATGGTCGTGCCGTACATCAGCATTAGGTCACCGGGCTGCAGCACGCCCACGCTTGCTGCTTCGGCCCAGGCGTCGATTGTGCCTGCGGCTACCGGCGTCCCTGCTGGAATACCCGTCAGTTTAGAGGCTGCTTCAGAGATGGTGCCTGCAACGTCTGACGGCCAGAGCAGGCGGGGTAGAGGAAGGCCGGGGGCAATCTCTTCGGCCCAATCGTCTATCCAGCGGTTCTCCTTCAAATCGTAGAGCGGGTCGCACTGGCTCGCGGAGTGATGGTCGAGCACATACTCACCCGTAAGGCGGAAAACGATAAAGGAGCTTGCCATGAACATGTACCGGGTCTGCGCCCAGACATCAGGTTCGTTCCTGCGCAGCCAGAGTAGTTTAGGGCCGACTGCCTGGCTTGTGAGCAGCGATCCACAGCGGGCAAGAATCGTCTCGGCCCCGTAACGCTCGGTTAGCTCCTCAATCTCGCGGGTGGCCCTGGTGTCGATTCCGTAGAGTATGGCAGGACGCAGCGGCTTTCCGGCTGCATCGGCGGGCAGCAGACACGGCCCGATGCCGCTAACGCATACCGCACTGACAGGCTCGTCTGCCTTCGCTACCAGTTCGGCACACAGGGCCACAAAATCGGCCCACCACACATTCTCGGCATCGTGCTCGGCCCAACCTGGCCCTGGCAAAGACAGGTCGTGAGGTCTTATAGCGGTGGCTACTATGGAACCATCAGGCCGCGCCAGCACGCCCTTGGAGCTTGAAGTGCCTATGTCTATACCTAGCAAAAGCTTGCCCATGCTGGACCTATCCTTTCGTGCGGTTGGACGAAGGGAGCTACCAGGCGTTAGGTAGCTCCCTTCTTTGTGCAACTTTGAGGTTGTGTAGCTGTTATTTGTAGAGCAGCGGAGCGATGTCTGCCGAGTCGATGTTGGTCTTGTCGTACCAGTGGAAGCCTGTGTCAATTGTCTTGGGGAGCGTTTCGCCCTTGAGAGCCTTGACAGCGGACTCGACGCACTTGTAGCCGATGCCGATGGGGTCCTGGGTAATAGCGCCGGCTTCAACTCCGCTCTTGACGGCATCGATCTGCTGCTGGCCGGAGTCGTATCCGATCACCACGATCTTGCCCTCTTGCTTCAACTCCTTCACGGCGTTCAGCACGCCTATGATGGAGCCTTCGTTAGCGCCGAAGAAGCCCTTCAGGTTCGGGTGAGCCTGGATGATGGCCTTGGCGAGGTCGGTTGACTTAAGCTGATCGCCGCCGCCGTATTGGGTGTCAACGATTGTGACGTTGGGATGCTTGGCCTTCATCTCATTTAGGAAGCCATCGCGGCGGTCGATACCTGTGCGGCTGGTCTGGTCGTGAACGATGAGGGCGACCTCGCCGGTATCGCCGATCAGCTCGGCCATTTTATCGGCGGCCATGCCGGCAGCAGCTATATTGTCGGTTGCGGCAGTGGTGACTGGGATGTCGCTGTCAACACCGGAGTCGAAACCGATGACCGGGATGCCTGCATCCTTGGCTCGCTGGAGCAGGGGGACAGCAGCCTTCGAGTCGAGGGCCGCGAAGCAGATAGCGGCGGGCTTCTTGTCGAGGGCCGCCTGCAGCATTTCGATCTGCTTGTCTACCTGTGATTCGGTCTCAGGTCCTTCGAAGGTGGTTTTCACGTTAAACTCTTTGGCCGCTTTCTCAGACCCTTGCTTGACAGCTTGCCAGAACTGGTGCTGGAAGCCCTTTGAGATGATAGGGATATATGTGTCCGGCCCAACTGTTCCGCCCGAAGTGCCTGTTCCGCCGCCTGCCGCCGGGGCGGTTGTGGGGGTGGCCGTGCCACCGCAGCCGGCGAGCATTGCTGTAACAAGCACCAGGCTCGATGCGGTCGCCAAGAATTTTGGCATTTTCATAACCTTTCCTCCTGTGAGTAGCGTCCCTAAAGGGAACCCTTAGTTGTCACTAGACGACCGTCGACGGCAGGCCGCCGACCGCCGTAATACTGACAACTGACAACTGACAACGAATGTATATTCCGCATTGCTTATGCACATATCATACGCATTCCTCCACAATCGAATTGCTATTCTGCTGCGTCTCTAGCTACGGCGTCGACGGCGCAGGATATCGAGGTAGACCGCGATCACGACGATTGCGCCGGTGACAACTGTCTGCCACTCCTGGGGCACCGACAGTATGCGCAGCCCGTTAGTAAGTGTGCTTATGATGAACGCGCCAATGAGAGTGCCGAGCATACTCCCTTCGCCGCCGCTCAGCGACGTGCCGCCGATCACGGCTGCCGCGATGGCGTCAAGCTCGTAGCCCTGGCCGAGGGCGGGTTGGGCAGAGTTGAGGCGGGCAGCAATCATCACGCCCGCGATACCCGTAAACGCGCCGCCAAGCGTGTAGACGGCGATCTTCCAGAAGTTGACGTTGACCCCGGACAGCCGGGTGGCTTCCTCGTTGCTGCCCAGGGCGAAGGTGTAGCGGCCCAGCACCGTTTTGTTGAGGATTAGGGCCGCCACGATCGCGGCCCCGAACAGCACAAGTACCACGTTCGGTATGTCAAAGCCCGGTATCACAGCGCCCAGCGCCGACCCCATGGCGACAGTGTTGAACGCGGGTGTATCGTTGAAGTAGATCGGCTTGAGACCGGAGATAACCAGGGCCAATCCCTTCGCTATGTTGAGCATACCGAGCGTGGCGATAAACGGCGGCACCTTCAGCTTGGCGATCACCACGCCATTGATAAAGCCCATCAAGGCCCCGGTGGCGATGCCGCCAAGTATGCCGATGGGCAGTGGCAGCTGCCAGTAAGTAACGAAGACGCCCGTCATGACGGCCGAGAGGGTCATGACCGTGCCGAGCGAAAGGTCGATGCCGCCGGTGATGATAATGAAGGTCGTGCCAATGGCGAGCACGCCGTTTACGGCTGTGGCAAGGAGTATGCCGACGATGTTGTTGAATTGCAGGAAGTTGGGGGAGGCGAGGGAGAATACGACGACGAGCACAATGAGGGCACCAAAGGCCAGCACGCGCTGAATGGCGTCCGATGGGATAGCAAACCTTCTTTGTGCCGGGGCCGTGGTAGCTTCCATGTTTCTTCTCCTACTATGACCTGGCTGCCACCGGCACACCAGGGCTTGCGGGTCCGGTAGCGGTGATATCGCCGCGCTGCGTGGCAAGGGCCATTATCTTCTCCTGGGTTGCCTCTCCACTCAGCAGTTCGCCGGTGATACGTCCCTCGCACATCACCACAATGCGATGGCTCATGCGCATGACCTCAGGCAGCTCCGATGAGATCATGATGATGCCCTTACCCTGCAGGGCAAGGTCGTTCAGCAGACGGTAGACCTCGCTCTTGGCCCCTACATCTATGCCGCGGGTAGGCTCATCGAATATCAATATGTCGGTGTTGGCAGTCAGCCACTTGCCGATAATGACCTTCTGCTGGTTGCCGCCCGACAGGTTCTTCACCTTCTGCTGGAGGCTCGGCGTCTTGATTGAGAGAGCCTTCACATAGTGGTCGGCGGTCTGGCGGGTCTCCGAGACATCGACCCAGCCGATGAGCTTGAGGAACTTCTGGAGGCTGGCCAGCACCACATTGGTCTCCACGTCCATACCGAGCGCGAGGCCGAAGCGCTTGCGGTCTTCGGATAGATAGCCGATACCGGCGCGCACGGCGTCTTTAGGGCTGTGGATATGCACAGGTTTGCCGTGTACCTTGATGCTGCCCGACTGCGGGCGGTCTGCCCCGAAGATAGCTCTCGCGACCTCCGTGCGGCCCGCCCCCACCAGCCCGGCGAACCCCAGGATTTCGCCCCGCCTCAGGTTGAAGCTGACATCGCGCACAGACCGCCCGCGGTTCAGATGCTCCACTTCCAACACAACTTCGAGGCTGGCGGTCTCGGGTAGCTCAGGCGCACCCTCGTAGATCGTCCTGCCTACCATGAGGTTGATAATCCGGTCCATGGTCACTTCGTTGGCGTTGACCGTGTCGATGAAATGTCCGTCGCGCATGACGGTCACCCGATCGGAGATCTGCTTTATCTCTTCCAGGCGGTGCGATATATAGACGATGCCGATGCCTTTGCTGCGTAGATCGCGAATGATGCGGAAAAGCTCCAGGATTTCGGTGTCGGTGAGGGCTGCGGTGGGTTCGTCCATGATCAGCACATCGAACCCCATGGAGAGGGCCTTTGCTATCTCGACCATCTGCTGCATGGCCACGGTTAGGTCAGCCACTTTGGTGCGCGGATCAAGGGTAATGTGCAGGGTCTTGAAGATCTCCAGCGCCTTCTCATTAATAAGTTGGTCGTCGAGGATGCCGAAGCGTTTGCGCGGCTCGCGGCCGATGAATATGTTCTGCGCTACGGTCAGATGAGGCATCAGGTTGAGTTCCTGGTGGATGATGTTGATGCCAAGCTGCTGAGCCTGCCGCGGGCTGGGGATCTCTACTTCCTTGCCCTTGTAGATGATCTTGCCCTCATCCTTCGTGTATACGCCCGCCAGCACCTTCATGAGGGTGCTTTTGCCCGCGCCGTTCTCGCCCAGCAGGGCATGGACTTCCCCTGCGCGCAACTCGAATTGACCGTTGCTGATTGCGTGCACACCCGGGAAGCGCTTTTCTATGCCTTCCATGATGACAAGGATGTCGTGGTCGGGGCTGGGAGTGCTCACTTCTTTTGTCTCAGCGTTGTCCATAGGTATCCTTTGTGCCGAGTGCCAAGCAGTGTTCCTAAACGGAACCGTGAGTGCCGCTACCGCACCCACATGAGCTTCGCACTACTATTTCGATGGGTAGAATCATGTGCTGTGGCGGTCGGTCGGGCATGGCGAGACGTTCGAGGAGCAGGCGGGTGGCGGCACGGCCCATCTCCTCGGCGGGCTGGCTTGCGGTTGTAAGGAACCGGGCCGATACGAGGTTGGTTGTATCATCGAAGCAGACGACAGCTACATCTTCCGGTACTTTGAGTCCAAGTGTGTGCAGAGCTTCGAGTACGCCCAGGGCCAGGTAGTTGTTGGCGGCAAAGAGGGCATCGGGAGGATGTTGACGCGACATTAGCTGGTATGCGGCCTGGTAGCCCCAGTTCTCGGTGTAATGCCCGTAGAGTATGATGTCGTCGCACACCTCCAGCCCGGCTTCTGAGATGGCGGCGCGGTAACCGGCGACGCGTTCCTGGGCAGTTGAGACGTTGTGCGCTCCGCTAATCATGCCGATGCGCTTGTAGCCGGTTGTGAGGAGGTGCTGGGTGAGGCGATAGGCGGCGTCTTTGCTGTCGCCGCGCACGCTGTCGGCGTTGACTCCGTCTACCACACGGTCAATCAGGACGAAGGGTTGGTGCTGGCGGTTAAGGGCTTGCAAGATGGCGGCGCTTCCGTTGGTGGCGGCGATGATTAGCCCATCGATACGACGCCGCACGAGTTGATCGATGTAGCCCGCTTCCCTGACAGGGTCGTCGTCTGTGTTGCACAGGAGGACACTGTACCCCGACTCGTTGGCGACGGCCTCGACACCCCGCGCCACGGCAGCCCAGAATGGGTTGATAACACCGGCGAGGAGGGCAAGCAGCTGCGTCTTGCGACTGCGGAGGGAACTGGCTACGGCGTTGGGCACATAACTGAGTTCGGTGGCGGCGGTGAGAACACGGTCGCGTAGTTCCCGGCTAACATAGCCTCTGTTGTTGAGTGCACGTGAAGCGGTTATCGGGGATACCCCGGCTCGGGTGGCCACTTCGCGCAGTGTAGCTGCCATGTTTGCTCCCGCCGTGAGTATGATAACGTAACCACATCGTTTCGTTGCCACATCTTAGCACCGTCTCCGGGGTTTGTCAATAGGTATTAACCTGAAATTGTGAAAACGCTTTCCAGCGAGGAGTGTTTCACTGAGCGCGGCAAATCAGGCGGCGGCTCTCGCTGGTCTGAAGGCGTGGTTGGTGAAGATAAGGCAATAGGATGCCCACCAGGGAAGAATTAGCATACTATTGTGCTGCAAACCCACTTGACAAGAGACTCTGCCGGCATTATGCTTGTATCGGCTCCAACCTTTGCGGATCGGATTGACTGTTGAAACGTTTTCCAGTACCGGCAAGAATAGCTGGAACGAAGAAAACGATTTCAGGGACTGCCACAAGAGGACCTGTACCGCTGCCATGCCCAATATACACGACGTAGCAAAGCACGCCGGGGTGTCGATCGCCACCGTTTCGCGGGTGTTGAACGGCAGCGCACGTGTTAGGAGTGACATCCGCGAGCGCGTCGAGGCGTCAATGGAGGCGCTATCCTACCAGCCGAATCCTGCTGCACGCTCACTCCGGTCGAATAGGTCTCGCATCATTGGCCTGCTCATCTCCGACATCCAGAACCCTTTCTTCATGGGGTTAATTCGGGGAGTTGAGGACGAAGCCCTTAAGCATGAATACAGCGTGATCCTCTGCAACTCGAACGAGAATACCCAGCGCGAACGGCAGTACCTGGACGTGCTTTATATGGAGCGGGTGGCAGGGGTCATAGTGGTGCCCACCAGCGAAAATCTGGGGGAAGAAGCACTTAAGCGGTTCCGCGAGCGCGGCGTGCCGGTTGTGGCGGTGGATAGGCGCGTAAAGGACAAGAACATCGATGCTGTGCTGTCGGACAGCCTGCGTGGGGCGCATGAGGCCGTGGGCCATCTTGTGGCGAACGGCTACAGGCATATCGGCATGATCAGCGGCCCGAACAGCGTCACGACGGGTCGCGAGCGACTGGAAGGTTACCGGCAAACGCTGCGAGAGGCAGGCATCGCACTCAACCCTGAGCTGGAGCGCATTGGAAGTTTTACTATGGAGAGCGGTTACGACCTGACCGAGCAGCTACTCGAGCTCAACCATCCGCCCGATGCCCTCTTCATCGCCAATAACATGATGACGCTCGGCGCGCTCAACGCCATCCACGCACGGGGCCTACGCGTTCCCGAGGACGTGGCTATCGTTAGCTATGACTATACGCAGTGGGCCGAGCCGGGGCCTGTGTCAATGACATCTGTGATGCAGCCTGCCCGCGAGCTTGGCAGTACGGCCGCACTCAGGCTCTTTCAGCGCCTGCAAAACCCGGAGATCCAGAGCAGGCAGGAAATCATTCTCGCGCCCACGCTACAAGTAGGCGAGTCGTCGAGGCCCACCAGGAGCGCCCCGCCCATCGCCGCTGCTATGGCGTAGGGGCCAGGGGTTTTACGAATTCACCGCAGAGGGCGCTGAGGTTTGCATTGTGCTGACGGCCAGCGAGTATGCGTCACATGCAGTCAACTGACAACTGACAACTGACAACCAACAGGGGGTCATAATGGCTCACGTTTCACGTTTCACGCTTCACGACCAAGTGCCGCAACGAGTGTTGTACACGGGCGCGAAGATGCCTGCCATAGGGCTGGGAACGTTCGGTTCGGACATTGTGCCGGCCGGTGAGGTGGCCGCCGCCGTGCTGGGCGCTATTAGGGTGGGCTACAGGCACCTCGATTGTGCGGCTGTCTATGGCAACGAAGCTGAGATCGGGCAATCGCTCCAGGCTGCCATGTCGTCCGGTGGCATAGCGCGTGAGGACCTGTGGGTTACGTCGAAGCTGTGGAACGACAAGCACAACCCGGCTGACGTTATCCCCACTTGCCGGCAGACTTTGCGCGACCTGCAACTTGATTATCTCGATATGTACCTGGTGCACTGGCCCTTCCCCAACCACCATGCGCCGGGAGTTGACGTGACCTCGCGAAGCCACGACGCCCGGCCCTATATTCACGAGGAGTATATGGCAACATGGCGCGAGATGGAGAGGCTTGTCGAAATGGGGCTGGTACGGCATATCGGCACATCGAACATGACCATTCCCAAGCTGCAGCTTGTGTTGAGAGACGCGGCTATTAAGCCTGCGGTGAACGAGATGGAAATGCATCCGTACTTCCAGCAACCGGAGTTGTTCGACTACGTGCGCGCTAACGGCATCGAGCCGGTGGCCTTTTCGCCCCTTGGCTCACCGAACCGGCCTGAGCGGGACAGAACGCCAGACGACACGGTAGACATGGAAGACCCTGTGATAACCACCATTGCTCGGCGGCTTGGCGTGCACCCGGCATCGGTTTGTATAAGCTGGGCTGTTCAGCGCGGAGCGACACCCATCCCGTTCTCCACGAAGCCCTCCAATTACCTGTCTAACCTGCAGGCAGCCGCGCACCCGCTGCTTACTGATGAGGATATGCAGGCTATCGCCGGTATCGACCGAAATAACCGCCTGATAAAAGGTCAAGTCTTCCTCTGGAAAGACGGCCAGACCTGGGAAGACCTGTGGGACCCGGATGGGGCGATCACCCCGGCTTGAGATATTGCGGGTTGCCAGTTACGACGGCAGACCGTCGATAGCCGACCGCAATAACTGACAACTGACAACGCGGTCGGCGGTCATACGCAGTACGAAATACGCAACGGGGAGGGCCAGAAATGCTGCGAGGGAAACTCATTCATCCGGAGATTTTGGAGGCTCTTGGCAGGGCTGGACACGGCAGCAAGATACTGATTGCTGACGGCAACTATCCGTTCGCCACCGCTGCGGCCCCACGCGCAAGGCAGGTGTTCCTCAACCTTAGCCCCGGCATGGTGAAGGTGACAGATGTGCTGCGCGCTCTGGTTGAAGCGGTGCCAATCGAAGCAGCCGCTGTCATGAAGCCGCCTGGCGAAACGCCCCCGATCTTTGCCGAGTTCAGTGAGATACTTCCGGCCGAGGTGGCGCTTGACCCCATGGAGCGATTCGCCTTTTACGATGCCGCCAGAGATGACAACCTTGCTCTGCTGATAGCCACGGGCGAAGAACGGGTCTATGCGAATATACTGTTGACTATAGGCGTGGTCATGCAACAGCAAACGGGAGCTTGACAGCCAAGAGGAGCGTTGGGTAGAAGCTTACGATCCGGAAGGGTGGAATTACGAATCGGATTATCCACAGGACAACAGAGGCCATATCAGGCAAACACCCAAAGACATAGCTAACAGAACAGAATGACGTGCCACGCTTCTCATTTCACGTCTCACGTTTCACGCCTACAAGGAGGGGAATAATGATAGCAACCAAAGATTGGCCGCGCATCGGCATCAGACCGGCGATAGATGGACGTAGGCGCGGCGTGCGCGAGTCGCTTGAGGAGCAGACGATGGGCCAGGCCCGCGCCACCGCCGAGCTATTGAGCGCGAACCTGCGCTATCCCGACGGGCAGCCGGTGGAGTGTGTGATCGCGGATAGCTGCATAGGAGGGGTGGCCGAGGCCGCCATGGCAGCCGACAAGTTCCGCCGCGAAGGTGTTGGGTTAACCGTAACCGTCACGCCCGCCTGGTGCTACGGCTCCGAAACGATGGATATGGACACGCTCACGCCCAAGGCTGTGTGGGGCTTCAACGGAACGGAGCGTCCCGGCGCTGTCTACCTGGCTGCTGTGCTGTCGGCTTACACGCAGAAGGGCCTGCCCGCCTTCAGCATCTACGGACACGACGTGCAAGATACAGGCGACACGACCATCCCCGCTGACGTGCAGGAGAAACTGCTTCGCTTTGCGCGTGCCGGGCTGGCGGTGGCTATTATGCGCGGTAAGTCTTATCTCTCGATTGGCGGCGTATCGATGGGCATCGCGGGGTCTATGGTGGACCACGCCTTCTTCGAGCGATACCTGGGCATGCGCGTGGAAAGCGTTGATATGACAGAGCTTACCCGCCGCATCGAAGAAGGCATCTTCGACCATGAGGAGTACGAGCGGGCTTACAGGTGGACACGCGACAACTGCAAGGAGGGTGAGGACCGCAACGCGCCCGATATGATGCGTACCCGCGAGCAAAAAGAGCACGATTGGGAGATGTCGGTCAAGATGGCGCTTATCGCTCGCGACCTGTTGATCGGCAACCCTCGCCTGGCCGAGATGGGGTACGAGGAAGAGGCGCTCGGCCACAACGCCATCACAGGCGGCTTTCAGGGCCAGCGTCAGTGGACCGACCACTTCCCCAACGGCGATTTCATGGAGGCTATCCTCAACTCGTCGTTTGATTGGAACGGGATACGCGCACCCTTCGTCTTCGCCACCGAGAACGACAGCCTGAACGGAGCGACGATGCTGCTGGGCAACCTGCTTACCAACACGGCCCAGATATTCGCTGATGTACGCACCTACTGGAGTCCTGCGTCGGTAGAGCGCGTGACCGGATACAAGCTGAGCGGGAAGGCGGAAAACGGCATTCTGCACCTGATTAATTCAGGCGCGGCCACGCTGGACGCTACCGGACAGATGGAGCGCGACGGACAGCCTGCCATGAAACCGTTCTGGGAGATCAACCAGACTGATGTGGAGCGCGCACTGGCGGCCACCACATGGGGACCAGGCATGACCGAGTATTTCCGCGGGGGCGGATACTCGTCAACCTTCGTCAGCCGCGGCGGAATGCCTGTAACCATGAGCCGAATCAACATGGTGAAGGGGTTCGGTCCGGTGCTGCAACTGGCCGAGGGTTGGACGGTTGACCTGCCGCCAGAAGTGCATCACACTCTGGACGAGCGCACCAACCCCACCTGGCCCACAACTTGGTTCGCGCCCATTGTGACAGGCAGCGGTCCCTTCCGCGACGTTTACAGCGTCATGTCGAACTGGGGCGCGAACCACGGCGCGATTAGCTACGGCCACATCGGTGCCGACCTGATCGCTCTCGCCTCTATGCTTCGCATCCCCGTTTCGATGCACAATGTGCCGGAGGAGCGGCTGTTCAGACCCAGTGCGTGGAGCGCGTTCGGCACTGCTGACCCCGAAGGCGCTGACTACCGCGCCTGCACCAACTTCGGCCCCCTGTACGGACGATATTAGGAACGTGTCGAATGCGGAATGTGGAGTTGGGAATGCCTTCGTAGCCGTTCCGCATTCCCAACTCCACATTCCGCATTCGATAGGCGAGCTGACATGAACCAAGAGAATGACACAAGCGCGACACTAAGAAGCCTGGTTGTCCTCTCGCGAGAGCTGGGACGGGAAGAGCGCCAACTGGCGATACTCGGTGAGGGCAACACCAGCGCCGATAATGGCGACGGCACATTCTGGATCAAGGCATCAGGCAGCCAGCTTGGCACTATAGACGAGGGCGGCTTTAGCCTCGTGCGTATGTCGAACGTGCAGGAGATGCTTGCCCGCGAGCAGATAAGTGACCCGGAGGTGGCTGCGGGCCTTCTCGCCGCACAGGTCAACCCCGCCCACCGTTTGCCGTCGGTCGAAATCTTCATGCACGCGGTCTGTCTTGCGGAGGGTGGGGCAAGCTGGATCGGGCATACCCACACAGTGTCCATCAACGAGATCCTCTGCAGCCACCTGGGCGCAAAGCCCTTCATGGGCCACCTCTTCCCGGACGCCATCGTGGTCTGCGGCGTAGCGCCTGCTGTCATCCCGTATGTCGATCCCGGCTATGTACTGGGGCTAGCCGTGCGCGACGAGCTGCACCGCTACAGAACGTCGTTCGGCCGCAACCCCAAGATGCTGCTGATGGTCAATCACGGGGTGGTCGCGCTGGGGCAGACCCCGACCGAGGTGCTGAACATCATGCTGATGGCGGACAAGTGGGCCAGGGTTTTGCTCGGCACGTATGCACTGGGCGGTCCCAGGTTCCTATCGCAGGAAGATGTCTTGCGCATCGACAGCAGGCTCGATGAGGACCATCGCCGGCGGCGCTTGACGGGCAGTTGATTGCTGAAAGCGCCTGTGTTGCAGTGAGCAAGAGTGACGCGCATGAACCAGACATCCAACTACATCGCTGTTGATCTCGGCGCATCAAGCGGGCGAGTGGTGCTGGGCCGCTGGGATGGGGCGCGCTTCGCCCTTGAGGAGATGCACCGCTTCGCCAACGATCCTGTGAGCGTTATGGGGCACCTCCACTGGGATGTCTTGCGTCTGTGGGCCGACATCAAGGCGGGCATCTCTACCTACGCCGGTAAGTACCGCGAAGCGCCGTCGGGCATCGGGCTTGCCACCTGGGGAGTAGATTTCGGCCTGCTTGACAGATCCGGTGTGCTGCTCGGCAATCCCTACCACTACAGGGATTCGCGCACCGACGGTATGGACGAGCGGGCGTTCAACGTTGTGCCGCGCCGGCAAATCTTCGCGCAAACGGGCATCCAGTTCATGCAGATCAATACCCTGTACCAGCTATTCAGCATGGTTCAGAACTCCGACCCCCAACTCGATGCTGCTCGGACGCTCCTCTTGATGCCCAATCTCTTCTACTACTGGCTGTCGGGGCAAAAGGTGGCTGAATACACTGATGCCACGACCACTCAATGCTTTGATGCCCGCGAGCAGCGCTGGGCGAACGACCTGCTGGGGCGCTTTTCTATCCCGACTCATATGCTGCCTCCTGTGGTTATGCCGGGTACCGTTCTTGGCGACCTGCTGCCCGGCGTCGCGGCCGATGTCGGGCTGCAACAGACCGCTCCCGTCATCGCGATCGGCAGCCACGACACGGCCAGCGCCGTAGCCGCCATCCCCGACATGGACGCCCACAGCATCTATATAAGCAGCGGCACATGGAGCCTGATGGGTGTAGAAACGTCCGAGCCTGTGCTCACCGAGCGGGCGTTGGCACTCAACTTCACCAACGAAGGCGGCGTGGGTGGCACGATTCGCCTGCTCAAGAATATCGCGGGGCTATGGCTTGTGCAGGAGTGTCGCAGGCAGTGGCAGCGCGAAGGGCACAGCTATGAGTGGGAAGAGCTGCTCTTGCTGGCCGAGCAGGCGCCGCCTTTCCGCAGCCTGGTGGACCCCGATGCGACGACCTTCCTCAACCCTGGAAATATGCCAGCCGCTCTGCGCGATTATTGCCGACGTACCGGCCAGCCTGTGCCTGAGAGCGTAGGCGCTGTGGTTCGCTGCTGCATAGAAAGCCTTGCACTCAAGTACCGCCAAGTGCTAGGCGATCTCGAAGGTCTGGTAGGCCACAGGCTCGACACGGTGCGTATTGTGGGCGGAGGCTGTCGGAACCGGATGCTGTGCGCCTTCACTGCGGACGCCTGCGACAGGCACGTAGTAGCGGGCCCTGTAGAGGCTACCGCATTGGGCAGCATACTTGTGCAGGCGATAGCGCGCGGCGAGTTGCAGAGCCTCGCAGAGGGCCGCAGGGCGGTCGCCGCTTCGGTGTCGCTGGAGCGGTACGAGCCTCGGAATCGTGCGGCCTGGGAGGAGACGTTCGCACGCTTCAGCAGCCTGCGCGATCCCGCCGCCTTGAGCAAACAGCCATAGGCCGCTGACCCACTATTCCCAACCCTGATCGCGGTCAAGTTACCACGGAACGTACTGTGACCGGCCACTTGACCTGATGGTTTGGCTTAATGGCTTAATAACCAATGAGCCTATCTTTTACTCTTACTACAGGACTGCAAACCGTCTTATCTACGGCTGTGAGGATTAGCTTGGTGACCCTGCCATCTGCGCCAGCGCCTCTATAAGGTATCCGTCATCCCATCTCCCGTCATAGCGCTCGCCATTTATGAAGAAGGTGGGAGTACCATTTACTCCGCTATGAACCCCGCTCATGAAGGAATCGCGCACGCGACTCCTGAAGTGATGCTCGGACATATCTCTGTTGAAGCGCCTCGTGTCCAATCCGATCCTGGCGGCGAACTGTTGCAGGTGTTCATCATCCAGCCTGTCCTGGTTCTCGTAAAGCATATCGTGCATTTCCCAGAACTTGCCTTGCGCGCCCGCCGCCTCTGCTGCTTCCGCGGCGTGCCGGGCGTGAGGATGGGACGTGCTGATCGGGAAGTTGCGGAAGACGAAGCGTAGCCGGTTGCCCATGCGGCGCTGTGCCTCCTTGATGATCGGGTAAGCCATGCCGCAATAGGAGCACTCGAAATCGCCATATTCCACCAGCGTCACCGGCGCATCGGCCGGCCCCTGCACATGGTCGTTCTCGTTAACGGGGACGGAAAGATAGGGCATATCCTCTGTGTCGTCGTACATGGTTATTGCTCCTTCTTTTGTATCTTCTCCAGCGCCCTCAAGATGCCGTCCGCGCCAGGGTTGACGCCGGTAGGCGATAGGTAGCTCCAGCTAATGACGCCATCCTTGTCGATGACGAACAGTGCACGGCCGCTCTCGCCAACATCTTCCTGATATACACCATATTCGCGTGAGACCTTCCCCTTTGGCTCAAAATCGGAGAGCAAAGGGAAGTGCAGCTTGCGGTCTTTCGCGAAGGCCAGGTGCAACCAGATACCGTCCACCGAGATTCCGATTAACTCCGCGTCGTAGTCCTGGAACTCAGGAAGCAACTCCTGGTACAGCGTAAGCTGGTCGCCACAAACTGGACTCCAGTCGGCGGGATAGAAGGCCAGGATCACAATCTGGCCGCGGAACTCACTCAGCGACACCGTTTGATCAGGTGTGCTATGCAGGGTGAATTCAGGGGCGGGTGTCCCGGCCGGCAAAGGCTTCATTGACTGCGACATGCGTACTCCTCTCGCCGGGCCACACCGCCTGGTTGGGGGTCCGGACAAATATAGTGTCAGATATGAAACAATAGCCTGTAGGAGCTTAGCAAGTACTGGTCCAGACGCAGCTTAGGCCCGGGGCCAGATCATTGTACCACAGAGTGCTGCATGTCGGATTGCATTTTGTGTGGGGCATTATGGCCGGGGATGCGGGGTTGCTGTACAGCCGCTTTTCAAGTAATTACGGTGTGATATAATAGCTGTTGAGCGGCCTGTCTAGCAGGTATATGCCAGTCTTGCGTTTAAGAGCCATTTTTCAGCATTATGTATGTGCTTCCATGCTTCTCTCAAGCTCTATCATAGGTCTACTCCTCTCTGATCTTTCTCCGCGACTGGATAAATTCACTTCATAGCCTGGAATGGAGGAGCGAATGGGTATCGTTGAAGATAAAATAAGCCGTGCTCTCCAGCAGCTGCCAAAAGCGCCAACCGGCATCGATGGACTGGACGAGATAACCGGGGGTGGCCTTCCAAAGGGGAGGCCGACGCTGGTGTGCGGCAGTGCAGGATCGGGCAAAACCCTTTTCGCGACCGAGTTTTTGGTGCACGGGGCCATTGACTACGATGAGCCCGGCGTGCTGATGTCTTTCGAAGAGACCGATGTTGATATGGTCCAGAACGTGGCTTCTCTCGGTTTCGACCTTGGCGATCTGATCGAGCAAGGAAAGCTCAGCGTCGATTACGTGCGCATAGAGCGGAGCGAGATAGAAGAAACAGGCGAGTACGACCTGGAAGGATTATTTATCAGGCTGGGCTTCGCTATCGACTCCATCGGCGCGAAACGGGTGGTACTGGATACACTCGAAGCTCTCTTTGGTGGGCTTCAGAACGAGGGTATACTCCGTGCAGAGCTTCGCAGGTTGTTCCTGTGGCTCAAAGAGAAAGGTGTGACTGCCCTTATAACGGCCGAGCGCGGTAAGGACGGCGCGCTGACGCGTCACGGCCTAGAAGAGTATGTGTCGGACTGCGTTATATTGCTCGACCACCGCGTCTCCGATCAGATATCCACGCGGATGCTGCGGGTCGTCAAATACCGCGGATCGTCACATGGCACCAACGAATATCCCTTCTTGATCAGCGACACGGGCTTCGCTATCATGCCGGTCACCTCGGCTGGTCTTGACCATGATGTTTCACAGGAGCGTATCTCCACTGGCATACCCCGACTTGACGAGATGCTCGAAGGCAAAGGCTACTACCGTGGTAGCAGCATCCTCGTCTCCGGCACTGCGGGTACGGGCAAGAGCAGCCTGGCGGCGCACCTCGCCAGGGTCACATGTGAGCTGGGTGAGCGGTGCCTCTACTTTGCATTCGAGGAGTCGCCCCGCCAGATAGTCCGCAACATGCAGTCTATAGGTCTGAACCTCCAGCCTTATGTAGACCAGGGTTTACTGAGGTTCCACAGCACACGGTCGTATTTCAGCGGCCTTGAGAGCCACCTGGCGCTAATGCACAAGCTGGTCAATGATTTCAAGCCTTCGGTGGTTATCATTGATCCCATAACCAATCTGATAGACGTAGGAGACGAGCGCACTGTTAACGCAATGCTGGTGCGGTTGCTTGATTTCCTCAAGAACAGGCAGATAACCAACTTTCTGACTAGCCTGACCAGCGGGGGAAGCGCTCCTGAACGAACCGATGTAGGCATCTCATCGCTGATTGATACATGGCTACTCTTGCGCGATCTCGAGACCGGTGGCGAGCGCAACAGGGGACTCTATGTTATTAAGTCGAGAGGCATGGCTCACTCGAACCAGATACGCGAATTCCTGCTCACAAGTGAGGGAATTAAACTCGTAGACGCCTATCTCGGCACGACGGGGGTACTAACAGGCTCGGCGCGGATAGCCCAGGAGATGCAGGAGCGGGCAGCAGAGCAAGCACGAAGGCAAGAGATAGAAGCTCATCGCCTCGAATTAGAGCGCAGGCGCAAAACACTGGAGGCCCGGATAGCCGCGCTACAGGCCGAGATACAGAGTACAGAAGCGGAAACCTCACGGGTAGAAGAGGAGCAGCACCTCTTTGCCGAACAGGGGCTGCGAGGTATGGAGGCCATGGCGCGCAGCCGCAAGGTGCGGTCTCCCGGGCTACCAACTAATACCGGGCATCCTGCCGAAAAGGGGCAGGATAAGGAGGGGTCGAATGACTGATACCACAGCCGCCAACTCAGGCACCGATAAAGAAACCGTTGAAAGCGGTGATCCCGAATACTGGGAACTGCGTCTCTATGTAGCGGGCCAGACGCCCAAGTCGATCACGGCGTTCACCAACCTCAAGAAATTCTGCGAGGAGCACCTTGCCGGGCAATACCACATCGAAGTGATCGATTTGATGCAGAATCCGCAATTGGCGAAGGGCGATCAGATACTGGCGATACCTACTCTGGTACGCAAATTGCCTGCACCAATGCGAAAGATCATCGGCGATTTATCTAACACCGAGAAGGTGCTTGTCGGTTTCAACCTGGTTCCGCGAAGTTAAGGGAGGCTAAGACTGTGGATGACCGAAATCACAGCGAGGAATTTTCCGAACGTAACGCGGACCATCCATCAGGGCAAGGCAGCGCAACCGAGCAATCTGCTATGCAGGAGGCTCTCTCGGGGCAGCAATCGACTCGTTATGTGCTTCGCCTGTTCGTTACGGGCAGTACACCGCAGTCCACCCATGCAATTGCGAACATCAAGTCAGTATGCGAGAAGAACCTCGCAGGGCGATACGAGCTTGAGGTGATCGATATCTATCAGCAGCCGGAGCTTGCCAAGACGGAGCAGATTATTGCAGCGCCGACCCTCATCAAAACGCTGCCACTGCCCCTGCGGAAGCTGATCGGCAACCTTTCTGATTTAGATCGGGTGCTGGCGGGGTTGGGTCTACAGCCTGCTGACGCACCGAATATTGGGGGCGCAAGTATTACGTAGC
The DNA here is from genome assembly GCA_039932335.1 of Chloroflexota bacterium. Taxonomy (GTDB): domain Bacteria; phylum Chloroflexota; class Chloroflexia; order QHBQ01; family JADMIH01; genus JADMIH01. The sequence goes on from JBDTQH010000009.1 coordinate 22,136, forward strand.
ACACCATTCCTGGGTGTGCAAGCTTATTGGGGGCAATATGGCTATTAGCAGGAAAGTGGGCCAAAAAGCGTTCAGCCCGGTAAGCCCGGAGGAAATAGAGGAACTGCGGGAGCGGCTAAGGGAAGCCGAGGAGACCTTGCTGGCGATTCGGACAGGCGAAGTGGATGCTCTCATCGTGGACGGGCAGGACGGTAGCCAGGTATTCACCCTGAGAGGGGCTGATAGACCATACAGGCTCCTTGTCGAGGAGATGAGCCAGGGTGCGGCTACATTGTTGCCGGACGGCACCCTGCTGTACTGTAACCTGCGGCTGGCTGAGATGCTGCATATTCCTTTGCAGAAGCTGATTGGGTCGTCGCTCTGTGGATTTGTTAGCGAGAGCGACCGAGCAGCATTTGAGCATCTGCTGGAACGAACGGTAAGCAATGAGGGCAACAAGGGGCAAGAAGGGCCGCAGAGCAGAAGAGAAGTACAGAATGTCGAGATTAGATTCGTGGTCGCGCAAGGAGAGGGCGAAGAGGCTGGCGGCGAGGGCGAGCCGGCGGCGATCCCTGTGTATCTTTCGGCCAGTATGTTACAGCGAGACGAGGGAAGAGCTGTCTGCCTGGTAATTACTGACCTTACAGAGCAGAAGCTGAACGAGGCGGCAGCGGAAGCGGGCAGGAGGAAGCTCGCGGAGGAGCAGCTAAAGGCGAACAAGCTGGAGTCCATAGGCATCCTTGCGGGCGGACTGGCGCATGACATCAACAATTCGCTGACTGCTATGCTGGGGAATATCGCTATGGCCGGACGGTCCGCGGGGGACAGGGAAGTGGTGGAACGGAGGCTGGCGCAGGCTGAAGCAGCCTGCTTGCAGGCGAGGGAGGTGACACAGCAGTTGCTGACGTTCGCCAGGGGCGGCAGTCCGGTGAAGAAGACAGTCTCTATCGGGCCTCTGCTGAGGGAATGGACAAGCTTCGCTATGGCGGGGTCAAATGTGGTATGCGAATATCTGATTGCCGGTGATCTGGCACCTGTAGACATCGACGAAGGGCAGATCAGCCGCATGCTCAGCAACTTACTGATAAACGCAAAACAGAGTATGCCGCACGGCGGCGTGGTTACATTGCGTGCTGAGAATATTTACCTGGGGCCCGATCAGACCCACGCGGAGGGTGTGCCCCTGGAACCCGGACACTATGTGAGGATCAGCGTACAAGATAGAGGTACGGGCATCCCGGAACGTCACCTGTCGAAGATATTTGACCCCTACTTTACGACAAAACAAACTGGAAGCGGCCTGGGGCTTGCGAGCGTCTACTCGATAGTAAAGAACCACGGAGGGCACATAACGGTGGAGTCTGAGCTTGGAATCGGCTGCACGTTTTCTGTGCTGCTCCCGGCATCCGGCGTGGAGGCGGCATTACCCGGCTCTCCCAACCGCAGCATGGCGCGCACTGTCCTTAGAGTGCTGGTAATGGACGACCATGAATCGATCCGTGAAATCGTGGGAGATATGCTCACCGAACTGGAAGGGCATGAAGTTGACCACGCTGAGCACGGCGAGGAAGCAGTCGAGATGTACCGGCGTTCTCTTGAGCAGGGCGAGCCGTTTGACATAGTGATAATGGATCTCACGATAGCCGGCGGGGCAGGCGGCAAAGAAGCCGTCCGAGATCTGCTCAAGGTGGACCCGGAGGCGAAAGTTATCGTGTTCAGCGGCTATTCAAGCGACCCTATAATGGCCAACTACAAAGATTACGGCTTCAGCGGCGTATTGCGCAAGCCGTTCGGCGCGGAGGAGCTACTGGAGGAAGTGCACAGGGTCTCAGGCAGCACGAGTCAGGCAAACTGATAGCCCAGCCAAAGAGTCGGGCTATCAGTCGTAATAGGTTCGAGCGATGTGAAGGGCTGGAAGTATTCTTAACCACCCGGTCAGCAACCACGCCCCCACGCTTCTACATTCCTGGCTTCACAACGACCTTTACGCAGCCGTCCTCTTTCTTGTCCATCAGCTCGTACCCTTTGGGGGTTTCGCTGAGAGGCAATGTATGGGTTGCGACAAAGCTGGGGTCCATGTCCCCGTTCAGGATGCGCTCCAGCAGTTGGTGGTAGTACCGCTGCACGGGTGCCTGCCCCATGCGCATCGTTATACCGCGGTTCATAACAGCACCAAATGGTACATTGTCTATGATGCCGATATAGTCTCCAACGATCGATATCCTGCCGCCGTTGCGCACCGCCCTCATGACTTCACGCAAAACCATGGGCCTATCCGTCTCTAACTTGACAGCCTGCTTCACATGATCCAGAGCGCCCAGGATACCGCCACCTGATGCCTGCATACCCACCGCGTCGATGCAGGCGTCAGGGCCCCGGCCCCCGGTTATATCTTTCAGAACGTCGAGCACGCTGTCCGCTTCCTCAAAGTTGATCGTTTCTGCACCCGCTTGCTCTGCCATGCGGAGCCGGTAGTCAACTCGATCGATAACTATCACTCGCTCTGCCCCGAGCAGGAACGCGCTTCTCGCCGCGAACTGTCCAATAGGCCCGGCTCCCCAGATGGCTATGGTGTCGCCCGGTTGGATCTCGCAGTTATCAGCGGCGAAGTATCCGGTCGGGAATGCATCGGTCAGGAAGAGAACTTTCTCGTCCGGAACATCACTGGGCACTTTGAGCGGGTTCACGTCAGCGAACGGTACGCGAGCATACTCGGCCTGTCCTCCTGCATACGCTCCAAGCATATGTGAATAGCCGTAAACACCAGCGGTGGCGTGTCCCCATAACGCCTCCTGCATCCAGCCGTTGGGGTTTGTGTTCTCACATATTGAAGGCCAACCCTCCTGGCAGTAGTAGCACTTACCGCAAGAGATGGGGAAGGGCACAATGACCCGATCTCCAACCTTCAGGTTCTTCACATCGGGCCCAACTTCTACGACTTCGCCCATAAACTCGTGCCCGAGGACATCTCCCCTTTGCATGGTGGCTAAGAGGCCATTGTACATGTGCAGGTCAGAGCCGCAGATGGCCGTCGAGCTAATTTTGACAATGGCATCGTGGCGGTTAAGGATCCGGGGGTCGGGCACATCCTGGACTTCCATCTTCTTGGTGCCCATCCAGCAGTTGGCTTTCATTGAACTCTCCTTTTGTGGTCTGACGAAAAGTTGGCCGGCCGGCCTCCATTAATGCGGTGCCTGTGGAACTTACTTCGCATGTGCAGCCTTCCGTGGTTGGCCTGGATCCTGCACGAGGTGGGTGCTGTCAATCGTGGCCTCCGAGAGAACCACCTCGCCAAGCTCCATCACCTGTTTGAAGGCGCGAAGGTCGTCGTACAACTGCTTTTCGGGTTCCTCTCCGAATATCTTGGCGACCAAGACTCCTGCCTTACCCGCGGGCGGATCGTAATCCAATTCCACGTCAATCCAGGTGCCTCGGTCTCCCGTTGCGCGCTTGAAGCGCACCACTCCCGAGTTCTTAACGTCAGCCCCTTCCAGGGAGCGCCACGCGATTAGCTCGTTTGGCCTGTCTTCAACTGTCTCGGCGTCCCATTCGACTGTTTGCCCGGCCGGTGCCTTCACCTTCCAGTGGGATATACCATTCCCAGCTACGTTGACCGATTCTAGGTGCCTCATGAAGCGCGGCAGGTTCTCGAAATTGTGCCAGAAATTGTAAGCCTCTTCTTGCGTACCGTTGATTGTAACTACTTTCTTGACTTTCATTGAATGATCCTCCTGACACCTGTTGTCGTTTGATTGCACGGTTATCCTCGGTGCAATGGCGGAAAGGCGAGCAGCCACAAGCCTTGTAAGTGGGGGTACGAAACTCCACGAGTCTCGGTCGCGAAAAGCATACGAGGTTACCAATGTAAAATGGTCTCCGCAGATTCGCCGGGGTTGCGCTCGGACGGCTAGGGTGGCATCCATCATTGCAAGTGGTGGGCCAGCTTTTTAGAGATCCTGCATCGAGTCTCAATATTACGAGAGTCAGTTTTGCAAGAAATACAGATGATTCGTACTATCCGTGCGGCATACCCATACAGTCCTGGCCTGCTCGTTAATTCACCTGTTTGCAACCTCCATACACCGAGTCTGCAATTTCCCGGTGGTAAAGTACACTTGGGGAGGTCTGCTTGCTTCTCCGATGTTGTGTAGTCCGGTAGGGTGCTTGCGTAGAAGGGATGGAATGGCGTTATGAGAACTTCACAGAGGGTTAAGCCTAAGCCGAACGCAAACACTCTACGGACGGCCCACGGCCCATCGAGAGGCCGGGCAAGCATCACCGATTTCATTGCTGAGGCCCCAAAATCAATGCAGGCAGCGGCAAAGGCGGCGACCTTCTTCCTCAAAGTTTTTCCCATGCTCCCCTCAAAACCAATCGACTGGGTGACGAAGACCCCGGTTGTCGAGAGAGTACGGTATCCGGCGCGGATTGATGGGCGGCTTGATTGGGCCGAAGGCGATCTCTACCGTCCGGCCGGTAGCGGCCCACATTCCGGGCACGCCGGCATCGTGGTTTGCCTGGGGGTTGTGCCGTTTGGCGTCGATCACCCGCAGGTGCCTCGCCTGGGTGAAGCCCTGGCTCGTGCAGGCTTCGCCGCTCTGCTCTACTGGTCGCCCACCATGCGCGACATGCGCCTCGATCCCGTGGATATCGAGAATATCGCCCTGGCATACAGGTGGCTGCTTGAACAACCCTACGTTGACCCCGCGCGAAGCGGCCTTCTGGGAACATGCGTGGGAGGTTCTTTCGCCCTGATGGCCTCGGCCAATCCCCTTATTCGAGACAAAGTTGGCTTCGTCACGGCATACGCGCCTTACTCCTCTATGCTAACGCTGGCGCGGGATATTGCCACGTCAACTTGCACTAATGGAGTTGGCAGGCTCGGAGAAGTCCGCAAGCCCTGGCAGGTTGATCAGCTAACCCGCAAGGTGTATGTCCGTTCCATAACCGCGCAGCTCCCACCGAGCGAAGCTGCGTTGCTTAGAGACGCCTTCTCGGAACAGGCTTCCGTCCGCACCGGCTATGTCAACAGCATGGAACTTTCAGAGGAAGGCCGTGCAGTCTATCCTCTTCTCACCCACCTGGATGCGGGGGACGTAGATGCGGCCCTGGCGCGATTGCCCGCTGACATTCGGGAGCGCCTGGCAACTATGTCCCCGATAACCTACCTGAAAGACATCCACGCCCCTCTTGTCGTACTTTGCCATGATAGCGGGGATAAGGTGGTCCCTGTAGGCGAATCGAGACGCCTTGTTTCGGCGTTGTTCGGGCGACCCGGAGTCCGCTATACCGAGCTTGCCTTCCAGCACCTGAACCCGGCCAGGCTGCCCTTACTGCGTCTTCTACGAGAACTCGCAAAATTCTATCGCGCCGTATACCCGTTGTTTCGGCAGGCTGTCGCTTAGTGGCAGAGCGAAGCATAAAGACATTCCAACAAGATAGGAGAAAAAACCATGGACCTGATTAAGCAGACCGAGCATGAGCAATCTCTGCCCCTCAAGGGTAACCTCACGCTCGCTTACCTGGTCTCCTCTGTGATCGCCTTCATTATGACCGTCGCATCCGTCGCCGGTCTGTTCGACGGGCCGAGCGTTTATCCGGGGCTTGAAGCAAAAATGCTGCCCCTGTTCGTCGGGCAGGACGCGCTCAATCTCATTGTCGGCTTGCCGATGTTACTTGGGTCAATGTGGCTCGCGCGCCGTGGCAGTCTCTTCGGCCTGCTGCTCTGGCCGGGCGCGCTCTTCTACATACTGTACGATTACGGCTACTACGTCCTCGGCGCGCCGTTCAATGCCTTCTTCCTGCCTTATATCGCCCTCATGACGCTCAGTGCTTACACTATGATCGGCATTGTCGCAAGCATCGATGGCAATGCGGTTCGTGAGAGGCTCGCCGGTACAGTTCCGGCGCGGCTTACAGGTGGCGTGCTTGCTACGCTCGCCCTGCTGTTTATGGCGCTCTGGACATCCTTAACCATCTCCGCGCTCGCGAGCGGCACGCCCCTCGATCTGATTGCGCATGTCGTGATAATCATGGACCTCACCGTGCAACTGCCCGCACTTCTGGTCGGCGGCATCTTGCTCTGGCGGCGAGAGGGGATCGCATACGTCGTCGCCGTGGGTCTGCTGCTCCAGGCGGGCGTGTACCTCGCCGGCTTGTCGGTGATCACTATTGTGCAAGAGATTACCGTGGGCCTGCCGTTCGACGCGGTCGCCGTGGTGCCCGGCTTTATAGTTGGGGCCATCTGCTTTGCGCTCATCCGGCCATTCTCGCGAGGAGCAGCCGGACATGAGCATGCGTCATCACCAGGCACGAAGATGGCCGAGTCCGCACCCGTCACGCTGTAAAGCTGACCATGCAGGCGATATTTGCTTGCGCGCTGAGGGCAAAGGCGCTGCAACGCACATACTAACGGACGCTGTGGGCCGTGGTTCGATATAATAGAAGTATCGAGCGGCCTAATCGTTCGCAGCCTTATATGTAAGGGGAAGAACAGCGTCATGAAAGTGTTCATAGCAGGAGCAACTGGTGTGCTGGCTCGGGCATTGGTGCCCCTACTTGTCCAGCAGGGCCATACTGTGCGTGCTCTTGTGCGCTCGCCCGAAAAACTGGCTGTACAGGCCGGTGTCGAGTTGTCGCGGGGTGATCTTCTTTCGCCTGAGACGGTCGACCGCTTGCCGGATATGATGGCAGGTTGCCAGGCTGTGCTCCATATCGCGACAGCCATACCGCGCGATTTCGATGCACCGGGCGCGTGGAACACCAACACCCGCCTGCGTATCGAGGGCACAAGGTCTCTGCTGGATGCCTCGCTCGCCGCTGGCGTGGAACGCTACATACAGCAAAGTATTGTGATGGCCTATGAGGATGGCGGCGACCGTTGGCTTGATGAAAGCACGCCCTTCGATACATCGCCTGCCCGATCGGGCACGAACGGCCCCGTCATCCAGATGGAGAGCATGGTACGATCCATCGCCCCTCAGAAGCTGGCATGGTGCATTTTACGAGGTGGTTCGTTCGTCGGTCCGGGCACAGCCCAGGACAAAGCTATAAGGCAACTGCGGGATGGCACCCTCCGTGTGCCGTGTGATGGCAGCAGCTACATCTCGCCTGTCAATGTGGCAGATATGGCGGCGGCTGTCGCGGCCTCCCTCCAGCGTGCGCCCGGTGGTTCTATCTTCAACATTGTCGATGAACCGCTCCGCCAGGGCGAATACCTTGATTGCCTGGCCGCTCTGGTGGGTGAACCCACACCCGGCCGCGACGCCTCCAGGCCTTGCCCACCCTCTTTGCGGTGCAGCAACGATGCGGCGAAGGCAGCCTTGGGATGGAAGCCTACGTATGGTATCTGGCCGGTGTCTCTCAATAAGACGAAGTGAAAAGAGGCAGAAGCGCAGCCTGAACCGATAACGGCCTACAGGCGCTCCTGGTGCGCGGATAGGGATTGAGGTAAGAGGTCAGACCTACCCTACTCGCTGTTCAGATTGCCATGATACCCACGCAATGAGGAGGCTTGAGCGGAATTGCGCCATGGCGCCTAATAGACGAGATCACGCGCGGCTAAAGCATTGGGCTGTAGAAGCGCAATCTGACCGGATACGTTATTGAGGCATACCCGCATCGAGCCATTGCTTGAAGAGCCCAACCTTGTCATCGGACCACTGGCTGTCGCAGGGCATTGTGCCTTCCGAAAGCACATCGTAGATCGCCTGAGCATTGGCCTTTACGTCATTGTAGTCGCTCAAGTCGAACATGAATTTCATCGAAGCAATATCCATCTCACGAAATAGCGGCTTTATCTCTTTCGCAAAACTTGCCATGTGGCCCCTCCTCCTGTCTGATTTCACTAGATACGTTCTGCCAGCGCTTGCTGGTTGTGGACGCTTATGCGGTGATTCTGGTCTACCGAGATATATTTTTGCTGCTTGTAATAGACAAGTACCTGATTGACGCGCACCCGTGACGCCCCAACAAGATCGGCCATCTCGCTCTGCGTGAGGTGCAATGGTATCACAACGTCGCCATTTGGTGCCGGTTCGCCATATTCCTGCGCGAAAGCCAGGATTTGCCGGGCAACGCGCCCATATACATCGTGGGCGGCCAGCGATTGTATCTGCGCGCTGGAGAGACGCAGCCTCCTGGAGAGCATCCGCAACAGGTTGAGAGACATGGCAGGGATTGTCTCAAGACACTGGAAGAAATCGGGCCCCGTCATCCAGAGAAGCTGAGTGCGTTCCAGCGTAACAACATTGGCAGTGCGGGTGGTCTTCTCGAGGAGTGCCATTTCGCCTACTACTTCGCCGGGACCCAGTATGGCAATGATTACATCGCTGCCGTCTGCCTGCTCTGCATGAACCTTTACGGTTCCTTTCTCGATAAAATAGATCACTTCGCCCGGCTGCTCGGTGCTGATGAAGTTGCTCCCCTCCGGGCTGACCTTGCGGTGAATTCTCGAGCGCGCGTTTTCCAACTCTATGTCGCTGAACCCGGCAAACAGGGGCAACTTGCCCAGATCGTCACTATTGATCTTCATTGTCTGCATAGCTTGTTCTCCAGGAAAGGATACATATCCCCATAAGACATCGCTACAGGCGGTAGTTACCCGTTAACATTCTAGCATTTATTTCGGCACTCTGTAAGACACCTTGCAGAGGCACTGTTACTCAATTGATAAGCCTTCTCGCGGTCTTCCTACATAATGCACTGCTGACTACGCCCAGATGGCGGCTCATGGCGACGCAGATGGTGGAGAAGTTAGCAACTCTAACACTGATCCGATTGCAAACGGAAAAGGCTTCTTCACAGGCGATATCACAACGCTCGGACTGCGCCCTGCCAAGGTCGCGAAATAGGCAACATGCGTTGCGTATGACGCCAGGGCGTTATTGTCCACAGAATGTCCCATTCCATACGGAGCAAGGGCCTGGTGATCCCATAACCGCCCGGCTCTTTGCGTGGCGAAATTCGGCACGGCGAGGTTGGCTGCGCTCGACGGCTGGGTTGCAGTGTAACCAGTACAAGACTTTTGCTGCTGAGTCAATATAGACTTAATATTGACTCAGGTATTGACATGACTGTCATGTGGATATATCATTAGCCTACTCGGCTGCGGTGAACATGGTGCATCTATTCAAGATGCGTCTTTTGATGTGCCTTTGCTAAACCAGGAGCTTAGAAAATGAATAAACATGATCCTTCCCCGACGCGGGTCCGCCTCAGGGCAGCAAATGCTGTCACCTATCTTGCGGCAGTATGCTCGTTGCTATTCAGTGTTGTGCCGGCAAATGCATCCGCACTGGAGGCTCCCCCACAACAGTCCGCCTGCCGAAAACTGGGCGATTACTCCGTATGTGGAAGGTTCATAGACGAATGGAGCAAGCAGGACAGCGACCAGGCCAGTCTCTACGTGAACGGCTTACCGATCACAGCTCAACGCCCCGAAATCTCCCTGACTGACGGTAAGACCTACCAGACTCAATGGTTTGAGCGGGCCAGGTACGAAGCACACCCTGAGAACAAAGCCCCCTACGATCTGCTGCTCGGTAGGCTGGGCGGCTCGCTCGCTGAAGGCCGCGGCATTGTAGACCCCTACACCCATGAAGTACGCAGCCGGTCCGATGCTGCGTTTGTGGGCATAGATAAGCCGCAGGATGCAGACGGTATCGCCAGGGTATGGTTCCGCGAAACTCGCCACTCGGTGTCTGGCAAGATACTTGAGTACTGGAACCGCTACGGTGGACTCGCGCAGTTCGGCTTTCCGTTGAGCGAGCAGTTTCAAGAAATATCTGATACAGACAACAAGACATACATGGTGCAGTACTTCGAGCGCAACCGCTTCGAGCTTCACCCTGAGAGCCAGCCACCCTACGAAGTGCAGCTTGGCCTGCTGGGAGTGCAGCAGTACCGGATCACTCCGGTGGCCGGAGACAAGCTGCCGTTGGCTCCACCGCCCGGTGTGAAAAGCAGCAAGGACACACTGGTGATTGGGGTGGGCGATGAGCCCCAGACCCTCAGCCCATATTATGCTGATGCGAACGGTATAGAGGTGGGCTCTTCTATGCTCTACCAGTCGTTGGTCGATTCCGATAGTAAGGGTGATTACTTTGGCGAGCTAGCATGGTACGCGCCCACCATAGAGAATGGTGGAGCACGCTTCGTTGGCAGCGGAGAGGACAGGCACCTGCAAGTCAAATACAAGATGCGGCCCGACATGAAGTGGTCGGACGGTGTGGAGATCACTTCCAACGATGTCGTTTTCAACTACAAGACCAACAGGGATCCTGACTTTTACTACGATTCCAGTGACGAGAAGCTGTACAACATCGATAACCCCGACAAATACACGGTGATCTCCAACTTCATGTCTTACGCACAGGCCAGGGATCTCTACAACAGCACCACTGATAAGCAGCACTTCAGCTATCTCAAACATTACATCGACGGGAAAATGCCGGTAACGGACCCCTGGTATGCTGTAGTTACCAACGTCCTGTATCCAGAGCATATCATGAGCCAGATTCCGTTCCTGAAACGGGAAGAACTCGGCTACTACAGCGACCCCACCCTGTTGGTGACCAGCGGACCCTTCAAGGTTGATAGATGGGATCAGGACCAGCAGCTTGTGCTGGTCCCTAACCCTTATTATAGCCTGACAGCGCCTCCACTCCTTAAGAAGGTCGTTTATCGCTTCATCACTGACCGCGACACTCGCATAGCCCAGCTCAAATCAGGCGATGTTGATGTGCTCTTCGGCAGCACCTTCCCGGCGCCGGATGCCCAGTTCAAGCAACTAGAGCAGGCAGGTATGAAAGCTGAGAATGCGCCTGCTCCCAACTGGGAACACCTGGATCTCAATTTGGATCAGCCTTACTTCAAAGACAAAGCGGTGAGGCAAGCAATAGCCTATGCCATTAATCGCCAGAAGATAGTTGATGACGTTTCTTTCGGGGCGTGGCGAGTCACGGATACAATGGTCCCGCCCAAATACTGGACTTCCGTGCAGCACCCCGACTTTCCCGAAGAATGGAAAGCCAAATTCCCCCTGCATACGTATCCATATGACCCTGTCAGAGCCAACCGGATGCTCGACCAGGCGGGTTGGGTACAGGGGCCGGACGGCATCCGTGCTAAGGGTGGCGTTCGCCTCAGCTTCAGATACGACACTACAAATGCTCCGGTGCGCAAACTCGTCCAGGCGCTGGTACAGACTGATCTGAAGGCAGTAGGTATAGAAGCCAGGGTTGCCCAGCAGAACAGCGACGATTTCTTCGATTCAGCGTCGACAGGTGATTTCGACATGGCAGAATATGCCTGGATACAAAATGACCCTTACTCTGCGGGCGACACCTTTGACAGCGCCAATATACCGACGCTGGAGAACGACTTTGTCGGGTCCAACCGCCCTCGCTATCGCAACCCACACTTCGACGAGTTGTCCAGGATAGCGAGCGGCGAACTCGATAGCGCGAAGCAATATCCCCTTCAGGCAGAGCTACAGGCCATCTATTCCGAAGATCTGCCCGCTATATCTCTCTTCGCCCGTACCATCGTCCAGATCCACAAACCTAACCTCATGAACTGGGATCCTTCCTTCAGCTACTCGGCTTTGAGCAAGATCGCAGCTATCTATTTCAAATAGCAATTCACCTCAAGACAAGGAAAGAGGGTAGAGCATGAAACGTTCTGTCCTCTTTCCTTGTCTCGCCTATGCTCCGGATTTACCGGCCGGGTTGGGCCGTGGGCGTTCCGCAGGCATTCGGCTCATGCAGGTAAGTCTGCCGTTCCTCGCAGGTGAATGGGCGCGGCGCGAGCGTTGATGCCAGGTTCTCAAGCTGCTTCACGGGCGTAAACAGACCCCAGGGATAGACCCATGCTGCGCCATCCGCGACTCCTGTGGTGAGCAGCACCCGCTTGCCATCCGGGCTGAATGCCACATGATCAATCTCAGCGGTGTTGATCACCGCTTTGGATGAAGGGGAGGTTACTACATTCATAGAGAGATTGGCGAGCGATTGGCCGTTGCCGGCATCCCATATTGCCGCTGTGGCATCTGCACTTCCTGTGATGACCATTTTTCCGTCGGGGCTAAACGAGGCACTGTAGACATTATCCTTGTGACCCTCAATCACCAGCAGAACAGCGCCGGTGGCGGCATCCCAAACCCGCGCTGTCTTGTCGTTGCTGCTCGTCACAATGCGCTTGCCGTCCGGGCTGAAAGCTGCGCTGTTTACACCGCCTGTGTGGCCGGAAAGCACCAGCAGAGTTCGCCCGGTGCTCGCGTCCCATACTCTGGCTGTGTTGTCCGCGCTTGAGGTTACCACACGCTTGCCGTCAGGGCTGAAGTCCACATAAGTCACCCTCGCGGTATGGCCTTCAAGCACAGCAATTGTCTTGCCCGTTGCGGCGTCCCATACCCTGGCCGTATTGTCGTTGCTTGCCGTCGCCACGCGTTTCCCATCAGGGTTGAACGTTACGCAGGTGAGGACATTGCTGTGTCCCGGCATCTCCACGAGGATCTTTTGTTGCTGAATATCCCAGATACGAGCTATACCGTCGTCAGACCCGATCAACAGCATCTTGCCGTCAGGGCTGAATGCGGCGCTCCTCTGCAACAGGTTATCGCGGCGTACTGTGGCGCGCTTTGCAAGTGTCAATTCAGCAACAAGATTGCCGGATGTACCGCTGTTCTCGCTCACATCCCACACGCGAGTAGAGACATTTCCCGTAGTAGCTACCCACTTGCCGTCCGGGCTGAACGCCGCGTTGAACAACTGCTGCCCATTTGGTAAGCGCAACTCGGAGTGCGGCTGTGACTGCACCAGCGCCAGCCGCAACGCTTCCTCTGCTTCAACCGTCTGTGACGTTTTCACCGCTTCGATAGCCAGTAGAAGGCTCAGATTAGGGTTGATGCCAATCTGGGTCACCGATTTGGCGGCCAGTTCTCGCGAGAAGGCGATTCTTTGCTGTGTTTCCGCTTCTTGCTGCCTCTCCTGGGCGTTAGCCTCGGCTGTAGCGCGCGCATGTGATTCGGCGACAGCCACGTTGCGCTGCTCGTCTGCCTGTACAGACTGAAGGATAGCCAGCGCCGCCAGCACCAGGGTCAGTATCAAGCCGACGGCAAGGCCGATGGTGATGCGCCGCCTCATCTGCTCGCGTGCCACCCGGCCTCGCTCGCGCTCGGTTACGCTCGCTTCGACAAAGGCCTTCTCTTCACGTGTCAGCACAAGGTCTTCTTCATATGCCAGCACCTCATACTGCGACAGACGCGCTCCCGATGCCAGGAAGCTTGGGTCCTTGCCGCTTACGAGCCACTCACCGCTGGCCTGGATCAGGTGGCGGTGCATCCGCACCTGCTCGCGAGACGATTGCAGCCACCCGCGCATACGATCCCATGACCGGATCAGCGCCTCATGGGCCACCTCGACCGTTCTATCGTGCGTGATAGAGTCGCGGTCAAACGTTAGCAGCCGGTACCTGCCGAACCGGTCCACCACACTGGTCAGGGCGGTCACATCTTTTGATGCTGATAGGAGCTCCGCCATGCGCACCCTGCGGCGCGTGTCTTCCGTGCCTTCACCCAGCGTCACGAGTCTGAGGAAAAGCTGCCGTGTCTCCTCCTGCTCCTGTGGGGTCGATTTTTCGTAGATCTCATCAGAACTCCTGGCGAGCGTGCCCAGCACGCCTCCGCTCGACCTGTATGCTGCCAGTGTTAGTGTGTTGCCCTGGCGATGCTCGAACAGCTCGGTCAGGGTGTACTGCATTAAAGGCAATGTGCCGGGCTCATCGTTCACGTCTTGCAAGATGGTTGTGACCAGCTCAGGCTCCAGCTTCACGCCTGCTCTCTCTGCCGGGCGCACGATTGCACGCTCCAATTCTTCAGCGGTAAGGGGCAGCACTACCTCGGTGCGCTCTCGCACCAGCGTGCCGGGATTCGGGTAGAGCAAAGGGCGGTCGTAGAAATCCGCGCGTAATGTGACCAGCACGCGCACCCGGCTCTCAGGGTTGGATACCGCTGTATGCAGAATATTCAGGAAATGCACCCGGGCCGGTTCGTCGGTCACCTGGGTAAATATCTCTTCGAACTGGTCAATTACCAGCACCAGCTCGACGCTCTCGTCTGGCGGAAGCACTCTGTTCGCGGCACGAATAAGGCCGTCGCTTCCGCTGAAGAGATCGTTCTTCAGCATGTCGGGCTCGCTTGCCGTGACTGCGACGCTGCGCAGCACGCCCTCAAGCTCCTCGATAGGCAGCGCGCCCGGAAGCATCTCTATTATGATCCAACGGTCGGAGCCGGGCAGCCGTCCCGCCTTAAGCGCCGGCATCAATCCAGCGCTCACCGCACTCGACTTGCCGCTGCCTGATGGACCCGTTATCGCCAGGAAGCGCGCAAGCGGTGAAGGCTCGTCCATACGCGCCAGCAAGCGAGCGACAAGACTCTCGCGCCCGAAGAAGTCGCCGGCGTCGGCCTCATTGAAAGCGCGCAATCCCTTGTAAGGGTTGTGCGGCGGCAGCGCACCGTTTCCGTTCGTAGTTATTGCAACTCGCGCCAACCCTGTGTCAAGCACACGCAACGGAGGGAAATTCTCCTGCAAGCCGCGCGCCACCACCTGGTAGATGTACTCCGGGCGGGTGAGTCCTTTTAGACCGCCTGCACCGAGGTCGCGCAGGTTGATCCCATCGGGCAGGCGTTCCCGCACCAGTTGCTGTGTGGCTGTGGACAGGAGTATCTGCCCTCCATAGCCCGCGGAGAGCAGTCGCGCCACGCGGTTCAGTGTGGGACCGAAGTAGTCGTTCTCCCGATGCTCGCTTTCACCCGTGTGCAGGGCCATCCTCACGCGCAGATGTATATTGCCTTCGCCGGTAGCGTCGTAGATAGCAGGCTGGAGCGTGCGCTGGGCTTCGACAGCGGCTGTGAGCGCGTCAAGGGCAGAAGGGAAGACGGCGTAGAAGGCGTCACCCACAGTCTTGAAAACATGCCCACGGTGCTGCTCAATAGCCGCGCGCATTATCGAGTCGTGCCTGGCGAGTGCCACCCTCATGGCGCGCGGCTGGTGCTCCCACAACCTCGTACTACCTTCTATGTCCGTGAAGAGAAAGGTAGCTACTTTTGTCGTTGTAGTATCCATACACGTCTGCCTTTAACCGGCAATAATTGACCGCTAATAGATGGCTGACGGAAATCGACAACGGCCAGAGTATCACGAGCATAGCATCGCTTATGTGGGATGTCAATATATTCTATTACATCTCTGCGCGAAAACAATATTCCAATGGAGCAAGATAGGTGCTATAATGCGATTAATTCCTTCCGCTCGAGGCCATGTAGCGGTGTAGCGGAATTTACACCTGCCATATCATTAAGGAAGAATATTGCCTGTTGTTCCTCCGGTTGCTGCGCCAGGTCCTGCTTGAACAGGTTCTTCCCGCACGTGAGTGCAGGTCATGGCCGTCTTACCGACAGGTACGCCCCGGTTATCTCCGTGGCCTCACACGACGATGAAGACTCCGGCAGCTTCTATTACAACCCAAACCCGCTCGTGGAGTTCAGGGCTCGCGGCATAGATGTGAGAGTGCCCTGGCGCGGCGGAACGGATAACAGCGGCCCGAAACAGTTTCGCCGCACCATACATAACAGGCATAGGCGCAGATCCTCGCGAAGCATCGCAGCCTTACACTATTTAGGGTGAAGGTGATCCTGCGAGCGTTATCCGCGAATATGGGCGGCATACACAATGGAAACTATGGCACTCACACTGGTGCCGCTGCAACGCCGGTGGACTCTCTGGGCTTCAGAAATAGCGCTGCAACCTGTTCCAACGAGAACGATACTATCCCCTTACGCACACACATAGCGATCTAAGCAAGATCGCCTGCGGACTAATGGCCGCCTGACCAGGGCCATGGCATGGTTCAAACAACCACGTCGTATGGCCGCTACTGCTCACCCCCACTTTGTTGTCTTTAATATGGATGCGTGCGTGCGTCTCTAAGAGGCCTGGTGGCCATGTAATGTCGGTGTCACAGCCTCCCCTCCCTATTGTCATTCTGAATACTACGCTAACAAAGATGTAGCAGGTAAGCGCATCCCATCAGGCAGCGTCATTCTGAGTGTAGCGGAGAATCCGTTCGGGTTAGCGATTAATATGGAGGTTGATTCTTCACTCTGTTCAGAATGACAAGGTAAAGAGGGCACGCTTACCTCCCACTTCTTTGTTAGCGACGCACTCGGAATAACACCGCGGGGTAGGGCCCTCTTGTTTTCCTACCGGCTGACACCGCTATAATCGGCGCGCTCAACCGACACATCTTTGTTAGCACGGTACTCAGCGTAGTGTCGCGGCGCTGTCACAAACTTTACACCTCTACTGTCACCGTTTTGGCTGTATGTTCCTCCGCCTTCACCTAAGATTGGGAGAGGCCAGGTTACCCACCTGGTCCGAGGGAACCCGGTGGATGGAATAGAACCAGAAAGGATGGAGACAGGGAAATGAGTGATAAGTCTACAAGCGGCAAGACAGATGGAGGCGTGGCCTATGAAATCCTCAACCGGATCATCACTGATGCTGCTTTCAGGCAGCAGGTGGCCGATAACCCTATCAAAGCGCTAACAGACGCGGGTTATACTCCCAGCGGGGAGGTAAAGGAACTTATGTCGAACATGGATCGGGCGCCAGGCCCGGTAAATGCTCACGAACCGAACGCTGATAAACCGCAGGCATCAGCGACCCCCACTGAGCAGCCCGCCCCTGAGAAGCACAATTTCCAACGGCACCTGATTGAGAGGCCCGGGAGGCATAATCCCGGTCCGCGGAAGAGTAACCATAGAGGGCCACATAGTAGCGAGCAGGGCAGACGGGCTGTGAAGTAGGCGCGTATTGCTTTTATATTTGCAATGCCCCAAACGTGCCTCGTGCGGCCCATTGTAAATTTCTTTACACATCTCTTGTTAGCGTTTTGACTGTACCCCGTAACAATCTCTCATAAGATTATGACATGTCCTGGACATCCTGTGGCATACAGGAGAGCAACCCGTAACAGAACAACATAGCGGCAGAAGGGATGCAGGTGAGATTATGAGCGACCAACACTCAAACGAGCATAAGCGCATAGATCTGGCGCAAGAGATCCTCAACCGGATCATCACCGATGCTGCTTTCAGGCAGCGGGTTGTTGATAACCCGGTCGAAGCGCTGGCCGAGGCAGGTTACATCTTTATAGATGATGTAAGCAACTATATTTCGGGCGGTGTCAGCGCGCTGGGCATCGGAAGCGATATGCTGCGAAACGCACTGGGTATTGGCGACAGTGTGTTTTTCAATGCTCTTGGCGCTCGCAGAGTTGCGCCCTCGATCACTCTGCGGGCCGGAAGCAACCCATTTACCAGCGGCTTGTAGCAGCAAAGCCACAGCATAAATACATCATTCTCCGTTGAGAAGGACCACTATGGATAGTGGCCCTCCAAGCGTGCCAACAAACATATTCCCGACCAGGCACGTTCCGCCGGGATAGAAGTAGAGCAGGTGATCGCAGCAGAGGTTGGCGGGTTGAGCAACTGCATAGCCTCTCACACAACTACTGTGAGGACGCGCGCATAGGCGATGTCATGACACGCCTCTATGGCGACCCACAGATTGTGCAGGGAGCGATGGCGTCAGTGGTGAATAGCTGCTCTTACATGACTCTCAGCGCGGTCGGCGTGAGCGTGGCCCTCCTGCTGCCCAGCCCTCTGTTGGCTCTGCCGGTCTTCGCGGCTCAGGCCGACCTGATCTTTGTACTCGACAACGGCTGTCTCGTGGAAGAAGGTACGCACGCCGAATTGTTGCAACATGGTGGGCTGTATGCCTCTCTCTACAAAGAGCAGATGGGTAAACGAGACGGCGCTGGCCGACCTCGCTAACCCTCTCATTCGTGAGCGCTATGCGGACGGCGTCGATATTGTGCGCTAATATCGCGCCTATAGGAGCAAGAGCACATGCTTGTCTACCCGCTTCCCACCCGCGCAATTAAGTAATCTTGCCGATGCCGGGCAAACAGGTGAGTAATATACTTTTGGGCAGCAGGAGGTAGATCCTATGGATAAACAGATAATGCCGACCCTAGAAGAGCGAGTCGCACGCCTTGAGATCGAAGTCCATACTCTGAACGCCCACATCGCAACGCTTACGGAACGCGCTGAGGTGAAGACTATCCCCGGTCTGCCCGTTTCTCTACCGGCTGTCAATGTTGTGGGCAACTCACCTATTGCCATCGACCTGCATACAGGCGCAGCGCTAGATGCTAAGACCTTTCCGCCGCCCACAAAACCGCTGCATGAGGTATACTGCCCCACTTGCAGGGGAGGCAACCCACCCGGCGTAGGCAGCTGCATATGGTGCGGCAACTCGATGCGGGCAGGCGTTGGTCAAGCACAGCCCATCGCACCTAAATCTCAGCCGCGCGCCCGAGTGGACATATCACCCGCTCCCGGAACTATCCCTTCTGTACCTCCAACGCGAGAGCCTATGGTGGCACCACCGCGCGATACCGCAAGGCCGGCGCGGCAGCCCGTACAGCAGCGCGTCCCGGCGCCTCCTGCGCCCCGCAAGCCCTTCAATGTAACAGTATGGCTGAGCAGGATCGGTATTGTGCTCTTCTTGCTTGGCGTGGCTTTCCTCTTCAAGTACTCCTATGACCAGGGCTGGCTCGATAGATTCTTCAATTATCAGGTGCGCGTGATAATCGGTATTACGCTTGGCAGCGTCCTTCTCTACCTGGGTATGCGCCTGGGCAAGGAGCACCGCAATCTGAGCCAGGTGCTGATGGGCGGCAGCATAGCCACCTTCTACATCACGGCCTACGCGGCATCTATTCTCTTCAATATCGCGTCGGCCGATACCTCCTGCGTCTTTATGCTGTCGGTGACCGCGCTGGCCTTCGCACTTGCGGTCAACCAGAACCACATGTCGCTTGCCATCATCGGTGTGGCGGGCGGACTGGCGACACCCTTCCTGCTCTATTCTCTTCGTGTCGATCCGGCCTGGCTCATCGCGTATACCTGCTTCATCCTCGCAGGCAGTAGCGCCATTTACCTCTTCAAGGGGTGGCGCTCGCTCTTCTGGGTGTCGTTCGTAGGCAGCTGGGGGTCACTCGGCATCGCTCAGGCTAGCTCACGCTCGCTGACACTCTCGACGCCCGACGGAGTGACGATGGCGCTGCAGGCCGGTGTCATCGCCTGCACACTTGCCTTCTGGGCCGTGCCTGTTTTGCGCGAGGTGCTCTGCACAACAAACCCCAGGCGCTGGGCACGCCAGCCCCTGCCCTTGTACCTCGTGCCACCGGGCAGCCGTGATCCCAGGGCTGACGCTGCCTCTGTAGACATTCTCACAGCTTGCTTGCTCACAGTGGCGATGCCCCTTGCCTGTTTTGGTCTGTCGGCGGGTCTATGGCCGGGAGTATTAAAGGAAGTTTGGGGCGTTGTCGCCCTGGCGGGTGCCGCCCTGCTGGGCTTCATCGGGTGGGGCTTACGGCAGAAGAGCCCCAGGCTGGCATACACCCACGCAGCTACGGCTGTTATCTTCCTCACCACCTTCCTCGGCCTTGAATTCGCGGGCGACATCCTGCTGCTGGCACTTGCCATCGAGGGTACGGCGCTCCACCTTGTAGCTCGTCGCTACGAGGACAGGGGTGCCCGCCTGGGTGGTCACATCCTTTTCGCGGTGGCATGCTTGTGGCTCGGATATCGCCTGGCGCCCATCAATTACCTGGCTACTGGAACAACGCCGGTACTCAACGCTCAGGCACTCACCGATCTCGCGGTAATCGCCCTGGCGCTGCTTGCCTCGACGTTACACCGCCGCCGTGAAGAGAAGCTAGTCTATGGGGCCCTCGCATATATGGCTTTGCTGCCCTGGATCGCACGCGAAATACACTTATGGGACTTCCAATATCTAATGGTGGTCTGGGCCGTGTATGCTGCTGCTCTGCACTTTCTTGCCCGACAGCGCGACGACAGTGCGGCAGCTGCTGTGGGCCACCTGGGGTTCTCGATCACCGGCTTGCTCTTCGGGGTCGCGCTATTATTGCAAGGGGTAATGAGAGGACAGCATATGCCCTTCGTCAGCCTCCAGGCGCTGGCAGCCCTTACCGTAATAGTGCTGGCTGTGGTATCGTCGTTCGTCGTCCGGCCCACAATGGCGGCCACCATCTACAGGGTAGCGGTGCATGCTGCTGTGCTCGGCTGGCTCGCTGTACAGGCACTGGCGTTTGCCTGGCCCGCCCACTACACGTTGTTCTGCTGGATGGCATACGGCACGGCGCTTATGCTGGTGGGCCGCCGCGTGCCCGACATGGTGACGTCCTTCACAGGTCAGGTTGTTGCGACAGCGGCCGGTGCGCTTCTGCTCCTGCAGACCTTCGTGGGCCTGGTCATGACCAACTCCTATCAGACGCCTATCTTCAACTGGCGAGGCTTGTCGGACCTTGGCGTGCTGGCACTGGGCGTAGTGGTCTGGCGGCTGCTGATACGCGACAAGTATGCGCTGGCGTACGGTCTTGGACTTTACGTGGGATTCGGTGCGTGGCTCTGGCAAGAGTTCGGCATGATACCGCCTGACACCGTTGGCAATGCTGTTGCCAGCATAGCCTGGGGTGTGTATGCCGTTGTGCTGTTGGCCGTAGGAATATGGAAAGATCGAGACCGCACCCTCATCTACATGGGAGTGGGCACGCTCTTCGCCACCGCGCTCAAACTGCTCCTTGTAGACCTGCGATTCGTGGATGCCTTCTGGCGCATCTTGCTTTTCCTGGGCTTTGGCGCTCTATTCCTCGCCACCGCATACTACCTCGAGAAGGTAATGCTTCCCCATGTCGCTCCCGCCAATCCAGTCGAGCCGGAAGCCGCAGAAGCGGAGCAGGCACAGGCCGAGCCGGACGCCTCATCTTCCAAAGGACCACGACGGGTGAGAATATCCGACTAGCTCGCAGGCACATCCATGTCAGCGTTGGAGGGATCTATTACCAGGCTAACAAAGAAGTGGCAGGTAGGCGTGCCCTCCCGGCATTGTCATTCTGAGCGAAGCGAAGAATCCGTTCGGATAGAAATTAGTATGGAGGTTGATTCTTCACTGCGTTCATAATGACAAGGTAAAGAGGGCACGCTTATCTGACACCTCTTCGTTAGCGACGCACTATTATGCCGAAAGAGCCGGTGGAGAACAGTTGACATATAACCCGTAGGCGTCCGTGCTGCAGGGGCGCAATCAGTCCAAAGGAAATCATCCATGACTAATCTTCATACGCCCGACACGTCGCTCAACCAGGGCGACACGTCATCGATCCCGGGTCTTACTTTTCGTCTCTTGAGCGACCCGTCCGATTACGAAGGCATGGCCGCTGTTTACACCGAGAGCAACCTGGCTGACGGCACAGGGTACGCAATTCCCGCCGGCGATCTTGAGCGGGTATACTTCGGCGATCCAAATATAGACACCGGCCGTGACCTTCTCCTGGCCGAAGTGAATGGGCTGATGGTCTCTTATACCCTGACTACCTGGTGGGATGATGTTACAGACATACGTATCTATTATCACAATACCTTCACTCTTCCCGAATGGCGCGATAAGGGTATCGAGGCTGCGTCGCTTCAACGGGCAGAGCGCCGCCTGCTGGAGTTAGCCGCTACCCACAGCACGCCTCAGGGGCGGACATTCGAAACCGTAGCTAATAACACCTCGCCGGAGCGAGCAGTTCTGCTTCAGACCGAAGGTTATGAGCCGGTACGCCAACTCCATAGAATGCAGCGTTCCAATCTCAACGACATACCTACGGCAGCGTTGCCGGACGGTATCGAGGCACGCCCTGCAACTCCCGGGCAGTACAAGGCAATCTGGGACGCTAGCCTTGAAGCCGGCGCTGACGAATGGGGCATGTCCGTTTTCACTGAGGAGGACTACGAGCACTTCCGGGAAGGTCCATTCTTCCACCCGGATCTATGGCAGGTAGCCTGGTACGGCGATCAGGTGGTAGGCTCGGTCCTCAACTACGTAGTTATAGAAGAGAACAAAATGCAAAACAGAAAGCGGGGCTACATTAGCGCTTTGTCCGTGCAGCGATCCTGGCGCAAACGCGGGATCGCTCGCGCTCTGCTTGCTCGCAGCCTCCAGACGTTCCGGGATAATGGCATGACCGAGGCCGCGCTTGTACTGGACGGGCAAGACCCGAGGGGCTGCGTACACCTTTGCGAAAGCATGGGATTCCGCTTGAAAACGCAACTCACTTATTATCGCAAGCCAATGCCTTAGCGCCTCATTGGGTTAACGGTATACAAGCCAGAGATAGGCGCAGCCAACACCAACCGCGCCTATCTCTGGCTTAACACTGTATGCTTGCCAAACCGGCATCGACCATCACAGGTCCACAAAGATGTGGGCGGCTACCGAGCGGTCGATAGCCAGGTCGGTTTGGCCTACCTGCACAATGGGCACAGGGTATTTGCTTGCCAGGCGGATGGGCGTGCCGGGCAGCAGGCCGTACTGGCTGAGTTGGAGCAGTGTGTCTGAATCGCCGTCGACATCCGCGACATGGCCGCACTGCCCCGGCTTGAGGTCAAGCAGACGGGTAGCGCCTCCCGCTTCTGTCTTTCCCGTTTCTGCGGCCCTGTGCTGGATTAGCCCCACGAGTCTCTTTGTGAAGCTGGACCGCGCTGGATCGACCGTTGAGTAGCCGCAGCGAGGGCAGCATATCACGGCGCAATGCGCCCCCAGTGGGCAAGCAGCGTGGCAAGTCAGCAGCGCTGCATCATACTCATAGCCGCAAATCGCGCAGCGTGTTATTCCGGGCGCAGCCGATGACGCAGGTGCAGGCATCCCTCTCTAACCTCCAACCACAATACGAACCAGCCCTCCCACCAGGAAGGCGAACGGGAATACAAATGCCACTATGGCCGCTGCTGTCTTCAGCCCGTGCTCCTTGACCATCATCATCACCGCTGCCACGCAAGGCACGAATAGCGTCAGCACTACAAGGCTCACCAGTATCTGGTTAGGCGATAGCAGTCCTTGCCGCGCCAGGTCGAAAATGCCTGTAGCGCCGTAGTCCCTGCGCAAGAACCCGACCAGGAAGTATCCCGCGGTCTGCTCCGGCAGGCCCAGCCATCCTGTGACGAGCGGCTTCATCACTGCCTCAACCACAGCCAGAGCCCCAGTTTTCGACAGCACGAAGAGGGCGACAGTAGCCACAAGGAAGAGCGGGATTACCTCTTTGAGATACCATTCCAGGCGGGCCATGGTCTTTATGAGCAGGTTATCCAGCTGAGGCATGCGCAAAGGCGGCAGCTCCATCACGAAGTCGGAGCTTTCTCCCGGTATCAGCCTTGATGCCAGCCACCCCACCAGCAGCATCACACCGAGTACCACACCCGCCCAGATAAACACCCCACCGGGGTTGAGCCACCCCACCATCGCCAGCACCACGCCCAGTTGCGCCGAACAGGGCACACTTAAGGCCAGCAGGAGAGTGGCCATCACCCTCTCTTTGCGCGAGCCAAGTATACGGGTTGTCATGGTAGCCATAGTGACGCAGCCAAGACCCAACACCATCGGAAGAACTGCCTTGCCGTTCAAGCCTATGCGTTGGAAGGAGCGGTTGAGCATCACCGCCAGTCTCGGCAGGTAGCCGGAGTCCTCAAGCATGCCAAAGGCCAGGAAGAATGTAGCCACGATAGGCAGCACGATTCCGATGCCGTAGGCCAATCCCACGGTAACCAACCCGTACTCGCCCGCAACGAACTCCTGCACGAAAGCAGGCACCGCCAGCGTTTCCAGCAGCCCGCTTACGGCAGGGTTCACAAACTTGCCAAACAGCGTATCCTCAAAGAGGCCGACAAGCGTGCCCGCCCCGAACTCGCCAACGAACTTGTAGAGCAGGAAAAGCACTGCCCCCAGAATAGGCCAGCCGAGTATGGGGTGTACCGACCACCAGCCCAGCCGCTCGCCCCACGAAGTGCGCCCCGCATCCTGCCGGCTGTACACTTGCTCCGAAATGGCGGCTAT
Organism: Chloroflexota bacterium; assembly: GCA_039932335.1. Taxonomy (GTDB): domain Bacteria; phylum Chloroflexota; class Chloroflexia; order QHBQ01; family JADMIH01; genus JADMIH01. Next base: position 46,141 of record JBDTQH010000009.1, read on the forward strand.
GGCCTGCCAGCGCTGCTGTGTGATCACCTGCCGCAACGACCTGCCCTGCCCATCTTGTGCGTGTGCGCGAATGCGCTCAATAGCGGTGAGGTGGGCTTTACCCAGATCTAGCTCTTGCTCAAGCTGTGGGTCACGGGCAAGCAAAGCAAGGGCGTACCAACGTTTACCTTCCAGAGTCGCGGGCAACAGATTCTCGATCCCCTCGACAGCTTCTTCTATGTCCGGAGTGTAAGCCACCTGCACTGTGGGTACTTGCGCTGAACGCAGGCTGTTGAGCAATGTCTCCACACCCTGTCCATTTGTGGCAACCGTGGAGACGACCCTGATTCCCAGCAATCTGCTCAGGTCGTCATTGTGTACGCGCACGCCCCTGCGCTGTGCTTCGTCCACCATATTCAGGTCGAGCACGAGTGGGATGTCAAGCTCGGCAAACTGCAGGGTGAGGAAGAGGGCACGGGAGAGGTTCTTGGTGTCCGCAACCTGCACAACGGTCGTGGCCTGCCGCTCCAGGAGCAACGAGCGCGTTACCGACTCGTCGGCAGCGAGGGGCTGCAGGCTGTTGATGCCGGGCGCGTCCACTACATCCATGCTCTGCTCGCCCAGCATAGCCTTGCCGCGAGCCACCTCAACAGTAGTGCCCGGATAATTGGAAACGGTGACGTACTGACCCGTCAGTCTCTTAAAGAGTACAGACTTGCCGACGTTGGGCTGCCCCACGAGCATCACCTGAGGCGTGTTCGTGGCTACTATGCTTGTGCTAGCAGTTGTGTCAGCGTGGCAATTCATCCGGTCATATCCGTTGGGTCTCCATACCAACCTTAACGTCGCCAGGTTGACATGGCGGTAAATGCCGGTGAATAAGGCGTGGATTCCTCGCTGAGAAGGCAGAACAGTTGGTATTGCATATCGGGTATGACCGCCGACGGCAGACCGCCGACCGCTGGTGGCGAGGTGTCAGGTGTCGGATGTCAGGTGTCAGTCGACCGCTGGTGCCGCTTACTCACTTCACATGGCACTCAGTAAACCTTATAGACCTTAGCGAAACTCTGCGCTCTCTGCGGTGAATCCGTAATATACTGATCCCTGACAACTGACTACGCGGTCCTTGATCCCTATGCTGTCTCAAACCAGGCCAATACCTGCTCGGCGAGCCATGTCGGCGGCCTCGCTTCGATTGCGGGCGTTCAGCTTCCCAAGTACCGCCGACACGTGGTGATCCACCGTCTTCGCCGAAATCGACATGCGCTCCCCGATCTCGGCGTTACTCAGGCCTTGCTCGATGAGCGCCAGAACCTCCTGCTCCCGTGCCGTGAGGCCGTGTTGGTCGGTGCGTGTGGTCGGGCGTGGACCTCTTGGGATGCCCTTCACGCCCGTCGCCCGCATCCTGCGCTTCAGGTCGCGTATTGCGGGCACCGCCCCAAGCCGCTCGAAAATCTGGAGCGCCTGCAGCGCCGCCTCGTGATCTCCCTGCGCAAGCACCATGGCCTGCTCGTAGGGGCAGCCGATGCGCTCCCATTCTCGTGCCGCTTCCTTCCACCGGCCCGCGATAAGGAGCTTATAAGGCCTGGGCGTCCGGTCGGGGATCTCTTCCAGACCGCCCGCTCGCCACATCCAGTAGACTAACTCCCCCAGAACCCAGTGGTCGGCGTCCGGGTTCGCCCACACATAGCCGATCCGTGCCTCTTCGACACACCGCGCCGCGTCCCCCTGCCACCATGCTGCCTCAGCACGCGCCACGGCGACCGGCCCTATGCGCTGCAACTCTTCCGTTGACAGGGCCAGATCACGCGCGGTGTCGAGGAGTTCATCTGCTCCAGCCTCGCCCCGCCGCACCTTCAGGTGGCCCATAACGATGAGCGCCGGGATCGGGATGACCGACCCCCCTCTCTGTGCCCGTAGCGTCTCGGTTGCGCCCTCCTCGGCCTCGCGCCACCTGCCCTGCTCGAAGTGGTAGCGTGCCCGCCACCCATGAAGGTAGGCACTGTACGAGTCGAGATCGCGCGCCTCGGTGTAGGCAATCGCCTCAGCCAGATAGCGCGCAGCCAGCTCATAATCACGTTCCTGTACGGCCTGGCTGCACAGGTTGGCATAGGCTCGCCCCGCGTGGTCGTGCATCTCATACTGGAGCGCCATTGCGAGAGCCTTCTCCAGAGTGCTGCGAACAGCCGCGCCGCCAAGCTCCATCTCGACCGTGCCAATGGTGGTGAGTGAGTGCACCAGTATATCGTTCGCGCCTAGCTGCTCGGCTAATGAGTATGCGCGCTCGCCCCAGGACTTCGCTTCCGAATAATGGTCAGCGAGCATGTACAACTGTGCCAGGTTGCTGTAGGCCATTCCCAGCGCATGACCCGGCCCCAGCGGTTCGAGAATCGCCACTGCCTCCTGCGCCCCCTGGTCTGCCGCCTTTTTGTCGCCGGTGAACCAGTATAGCCTGGAGAGCCATCGGGTATCATCTCCTGCCTTCTCCATTTGCCGCGCGTCCAGCCTGATCTTCGTTGCCTCGGTGCGTGCCTCGATAGCCTCGCCAATCGCACCTGTCAGATAGGACTCGAACGACTTGCTTTCCAGTAGCTCGGCTTTCTCCTCGGACGATAAGGACGTACCCATCTGTGCGGGAGCATCGGCGTAACTAAGTGCGGTCGCGTAGTGGGCGGCGGCCTCACGATGCGCACCCGCCACACCCGCCTGCCGCGCCGCGAGTGGTGCGAAGCGCAGCACTGCCTCTCGGTCCCTGGCGTGCCCGGCGTGGTGCACCAGGCGTGCCAGCGGGCCCTCTCTTCCCCCATTCGTGTACGCCAGTAGAATGCACCTGTGCCAGTCCATGGCCGCGGCCATTGAGAGCGAGTCTTCAACAGCCCGGCGTGCAAGCTCGTGCCGGAACGAGAAGCCGTTGTCGGTTGCGCGCAGTAGCCCCCGCTCCACACACTCCTCCAAGCTCTCTTCATCAGGGTGCAGCACCGCTTCTAGCAGCCACGGCTCAATAGCTCCCGGCACGACCGAGGCCAACTCGAGCACCCGCAAGGCGGGCATACTCAGGCGTGCCGCGCGCCCCAGGACAGCATCGCGCACCGTATCAGGGACACTCGTTTGCTCGGTCGCCAGCACCTCGGTCACAAAGAAGGGATTGCCGCCTGTGGCCGAATATATCCCGGACGCCAACCTGCCGTACCGGAGCGCAAGCCACCGCACAGCATCTTCTGAAAGCGGAGCAAGAGCTATGCGGGTAGTGGAGCGGGCGGGGAGGTCGCCCAGCAAGAGCCTGAGTGGGTGCCTGGGGCCAATCTCATCGTCGCGGTAAGTGAGTATTAGCAGCGCCCGCACCTGGTGTATACGTCTGGCCAGGAATTTGAGCAGGTCGAGCGTTGCCTCGTCCGCCCAGTGCGCGTCTTCAATCACAAGTACAGTGGTTGATGTGCTGTTCTCCAGGTGTTCAAGCAGGGCGGAGGCTACCGGCAGCCAGCCGCCGCCGGAGTTCAGTAGCGCGAGCAGGTCGGGATACGCCTGGCGGGCGATATCGTGCAAGGGGCCGAGTGGGCGAGGGGTAAAGAGGGCATCACACGCACCGTAGAGGACCTGCCCGGTAGCGCAGTAACGGGCCTCGAAGCTTTCGACCAGGGAGGTCTTGCCGATGCCGGCCTCACCGCTGATGAGCACTACTCGGCCGCCGCGTGCCTCACCTGGGCCGTGTCCGCTACCTGTCCCTTCGAGAGCCGCCCCAAGCGCCTCAAGTTGCAAGTCTCGTTCGAGTAGTTCCATCTCGCTGTGCCGTCTGCTGCGCTACGGCCGGAAACGTATGGTCTCACACACAAATATCGCTGAGCCTCGCAGTTATGAGGCCAGCCGGTCCCATGCCGAAAATCCGACAATGCCACTATACCACACAATGATGTGCGTGTTCAGTCCCCAAGTGTGGCCAATATGGGCAATGGCGGGAACCAATATGGGGAACGCTCCCGATGTACTTCGATGAGCAGAACGGTATGCTGGACAGGTGATGTAGAGCGTTTCGCGGCCCGAGTGCTGACATGATGCTCCCAACCAACGAAGGACGGGAGCGGCACAAATGGGCGGCGAAAGTTGTGCGGAGCATTAGCTGAGATGTGGTTGAGTACAGAACGTTGTCAAAGGCGAGCCAAATTAACTCTATGGGCTAGACCCAATATATAAGACGCATGGACACGATGCTGGACAATAGCACACAAGCCAACAACATATATCGGCAAAGAACCAATTGAAAGGAGTTACATAAAACATGGTACTTTATATGGATATACACGATCTACCCGGCGTTACCTCGGCGGCGGCCGCTGAGGCTCATATGAGGGACTTGCAGACCCAGGCTAAGTACGGGGTTGAATACCGGCAGTACTGGGTCGACGAGCGTGAGGGCAAGGTCTTTTGCCTGGTGTCGGCCCCCGACGTTGACACGGCCAACGCGGTTCACCGCGAAGCCCATGGCCTCGTCGCGGACGAGATCTTCGAGGTGCAGGAAGGCTCCTGAGCTTTCCCGCAGATGGGATGATCATGCCGCCTGCCTTAAGGTGTTGCTGACCGCACACCCGGGGTAGAGCGGTGCAGCATACAGAGCGCTGGATTGCTCTAAGTGACCCGGCGCTCAGGATAGCAGACAGACTACACACAGAACAGAATGCAGCCAAACCGCACCAATGTCGGAATGCTTCGGGTTTTCCTCCCTCATGTTACCGGAAGCTCATAGGGACTGCTTATTAGAAAGGGATGGAGAACAATGGATTGGCAAATAAAGGTCGCGATGGACGAATACAAGGACCGTGTAGAACGTGCCCTTCGCGACTACGACATAAAGCAAGCTATAAAGGCGAACCGCGCCGAAAATGACACATCGGAACTATCGACACTAATCGGCGGGCAGCTGGTCAGCATTGGCAAAAGGCTGCAGAGATGGGGAGCTACACTAACCAACTCACCACGGCCGCAGCCCAGGTAGCCGGCATAGACGCCGGCAGGTAACGAACCGCAGGCAGTATCGCACCCGTGGACCATATACGGACAGTCGGTGATCAGAACAACACAGCTGAATATGAAATGAATGTCTGATCGCCGGCGTCCCCATATGGCCCGCGGATGCAGTATCCAGCCTGAAGCAGGCATTGTACTGCGGATTAAGATACCCAACACACAATAATCCAGGAGGCAACTACAATGAAAAGGTTTAGAATTATATCGGTTATGGCAGCACTGCTTACCCCACTCTGGCTGCTCGGATCAAGCGGCACATTGGCTGCTCCCAACGCTAATGCCGCTGCCACCGCCGCAGCCGCCGGCCCTACTATATCGTTTCAGGGAGAGTTCCCCCTCACCGTTGAGGCAGGAGAGTACAGCCTCACCTACCTTGTGCTCGATTTCGCTCCAGGCGCTGAAATACCGCTGCACTACCATGGCGGTCCCGCACTGGTGGTTGGTATGGAAGGCATGCTCACCTTGCGGCCTGAGGCCGGTGGCGAACATACACTCATGCCGGGGGATGTAGTCAACGAGAAGGCAGGTGTGCGCCATGTCATGATAAACACGACAAATGCCAATGCCCGCATCATGGCAGTAGTGCTCCTTCCCAAAGGCGCTCAACTGACCAACGTAGTAGACACTGGCGCCACCAACCCTAACCCTGCACCCGGCCCGACCGTGCCGTTCCAGGGAGCTTACCCGCTCACCGTTGCGGCGGGCGACTACAGTCTGGTCAACCTTGTGCTCGACTTCGCTCCAGGTGCTGAAATACCGCTGCACTACCATGGTGGTCCTGTGGTGATAGTGGGCAAGGACGGCACGCTTACATTGCGTTCTGAGGCGGGTGCTGTGCACACGGTAGGATCGGGCGATGTGATGAACGAGCAAGCCCTCGCCAAACACGTGATGACCAACAACTCGAATACAGATGCAACAGTGCTGGCAGGTGTGTTGCTGCCAAAGGGAGCGGAACTGACCACCATTGTGGCTTCCCAGCCCGCAGGCATGCCGAGCACCGGTGCAGGCGACAACACAGGCATCATCGTTAGGCTGGCATCGCTCACCTTGACCTTGCTCGTCCTGGGCAGCCTGATCCTCTTCGTCGGCCGTAAAGCTCGCGCTGCGAACCGCGCAACAGACCGCTGACCAGACACCATCCGATCTTAGTCAACGACCTGCTTATCTCTACCCTATGGCCGAGATAAGCAGGTCGTTCAAATAGAGGCAGCGCCACAGGCATGCCACAGATGCTGGTATGGCTCTCCCACGTGGGCACTAATATAGGGAATGAGCAAATCTAATATAGGGAGCGCTCCCGATGTCCTTCAGGGGGCGGCCCGGTATTCTAACAACAGACAATTCAGCATTACCAAGGAGGTCTAAAGATGATAACGAACACACAGACAACGGCGACACAGGTCCCAACCATTGACTTCTCCGCGATCAAGCAGCGTCAGCAGCAGACGTGGAACTCGGGCGACTTCGACAGAATAGCCACCCTTATCATGATAACGAGCGAGCTTCTATGCGAAGCCGTAGACCTGCACCCGGGGCAGGCGGTGCTCGATGTAGCCACCGGCAGCGGTAATACAGCCATCTCTGCCGCTCGCCGTTTCTGCCGGGTTACGGGTATCGATTATGTACCCGCGCTTCTGGAGCGTGCCCGCGCCAAGGCTGCCTTTGAGCAGTTGAATATCACCTTCACAGAGGGTGACGCCGAAGCCATACCTGTCCCGGACGGGTCGTTCGATGCGGTTTTGTCTACCTTCGGCTGTATGTTCGCACCCAACCAGGAGAAGGCCGCGAGCGAACTGCTTCGCGCATGCAAGCCTGGTGGAAAGATCGGAATGGCCAACTGGACGCCCACAGGCTTCGTGGGTGGTATATTCCGTGTGACCAGCCGCCTTGTTGCTCCTCCAGCAGGCATCAGGCCTCCCGTACAATGGGGCACTGCAGCCAGGCTGCAAGAGCTTTTCGGCGATGCTGCCTCATCAATCGAGATTGAACCGCGTATGTTCGTCTTCCGCTTCCTGTCGGCTGATCATTTCGTCGACTATTTCCGCACCTACTATGGGCCAACCCTGAAGGCCTTTGCCGCCCTTGATGACGCGGGTAAGGAAGCACTCGCAAACGATTTGAGGGAACTGGCGCATAGCTTCAATCGCTCGGGTGACGACACAATGATCATACCGGCCGAATACCTTGAGGTGGTAATCACCAAGAATTAGTAATAGCCCAACAAGAAGCGCACGTGTCACGAACCGACACGTGCGCTTCTTGTTGCCAGGAATCAAGATTATAGTTCGAAAGGCTACTCGGAGTGAGCTATCTCGTTGAGCCGATCGGTATACCAACCTGCTTCGCTACATCTCAAGCACGGACATAACATTGCCCGCCGGGTCCGTAAACCAGGCAATCACCGGTCCGCCGCCCCTGACGATCCCCTTTTCGTCTGTCTGAATCCCACCTTCGCCGTTATAGATCTCAAAGCGTACACCGCGCCTGGTTAGCTCATCTACTGTTTCTTCGACGTTGGCTACTGGGAAATTAAGTATGGTGAACGAGGCCGGCGTGTGGTTAGGCTTGGGATACACCAATATTCGCGTACCGCCGGCAATATGCAGCATGAGCATGCCATTCTGTTCCGAGACCTCCAGGCCAAGGGTCTGCCCATAGAACTCCTTTGCTTTCTGTACGTCATCAACTGAAAAACCGGAAAATGCCTGTGTGTCTTTGAACATAGTCTTCTCCTTCTATTACGCGGTTGCGCCAAGAATAACACAGAGCACACGAATTGACATCGGCCTGCGGTCTCACTTTTGCCTATAGCGCCGGTACCGGCTAATCTCTACCACTCAGGCATGAGCGGGTACTGGGTGCATTGTATGCGGAGGCTCCTTGTGCAGGTTGAGGCTGCGCAGGGTCTGGGCGTTCACCGCCACAATTATCGTGCTGAGGGTCATCATAACCGCGCCCGCAGCCACGGGCAGCACGAAATTAAAAGGGGCAAGCACACCGGCTGCCAGCGGCAGAGCGATGACGTTATAGCCAACCGCCCAGGCCAGGTTCTGAACCATCTTGCGGTAGCTGGCCCGACTCAGCGTGATGATACTTGACACGTCGCGGGGGTCGTTCTTAACCAGCACAATGCCTGCGGAAGCGCGCGCCACGTCTGTGCCCGCGCCGATAGCGATGCCAACGTCTGCCTGTGCCAGCGCCGGGGCATCGTTCACTCCGTCGCCCACCATCGCTACCCGCGCACCATCTTTCTGCAACTCTTTTATTCGTGCGCTCTTATCCTGGGGCAGCACCTGGGCGAAATACTCTTTGATGCCAAGCTCCCCCGCTACCCAGCGAGCCACATCTTCGGAGTCGCCCGTGAGCATCGCCACCCGCACGCCCTGATCAGCCAGCGTCCTGATGGCCTCCCTGCTCTCCGGGCGTATCACGTCTGCAAGTGCGAACGCTGCCTCCACTTGCCCGCTATCCAGCAGATAGATTACGCTCTGGCCGCGCCTGCCCCAGGCATCGGTTGCCATCGCAATCTTCTCGGGCACTGTGACGCTTTCCTGCTCCAGCAAGCGCGGACCGCCAACCTGCAAGCGGCGTCCTTCGACCGTTGCCTGTGCGCCGCGCCCCGGCAGCGCCTGGAAATCCTCAGCGGCAGGGACTTTCAACCCCTTTTCCCGGGCCGCCTCGCGAAGTGTGCGCGCTATCGGGTGCTCGCTGTCCCCTTCCACGGCCGCCGTCAGTGCGAGAGCACTCTGCTCGTCAAGTCTGCCTGCGGTCGCGATTCCGACCAGACCCTGCTCGCCAACTGTGAGGGTGCCCGTTTTGTCAAATACCACCACGTTGATGTTACGCGCGTTCTCAAGCGCCATGCGGTCGCGTACAAGAATGCCGTTACGAGCAGAAAGCGTGGTTGAAATGGCGATTACCAGCGGAATCGCCAGCCCGAGTGCGTGCGGGCACGCCACCACGAGCACAGTCACCACCCGCTCGATAGTATAACTGTCAAGCCCCCGCACAAGCGTCCATACTACCAGTGTAACAATAGCCACGCCCACGGCCACCAATGTCAGCCAGTAGGCAGCGCGGTCTGCAAGCGCCTGTGCACGAGTCTTGCTCGATTGTGCCTCCCCAACCAGGCGCATGATGCCGGCAAGCATCGTCTGTTCGCCCGTCCGGTTGATGCGCACGCGCAACGAGCCGCTGCCGTTCACCGTGCCTGCTATCACCTCGGCATTGCGTTCCTTCTCTACGGCACGCGACTCGCCCGTGATCATGCTCTCGTTGACCTTGCTCTGTCCATCCTCCACAACACCGTCCGCCGGCACCTGTGCCCCCGGCCGCACCAACACAAGGTCGCCTTCCTTGAGCGCGCTGACAGGTACTTGCTCGGTGATCTCCCCGCCCAGACCGCCGGCACCTGTAATGCGCTCGGCCATATCGGGCAGCAGTTTCGCCAGCTCATTGAGTGCGCTCTGCGCGCTTCCAACTGCGCGCATTTCCAGCCAATGCCCAAGCAGCATAATAGTTACCAACGTCGCCAGTTCCCAGTAGACAGGCATCCCCTCGGCAAGCCCGAAGGTGATAACCAGGCTGTAGAAGTAAGCCGTGCTGATTGCTAGCGCTACCAACGTCATCATACCGGGCCGGCGGGCGCGAAGCTCAGCGGCGGCACCAGTCAGAAAGACCCAGCCTCCATACCAGTAGATGATGCTGCCCAGTACCGGGTTTAGATATTCTGAGCCGGGGAACTGGGGCGCTGTATAGCCCAGCAGGCTCTGGAGCAGCTCTGAATAGATGAGGATGGGAATCGTCAGTACCAGCGAGACCCAGAATGGGCGCTCGAACATCGCTTCAGAGTGTCCTGCGTGCTCTCCATGCCCACTATGAGCATCGTGAGCATCATGCCCGGTGTGCTCGGTGGCCATTACATGACCTTCATGGCCCTTATCCGCTACCTGAACGTGGTGGCTGCCGTGTGCTGCATGGTCGTCGTGAGCGTGCGGCTCGACCGTGGTGCTGTCACCATGCATAGCAGACACCACTTGTCCAGCCTGACGTACACTCGAATCATGACCATCGTGCTCGTGCAAATGGTGCATAGCATCGACATCGTCTGCCATATCTGCCATGTCGGCTTTCTGCGGTGGTGTATTGTGGTTTGCTTTATCATGTTCCATCTTCTTACCTATTCCCTTTATCTACCCGGTGCCCGCTTCTTGCTTATGAATTGGAGCCATGCCTCGTGAAGCTGAACCATGCCTTTATCATACATCAGCTTCAGAGGTGATGTTAGTTGAACATTGGGTGTAAGTGTTCAGACTTAGGGTGGAGCAACCCGGCGTCTCGGTCAGGGAAGACCCTCCGCCCCCGCTTCGCTCATACCCCTTCCACGCGTGGAAGGGGAGTCTAAGAAGAAGGGGAGAGTGGGGGACACCCCGCCCCCCGCTTCGCTCATCCCCCGTCATGGGCTTCGCCCCTGCACCCCCTTTGCATCTCAAGTCTGAACACTTACCATCGGGTGCAGGCGCATCACCACATGCGGTATGGTACAATCCACAGCGAAGGGCTACAGCGAAGGGCTACAGGGATATACGCCCAAATCAAGGAGAATGACAATATGCTAAGGATTATCCAGGCGGGCATGGGAGGCTGGGGACGTGACTGGGCGAGGACGGTACTGAAGCCGGACGACGAGGTGGCGCTGCTTGCCTGTGTGGATGCCGATGTGGCCTCGCTTGTGCAGGCGCGCAAAGAGCTTGACTTGCCTGCCGAACGCTACTTCAGCACGCTTGCTGAGGCGTTGGCGGCCGTGGATGCCGAGGCTGTGCTGATTACGGCCAACCTGCCGGGGCACGTGCCGTTGGCCCTGGAGGCCCTCCGCGCAGGAAAGCATGTGCTTCTCGAAAAGCCTTTTGCTCCCACTGTAGACGAGGCACGGCAGGTGGTTGACCTGGCTGCTAAGAGCAATCTCGTGCTGATGATTAGCCAGAACTACCGCTTCTTTCCCGCAGTGCAGGCGGTTCGCGAACTGGTGCGCTCAGGCAGCATGGGAGAGGTGAGCGGCGTTTCGCTCGACTTCCGGCGCTATGCGAATGCGGCCAAGCGCGAAGGTCACCGCCATTACACGATCTTCCAACCGCTCCTGGCCGACATGTCGATCCATCATTTCGACCTGATGCGCACCATCCTGGGACAGGAGCCGCTCGACATCACTTGCCGCGCCTGGAACCCACCCTGGAGCAACTTTGACGAGCCTGCGGCAGCGTTCGCGACGATCGACTTCGACGGCGGCGCGGTCGTGAGCTACAGGGGTAGCTGGGTTAGTCCCGGCCCGGAGACCCCCTGGGCGGGCGAATGGGGAATAGAATGCGCCGGTGGCGAGATCGCCTGGACCAGCCGCGACAACCTCGGGGCGAGCGTGGACCGCGTAACGGTTCGGCCGCTGGGCAAACGCGCTCGCCGCATCGAGCTTCCTACCCTCCTTCAGATCGACCGGGCAGGCAGCCTGCGTGCCTTCGCCAGGGCCGTGGCTACAGGTGAGGAGCCTGAGAGCTCGGGCCGAGATAACCTTAGCAGTCTTGGCCTGACATACGCGGCGATAGAGTCGTCCATAACAGGAGTGCCGGTACGCATTGCCGCGCCGGTGCCTGGAAACTAAGTTCGAAAGGATATTGGCATGAACGCACCCATTAACGTTACCGTCTGGAACGAATATCGTCACGAGCTAGACGCTTCGCATCCGGCGCACACTGTCTATCCGCAGGGCATTCACGAGGCGATTGCCGCAGGCTTGCGCGAGCACTCCGATCTTGTGGTGCGCACGGCGACGCTGGATGAGCCCTCTCATGGGCTGCCGCCGGACGTGCTCGAAAGCACGGATGTATTGCTCTGGTGGGGGCACCAGGCTCACGATGATGTCTCGGATGACTTGGTATCGCAGGTGCAGCAGCGCGTTCTGGATGGCATGGGCTTGATCGTGCTGCATTCGGGGCACTTCTCAAAGATATTCAAGCGGCTCATGGGCACAAGTTGCAACCTCAAGTGGCGCGAGGCCGAAGATAAAGAACGGATATGGGTAGTTGAGCCGGGCCACCCGATTGCCGAGGGGCTTGGAGAATGCATCGAGCTTGATCACGAAGAGATGTATGGTGAGCGCTTCGACATTCCCGCGCCGGAGACGCTCGTGTTCGTGAGCTGGTTCACGGGCGGTGAGGTCTTCCGTAGCGGCTGCTGTTACACGCGCGGCCAGGGTAAGATCTTCTACTTCCGCCCCGGCCACGAATCGTTTCCCACCTACTTTCTGCCGGACGTGCGGCGGGTGCTGGCGAATGCCGTCCGCTGGGCGTCGCCAGTGCAGGGTCCCACCCCATTCTTCGGGAACGCAGTACCACGGGAGTAGTGTGTCCTGTTTATACAGGAGGAACCATGACTGATAATCCCAATGCAAGTCAGACCTGGGCTTCCATTCGTTTCAGTGGCAGAAATCTCGATCCTGAGGCGGTTACACGAGCATTAGGTATATCTCCATCCACGTCCTTTAGACGCGGACAAGAGAGAGCGACTAACAAGAAGTGGAATCATGGACATTGGGGACTTACCTCCGAGGGCAATGTGTCGTCCACTGACTTAGAGTTACATATTACCTGGCTAGTAGACCAACTGCTACCTGTGCAGGATAGATTACGAGATCTGCTGCACTCGGGCGACTATGAAGGCAAGATTATGGCCGACATTTTCTGCTACTGGGAATCAGCAACGGGAAATGGAGGTCCTGGCTTTAGCCCTGAACTGATGGGCAAACTGTCTAGCCTGGGCCTTTCTTTGGAATTGGACATATACTTTGCGCCGTCCGCTCAACTTTTTGACCAGCCATTTCTTGACCCAGGCCACCTAATTGATTAGTCAGTACTGGCAGAGATAATCCCACATCCCCAAGGCCCATACCCACGTAATAACCTTCTCACCGATTTCTAATTTTTCTATTCCCCTTCCTTAACTCTGGTGCGCTAAACTGATATTGTGCCGGGAAGCGTACACCAAAGACGGTACAATATGACAACAAAAAGTGCGGGTCTGGGAGTAGAGACATGAGCGATACAGTGAGTACAAATAGCACAGAGGGCCAGTCGCCTCTTGTGGAAGGCGAGCGTCCGGTCAGAGTGCTTGTGGTTGATGATGAGCCGTTGATTGTGCAAATGTTGACCATCGCGCTCACCTACGAGAAGTTTGATGTGAGCGTCGCCCGCGATGGCGTCGAGGCGATACACAAGGCCAGCGTAACCAAGCCCGATCTAATAATCCTCGACTGGATGATGCCGAATATGAACGGTATCGAGGTTACTCGCAAGCTGCGGGCTGCGGGCGATGTCGGTATCCTCATGCTCACCGCCAAAGGTGAGGACGAAGATGAGGTTATTGGGCTGGATAGCGGGGCCGATGATTTTCTCACCAAGCCTTTTACTCTGCCCGTGTTGCTGGCTCGTATAAAGGCAATCCTGCGCCGCAAAGGTATCAACTTGCAAAGCACGCTGCGTGCAGGCGGTCTGGCACTTGACCGCACGACGCGCAGAGTAACTCGTGGTGAGCGGCAGATTGATCTGACCCCACGCGAGTTCGACCTGTTGGAAATGCTTATCTCACACCCGCGCCAGGTCTTCTCCAGAGAGGCAATCCTCAACCGCGTCTGGGGCTACGATTACTTCGGTGACACAAACGTCGTTGACGTCTATATCCGCTACCTGCGCGAGAAACTGGGGGACGACGACCGCACTCTGATTCGAAGCCTCCGCGGCGTCGGTTATACGCTGGAGCCTTCCAATGGAGCAGACTGAGATGGAGCCTGACCAGGTTTCCGAGCGCACAAACCGTGATGGAAACACTTCGCCTCCGCAAAGTAAGCGAGCCGCCATGGGTCCGTTACGCCGGTTGCAGTGGAACGTTCCGCTCGGCTGGCAGCTGAGCGCCCTCTATACCGTGTTGCTGGTTGTTACTCTCTCTCTGGTTGGTGTGCTGGTCTATTCTCAGCAGCAGGATTTCCTCGTGCAGGACGCGGCCATGCGTCTGGAGCAATCGGCCGCTCGTGTTCTGGCGACGCCGGAGGCAAGAACGTCCCCTGACCACGGCGGCCAACAGGGCCCCGGAGACGGTGGCGGCGGACGTGGCCAGGGCGATGCACTCCACCTCGATATCCTGATAAGAAGCCTCAGTGGCCCCGATGTCGCTGTTGCATTGCTTGACCCCTCCGGTACTGTTATCACGAGCACGCAGAGCCTGTCCGGCGGCAGCGCACCCGTGGTCGATGCCGTTGACGAGCAACGGGCGGCATCTGCTATATCAAGCAGCAAGGCTGTGCATTGGGTCACTCAGCGTTCCAACGGCAGCCGGTACGTAGTAGTGCTGATGAGCATTACGAGGCCTCTGTCTGCCGAGTTCGACACGGCGGCGAGGGCACAGCTAAATAACTCTGACACATACTTTCTGGTGCAATCCGCGTCACTGGCTGCCGCAGATGCTGCCCTCAGCCGGCTTGGCCTCTACTTGCTGCTGGGTGTGATCGGCGGAACAATCGCGGGCCTCGTGTTGGGCACGGCATTCACGCGCGGTGTGCTGCGCCCGCTGGATCGTGTGGCCGATACCGCCGAGGCCATTGCCGCGGGCGATTTGCAGCGCAGACTGCAACTGCCGGCGGGCCGGAACGAGGTATCCCGGCTTGGCAAGGCTTTCGACCATATGGTCAATAGACTGGTCTCCACACTGGAGGCGCAGCGCCGCTTTGTGGCCGATGCCTCGCATGAACTGCGTACCCCCCTCACTTCGCTGAAAGGATTGGCGGAAATCCTCATGATCGGTGCCCACGGCAATAATAGTGCTGTAGTGGAGCAATCGGCAAGCGCCATTAACGGGGAACTGGAGCGGATGATACGGCTCGTGACCGACCTGCTGACGCTCTCACGCTTCGACAACGTGAGCAATGAAGGCGGGCCACCCGTCCGTCGCACGCAAATGGACGTTTGTGCTACCGTGGACGCAGCCATTACGCAGATGGGACCGCTGGCGGAAGCAAGAGGCGTACACCTCCTGGGGCGATGCGACAGTCCTGTGTGGGTAAGCGGCGATCCGGGCCACTTGAAGCAGGTCGTGTTGAATCTGCTCGATAATGCTGTGCGCCATACTCCGGACGGCGGCGAGGTTGGGCTGAGCGCCCGAATCGACTCGCCTATGCAGCAGGCCGCAAGCGCGACAGCCAGAATTGAGGTGTGGGACACCGGCTCGGGCATAGATCCACGCGACCTACCGCATATCTTCGAGCGATTCTACCGGAGTGACGTTTCCCGCACGCGGGCCACCGGCAACAGTGGGCTTGGGCTTTCGATAGCAAAGACCATCGTAGAGGGACACGGCGGGAGCATAGAAGTGCAGTCCATGCCTGGGGCAGGCACTCGCTTTACTATCAAGCTCCCGCTCGCCCAGCATCAGATGCCTACTGATGAGACTCGTCCCGTGGCTGCGAATTGAGCCATGTGATATAACTCATTTAGCCACGTAGCTACTGAGCCATAGAACAGCAGCTAATCTGGCGAAATCAGGCTTTCATAATAGGATATGCACGAAAAGGAGCCACTCATGACCGATACATCTGCGATACCCATTCAAGGCATCCACCATATTCGCCTGACCGTGACGGACGTCGCACGCTCCCAGGCATTCTATACTGAAGTTCTGGGCTTTCAGGTTGCCCGCGAGATTCCTGCGGGTGTGCTGTTGCGGAACGGCTCCATTATTCTTGGGCTTGGTCCCGCCTTCGACCCTGCTGCCTCGCCGCCCGACGACCGTTTCAACGAGAACCGAGTGGGGCTGGATCACCTTAGCTTTCAGGTGGGCAGCTATGCAGACCTTCAGGCCGCACTCGAGACGTTTGACGCTAGAGGTGTGCCCCATGGCGAAATAAAGGACATCGGGGTCGCGCATGTACTCGCTTTTCGCGATCCGGACAATATCCAGCTTGAACTGGGCGTATCTCGCGCTTGACAATGGCCTGAGCATTCCTCAGGCCTCCGTACAAGGAGCTTTGATGGTCGACTCTAAGCAGCGGTTCTCCAGCCGCGTCGAGAACTACAGCAAATACCGCCCATCGTACCCAAGAGAAATTGTCGACCTGCTGGCCCGCGAGTGCAAACTTACGGCTGCCTCGGTTATCGCCGATGTCGGTTCGGGCACGGGTATCATGAGCAGGCTCTTTCTGGACAACGGCAACCCGGTATTCGCCGTCGAGCCTAATGCCGAGATGCGGCAGGCCGCTGAGCTTAGTCTTGCATCCTATCCAAACTTCGTAAGTGTGCCCGGTTCTGCCGAAGAGACCACCCTTGCTGCTCATAGCGTTGATTTCGTGCTCGCGGCCCAGGCGTTCCACTGGTTCGACCGGCAGCAAGCAAGAGAAGAGTTCGTGCGCATTCTAAAGCCGGATGGCTGGGTCGTGCTTACGTGGAACGAGCGCAAGATAGGATCTACCCCGTTTCTGGACGATTACGAGCAGATGCTAAGGGATTACGCGACCGACTACGCTGCCGTCGACCACCGCCGCATCGACGAGGCAGTGCTGCGCGAATTCTTTGCACCCGATGAGTTTAAGGTAAAGCACCTTCAATACAGCCAGACGTTTGACTTCGAGGGCGTGAAAGGCAGGCTCCTCTCCTCGTCGTACACGCCTGAACCCGGACATCCCAACCATAACTTGATGCTGGACCGCCTGCGAGCTATTTTTGATGCTCGGCAGGTGAACGGGCACGTAAGCATGGAATACGATACCCAGATCTATTACGGGCATTTGCATAACGAGTAGCTGCCGTCTGCCATTTACTGCGCAGTGGGCCACGAAAAATGGTTGCAACATCGCCGACTACTCCCTATCATAATAGTACAGAAATACTGTATAAATAGTTAAGCATTACACCTTGCATCCTCCAGCGCCCGGGCGGGTCTTGCAGCAGATTCCGCCCCATTTCACCCCACGGCGCGACAACTGGAGACCGGATGCGACCAAACTTCCTACTAATACCTCAAAATGCTGACCTTTATGGTCATGGATGGTTAATAGTATGGAATCTTCCTCCCTGCATGGCTCACAAGAAGAGCAGCCTGACAACACCTTCGAACAAAACATGGCCGCAGCAGACGCGTCATCTTCATTTGATCCTGAAGATGTTAGCGACGCCTATTATGCGCTGGACCGGCAGTGGCGCTTCACGCAGATCAACAGCAGGGCGGAACGGCTGATGAGGCAGCCGAGAGTCGATCTGCTTGGTAAGAGTATCTGGGACGTGCTTCCGGGGGCCATCGACACAGCCTTTTATGCCGAGCACCAGATGGCCGTTCGGACCGGGACGCCCGGTCGATTTGAAGCGTTTTACCCCGCAGCCGGTATATGGATCGAGGCTTTTGCCTACCCATCTCAAGATGGTTTATCTGTCTTTTTCCAGGATACCACCACGAGAAAACAGGCTGTTGATGCGTTGCGCGAAAGTGAGCAGCGTTTCCGTGCTGTCTGGGAGACCTCAGCCGATGCGATGGTGTTATCGGATAGACATGGTACTGTGCTGAATGTGAATCCCGCCTACATTGAGTTGTATGGGTACACATTCGATGAGTTAGTGGGGAAGAACTTCGCCATCATATTTCCCGATGAGCGCCGGGCAGAAGCAAATGAGGATTATCAGAGGGCGTTCAACAGCCAGGGGCCATTTCTGCCCTTCGAAAGAACCGTTCGTCATAAGGGCGGTACAGAGCGCGTAGTTGAGGCGCGTATTGATTTCATCGAGGAGCGTGGAGAACGCGTAGCTATGCTTTCGAGCATACGCGATGTCACGAATCGCAATCGCGCCGCTGAGGCCCTCAAAGAGAGCGAAGAGCGTTTCCGCAAGACCTTTGACGAGGCGCCCATCGGCATGGCGCTTGTCGGCACAGACCTCAAACCTACCAGGGTAAATCAGGCGCTCGGCAATTTCCTCGGGTACAGTGAGGCGGAACTCCTTAGTATGTCCGTTGCGGACCTTACTTACCCAGAGGATGTTGAGGCGGACATTGAACTGGCTAAGCGTTTGCTCAGGGGCGAAATCCCTGACTATAAGACTGAAAAGCGCTACGTCACAAAGGCTGGAGAAATGGTGTGGGCACAACTTTTGGTGACAGTCATCAGGGACAATAGCGGCAATGTTATGTCCGGCTTATCCATGCTTGAAGATATCACAAGCCGTAAGGCAGCCGAAGGAGAGCGAGCGCAACTGCTTGCCAGGGAGCACGAAGCCAGGCTGCTTGCGGAGGGCGCAGTGCGTGCCGAAGAGGAATTACTCTCGATGGTGTCGCACGATCTCAGGAACCCGGTAGCAGTGATTAGCGGGATCACGCAACTGCTTCAAAAGCAAATAGCGCGGGGCAACCAACCCACCCCTGAGCGGCTGAATTCGGAGCTGGCTCAACTCGCCGCTGCGGCCTCCCGCATGAAGGCCTTTATCCGCGATCTGTCAACACCTCAGCACCTTGAACCGGGTCAGATGCTGTTAATGGAGCCGGAGCGGGTGGACCTTGTCGCGCTCTGCCGGCGCGTAATTGCCACTCACGCCCGGCGTACAGAGCGGCACCAACTGACGGTTGAGGCCGATCTGCCGCAACTGGTCGGTTATTGGGATCCGGTACGACTGGAACAGGTGCTCGATAATCTGATCTCGAACGCGGTAAAGTACAGCCCTGCAGGCGGCACTGTGCTGATCAGCATCGGGTACGAGGAACCTACAGCCGAGGGTGGCGACATATCGCATAACAGGAGAGCCGTGCTGCACGTCAAAGATGAGGGTATAGGGATCCCGTCGGGCGATTTGCCGCATGTGTTCGAATGGTACCGGAGGGCCTCAAACGCGAGAGACATTATCGGCGGCACAGGCATCGGACTGGCCAGTGCGCGCCAGATCATCGAGCAGCATGGCGGCCGCATCATAGCTGAGAGCCATGAGGGTGTTGGCTCTATATTCACCGTGCTATTGCCCCTCAACTACCCCGCTGTACGAACGACCCGCGTTCACCACCGGTAGGAGACGCTCCTCTCAGTTGCGCGCTATTCCCCGCGGGAAATCACAATTCGAAGCGGGGGATAGCAAAGCATGCCGTACTGGACCAACTATCGGTCGAAGTACTACAGTTTCAGCATGATTTAATATACCAATTACCTATAGCATTTCCCTCTACGCGCCAATACAATAGATGCAATAAGCACACCAGAAAAAGGCAAACCAATCGTGAGGTTGGGACGCAAAGCCACGGGACTCAACGAGTTAGCCGGGTTTCCTGGGAGGCTCATTGTTTGCACTGAAGCAACCGTCAATGCCTCCCTATTACTTCACTGAGCGTGGGTACTGTCGGTAGGGAGGCTTGAGTTCGCTCAGAGCCTGGCCGCTCCATCGGCATACGCTGATAGAGAGCAGATGATGGGCGATACAGGTCGTGAACATGGGGCGTGCCGCGCCCGCAAGCCGGCGAGAGATGCCAACAACGAAAAGCGGCACCATTACAGCAGAACAGGCACCCATATACCGAGGTGCGTAAAGGCAGCAATATCTATTTTGCTCCTCTTATCGGCCCTGTTCTTTTCTCATATCTGGGCGGGCGAAAATCAAGCGGCCGCCGCCACACCACAATCTACATCTCTTGCTACCGCGTTTGGGCAAGACGCGAGCGGGCAGGGTATCGAAGCAGCGGATGTACTGACGAACCTGCAGGTAAGGCTCGATCCAATCGAGACATTGCTTGGACCCACCTGGCATCTTGACACTCCTTTTCACTTTACAGGCAGAATGCCTAACGCGCTAGGCTATGTCTCCAACAGCTTTGCCTGGGGCTATACTACGCCTGACCTGCATACTCTGACCGCATTGCCGGGTACTATTATGCAACCGGGAGTCGTGGGCAACTTTGATGGCTGCGGCGTCTGGTTGAACAGCACCTACCAGGATAGCTCGCTGCTGAGAGCTTGGTACCACGCTGAGACCGATGGCAGTGTTTGTACAAGTGGTCATTCTAAGAAGTCAGTGGGATATGCCGAGTCTACTGATGGGGGCCGCACCTTCACCAAGCCCAACTACCCCAACAACAAAGTCATCAGTGCCCCCTCTCGCTTCACTGATCCAGAGGACGCAAGTGAGGCCGACCAGCATGTCATCAGGGTGGGTAACTATCTGTATATGTATTTCATGGCAGGCCGCGATTACAAGATTCGCCTTGCGCGTTCTCTTGTTTCTGACGGTGGAAAGCCGGGCACATGGTGGAAGTACTATAACGGCAGCTTTAGCGAGCCGGGTCTTGGGGGCGAGTCTACTGCGATAGCTTCAGGGTCGGTGCTTGGCAGGGCATGGGTGTCTTACAACTCAGCCATCGGTGAGTACATGGGCTTCAGTTGGTCCACTACAGGGTTCGGGCTTTCCCTCTCGCCGGACGGCATCACATGGCGGCGTGTCACCGGCGACATATTGCTAACGGATCACCAGTTCCACAACAGGGGGCCGGACAGCGGCGAATTAATCGACTACATGAGCATGATCGGGCTGGATGGCGACCCAGACCTGACGGGCGCGGTAAGCTGGGTATACTTCATGCGTGTGCTCCCGGGCCAACCCATGCAGGGTGACACCCGCTACCTGGTACGCCGCAAGCTGACCCTGCTCAACGCAGGCACTCCCGTCCCAACTCCTTCCCGGACATCTACAGCAACTTCGACAGTCACACGAACTCGCACCTCTACAGCAACGTCTACCACAACGTCTACTCAGACATCAACACGTACATCGACAGTAACCCCTACACACACCAGTACGCCTCAGCCGACTCTTACTCCTACAAACACTAACACGCCTCTCCCCACCCAAACGCCGGGCGGGTTTACGGCAACACCGGTGCCCACCAATACCCCAACGTACACGGCTACAAGCACAAGTACGAGCACGAGCATACCAACGGAGACGCCGGTCGACACTCCTACTGCCGGACAAACGCCCGCAGCCACCTCTACAGCCATATCGACATCAGTTGCCTCCCCTACCAGAACTGCAACGCGGACTGCAACTCGAACGGCTACGCGCACATCGACCCGAACCGCAACAGCAGTATCAACGGGAACGTCCATCCCCGCACAGACCATCAGTCCAACCGGAGAGCCTTCCGGTACTCCAATGACGCCGGGCGCGGGGACGCCCCTTGCGACACAGACAGTGGCAGGTGCCACTCCCACCGTGTGCACGATCTCATTCGCCGACCTGCCGGAGGGCAGCACGTTCTATCCGTATGCGCGCTGTCTTGCATGCATGGGTATCGTGAACGGTTATGCGGACAACACTTTCCGTCCCAACAACAATATCACACGCGGCCAGCTCTCGAAGATCGTGTCGAACGCGGCGAACTTTCATGAGGACCAACCCACCCAGTTTTTTGAAGACGTTCCCGTCGGCTCTACCTTCCAGCTCTACATCGGACGCCTCGCATCCCGCGGCTACATTAGCGGCTATCCGTGCGGCGATCCCGGAGAAGCGTGCGGTAGCGCAGACTTGCCCTATTTCCGCCCCGATAATAGCGCCACACGCGGTCAGATATCGAGGATGGTGGCTAATGCCGCCGGTTTCGCTGACCCGGCAGGGGCACAGCTATTCGAGGACGTAGCGCGGGGTTCAACATTCCACGACTCCATACAGAGTCTTGCTTCTCGCAGCATTATCAACGGCTACCCATGTGGTGACCCCGGCGAGCCGTGCGGTACAGGCAACCTGCCTTACTTCCGGCCGAACGCCAACGCCACGAGAGGGCAGACCACCAAGCTGGTGTCCAACACGTTCTTCCCTGATTGCCAGACGCCGGGCAGGTAATAATCCACAAGCAACCTAATGCCCGGCAGGTGTCGCCACGCCCGACCTTGAGTGGTCGCGCAGCTCGCCCTGCTGCGCTTTTCTTAGTGGCGGGCTGAGTTGTACAATAGTCTGTGGAGCACAGAAAGCAGTATAGGGTTGAACACCCTGTTATCCCCGCTCGAATACGCAGAACCATGAGTTTGCTCAGGAGGGACCACTGTCTATGGACGAAGCCTCGATCACTCAGTACATCATGGACACTTTTGATGGCGTCGAAACTGTCACTATGCCCGGCGCGACCTTCTTTTTCTACGGCCCGGACCGTATGCTCCCGTTCACTACACTCGTAAATAACGATGATTTCGATCAGGTCTCGAACCTGAGTCGCCCGGATGTCTTCCGCCTGAATATAGGCATAAAGAAGCAGACGTTCTTATCATTGCTCGGTACACATGGCGATGCAGGTGGCAGCTACGACTACACCACCTTGGATCAACTGATGTCCCACCCCGACTACGGAAGCATGAACTGGGTTTGCGTGCTCAACCCAGGCGCAGAAACGTTTGAGACTGTCGTGCGGCCGTTACTGGCTGAGGCTCATAATATAGCCTTCAGGAATCACACCAACCGCGAAGCGCGCAAGCAAGCTGCCGCTGAGTAATATCCGCCTTGCGGTGTATTGACGTTCATCGCTAAAATCACGTCTTTCTTCCAGGAAAGGGCTTTTTGCTGTCACGGCTTTGCTTATGGCCTCTCAGGTTGAACAGGGAAATGCGTTCCTATGTGCACGGTGCTGGTAGGTGAAGAGTATGGAGGTAAAGCAGGGTACAAGTTTGTGCGCTGCTGCATGAAGGTGCCCTGGCTGGGTGCCGTGAATATCCCATGGCACCCTGACCTGGGATGGCGTGGTGCTCACATCGATAAGAATGGTGTAGCTGTGCTGCTACAGGATGATATTTCCAGGGTGATTGAGTTCAGTATGTCCTTCGTACTACCGCAGGGAACGCCGGACGACAAGGTCAATCTGCTTGCCATGGGGTCAGGCACTAGGCCATGTCTCTACCCCGACGCACGCGGCGTAACGTTCTACTGGAGTCCCGGCAAGGGCTGTCTGTCGGCCAACTGGTTGCTGCGGCACTCGAGAGCCGAGGGCTGGAGGCCCGATCCGCAGCCAACTGCGGTGTTTGCAAGCTATGCGTACTGTCCAGGTGTGGAGTAAGGCTAAGACTCGGCGAAGGGTTGGTGTATCCCTACAGAAGTGACTTCACTCCTCGCACTGACTAATATCCGACCTGCGATGTATTGACCTTCATCGATATAGTGTGCTATGATGCACATATGAACGGATCTGAACCAATCAACCTTATGCGCAAGGACGCTCGTCCTACATCATCAGTATCGGATTGCTGCACCTCCTCAGCAGGTCTGCTGCGCATCAAGACCGAAGAAATATCCTCAAGCGTGCGCCTTCTTTCAGCCCTTGCCGACCCGACACGGCTTGGCATTGTCACAATGCTGTCGGGCCTGGACGAGCCGCTCTGTGTTTGCGATATTGTCACCCAGTTCGATCTGGGACAACCGACCATCTCCCACCACCTCAAGGTGCTGCGCGAAGTCGGCCTTGTCGGCTGTGAAAAGCGCGGCCTGTGGGTCTACTACTGGCTCAATCGCGACGTGTTTTCAGGCGTTACCGCCTACCTCAACAACCTGCAAAGAATAACGAGCGGCTCTCTCGCGCTTTAAGCTAGCGAAGCATCGAGACGAGCCTCTTTCTTTGGTGAGTAAATCGAAAAGTATCAATATAGGAGGCTATTCAAATGGCTAACATTCAATTCATGGACACCGAGAAGATCAGAGAGCAGGTACGCGAGCGGTACAGTGAGACCGCTAAACAGGTCGCTTCGGGCCAGGCAGGGTGCTGCGGCTCCGACTCCGGCTGCTGTACAGGCAGCAACAGCGACCCCATCACCGCCAATCTCTACTCCGAAAAAGAGGCGTCCGAAGTTCCGTTGGAAGCGTACCTTGCATCACTCGGTTGCGGCAACCCCACGGCGTTGGCCCGGCTCAATCCCGGCGAGACCGTACTTGACCTCGGCAGCGGCGGCGGTATAGATGTACTTCTCTCCGCGAAGAGGGTCGGACCGACAGGCTTCGCATACGGTCTCGACATGACCGATGAAATGCTCGCGCTTGCCGAGAAGAACCGATTGACAGCAGGCGTCGACAACGTTCGCTTCCTCAAAGGCTACATCGAGCAGGTTCCCTTGCCTGATAACAGCGTAGATGTTATCATCTCGAACTGTGTAATCAACCTCGCCGCCGACAAGCGGCCCGTAATTCAGGAGGCATTTCGCGTGCTGAAGCCGGGCGGACGCTTCGCGGTTTCGGATGTTGTGCGCCAGGGCGATGCTCCGGAGGCCATCCTGCGCAGCATGGAAGCCTGGACAGGCTGCATCGCCGGCGCGCTCCACAAAGACGTATACAGGCAACTGTTGGAGGAAGCGGGCTTCACGGATATCGGCTTCGAGATTACCCGCAGCTACGGCGCAGAGGATCTAGAGGGCTTTGATAGCGGCTGCTGCTCGCCCGCCGACCTGAGCGAGTCTGAACTGAAGACAGCGGACGGCATCTTCGCGAGCGCATTCGTTCGTGCCACCAAACCGCAAGCGTAAAGCGAAGTAATACTTAGAAGGGGCGGCTACACGGTCGCCCCTCGAATCTACAGCGAGAGATAATGATGATTACCATACAACCTGCCACCCCGCAGGACTTGCCCGCGATACTCGCACTTCTGGAGAGGAGCGGTTTACCTACAGATGGCTTCGTGGAACAGCGGCCTTATACGGTTGTCGCTCATGAGGATACTGTGCTGGTGGGCAGCGCCGCGCTCGAGATCTACGGCAGCGACGCCTTGCTCCGTTCCGTGGCAGTCGACGAAAGCTTGCGCGGGCAAGGAGTAGGCAAGCGACTGACGCAGGCAGCACTCGATCATGCCCTGGCGGCAGGTATCAGCGGTATCTACTTGCTAACCGAGACGGCAGGAGATTTCTTCCCGCGCTTCGGGTTCGCGCCCGTGACCAGGGCCGATGTTCCGGCGGGTGTGCGCCAATCGGTGGAGTTCACATCGGCTTGCCCCGAGAGCGCCCTCGTCATGAGTAAGCAACTTGCTTGAACCGCCAATTCAGCACTTACCAATGGAGTTGACTTTGTTAGCACGACCCGCCACCCCCGCCGACGCCGAATCCATCGCCCGCATCTACAACCAGGGCATTGAGGACCGTGTCGCCACCTTCGAGACACGCCTGCGCACACGGGCTGACATTGAAGGGTGGTTCGACGGCGTTCATCCTGCTGTGGTAGTTGAGGATGAGCAGGGCAGCGTGATTGCTTTCGCGTCCACATCCACATATCGCCCGCGCGATTGCTATACAGGCGTTGCCGAGTTTTCGGTTTACACCGCCCGCGAAGCCAGGGGGAAGGGGGCAGGCCGCGCGGCGATGGCTGCCCTCATTGATGCATCACAACAGGCAGGTTTCTGGAAGCTCATTTCCCGTATCTTTCCAGAGAATAGCACCAGCCTCGCGCTGGTGCGTTCTCTCGGCTTCCGCGAGGTGGGAGTGTACGAAAAGCACGCGCAGCTGGACGGCAAATGGCGTGATGTCGTGATTGTGGAGAAATTGCTGGAAGGCAATCCAGCTTGACGCTGCTGTGGTTACCTTACGCCACGCGCTAACCTTTGGTTACGATCCCTCGTGCTGCAGCCCACTGGTTGATGTTTTGCTTTGTGATTGCGGCCGCCATTAGCTCGGGGAAAAGATCGGGTGTGCAGGCGAATGAGGGCACGCCCATCTCGGCCAACGCTGCCGCCACGCTATTGTCGTAGGAGGGCGCGCCGTCGTCGTTCAGCGCGAGGAGGGCCACCATCTGTACGCCCGATCCGACCAGCGCCGCCGCTCGCTTAATCATCTCTGCCCGGCTGCCGCCCTCTATCAGATCGCTGATCAGGACAAGGATCGTGTCGCTCGGTTGGCGCACTATCCCCTGGCAGTAGGCGAGTGCGCGGTTGATGTCTGTTCCGCCGCCCAATTGCGTGCCAAACAGCAATTCAACAGGGTCTTGCAGCTCAGCTGTGAGATCAACTACAGCCGTATCGAACACAACTAGCTGAGTATTCACAGCAGGTAGCGACGCCAGCACAGCGCCGAAAATCCCCGAATAGACCACCGACGTGCCCATCGAGCCACTCTGGTCCACGCACAGGATGATGTCGCGCAACGCCGAGCGCTTGCGGCCGAAACCAATCTTTGTTTCGGGGATAACGGTGCGGTATTCTTTCTGATAGTGCTTCAAGTTGGCGCGTATCGTGCGGTTCCAGTCCATCTCATTGTGCCGCGGCCTGCGGTTGCGTGCGGCGCGGTTGAGGCTCCCAACCACAGCTTGCCTCATCGGCTCGGCTAACCTCCGCTCAAGATCTTCTACTACTTTGCGGATTACGAGGCGGGCGGTATCCTTCGTTTTGTTTGGCATGACGCTCTTCAGCGACAACAAGGTAGCCACCAGGTGTACGTCCGGTTCCACGGACTGAAGCATCTCCGGTTCCAGCAGCATCCTCCTCAGGTCGAGCCGTTCGAGCGCATCTTGCTGCATCACGCGCACAACTGAGGTTGGGAAATAGTTGCGTATGTCACCCAACCACCGGGCAACATTGGGCGATGAGCTTCCCAGCCCTCCGCTCCGCTCCGAATCGTAGAGCGCGGATAGGGCACGGTCCATACCTGCATCAGCCATCGAAAGTCCCACACCCACCCCGTCGGCCTCGTCGCCTCCGAGAATGAGCCTCCATCTCCGCAGACGCTCGTTCTCGGCTGGTGAATTGCTGCTTGTAGGTTGCCCGGCGTCGTTCATGGTGTGTCCTTACCCATCTATAACTACAGGGCCGCTACGGACAAATCTATGGCGTGCGCGAACACCATTCGCCACTGCTCGTCCTCCAGCCGAAAGAGATTTGTGATGGCAACCCTGTTGTTTATCTCGTCCATGTTCACAAACTGGATCCTGGCTACCTGCACGCCGCTCAGTACGGCTGTCTCGCCAAAGATATGCACGTCAAGATTCTCCGCCCTGACGGATACGACCAGCGCCGGGAAACTCGTTAGCGCCTTTATGAACTCAGATCGTGCCTGGTCCGGCTCGTCCGGCGACCTTGAGACGAAATCTTCGGCGAGCACTAACTCAAATGCTTCGCGGTCTTTGTTCTTCAAGGCATCCCAGAATGTGTATTGCGCCTGGATCACGCACTCCGCTGCCGTTGTCATTGTACCTGTGGTTATCATTACTCATCTCCTATTCAATCTGCTCTCAAACGTAACTATTCTTTCGCGACCTCCACGCCGAGCAGCCGCGCCAGGAGCGGCAGCACAGCCTCCGCTCGTGCGGTGTCGAAGCCTGAGTTTGCTGCGGTGTAGTGCTGAGGGCGGTGTGCCGGGCCGTTCTTGACCCGCTCGCCCATCTGGCGGCGCTCGGGTGCCGTGAAAGTCGAGAATGTGCGCCGCAAGAGCGGCAGCAGTCCGGTGAACGTATCCGGCTGGAGCGCCGATACCCATGCGTCCAGCACACCCCATAACTCCTCATCGTGCAGTAGTGCCAGCCCGCTCCCTTTCAGGAAGCCCTCCACCCAGGCGGCAGCATGGGCAGGCTCGCTTGCCCTTGAAAGGGCAACTCCCACCCGTCGCGCTGCCTCTTCTGATGAGATCTGGCTGCCATCAAGCAGCAGTCTACAAGCTCGCCCGGAAATCAGGCCGTGCAGCGTATCCTGCGCGGCCAACTGCTCCAGTACGCGCTGCCACGCTGCTTTATGCTCTTCATTTTCCAGCAGCATAACGGCGCTATTGACGGCCATGAGGCGGGCAAACATCTCTGCCGCGGCCTCGTCGTTCAGCGATGAACACGCTCCCGGCAGCCCGATGCAAATGCGCGCCACAAGCCCAGCTACAACATGACCAACCATACTCGCATCGGAGCCGCGCACGTTGCCATAGCGCATGACCCCGGCCAGCGGCGGCAGCGCCTCCATCAGGTGCCCAACATCGCTTGAGACTGCCGCTTCGTCCTGCACACGCAGCATCACGACGCCAACTGCATCCGGCAGGTCGGCCAGTATCGCCCGCTCCACGAGCGCGGTCAAAGCGGGCAAGCCTGTGGCCTCTTTAGCCTGGGCGTGCACTCTGGCGGTGGCTGCATCGAGCACAGTATTGCCCCAACCTCCCGCCTCGATCAAGCTTATGGCGAATTCGGGCTGCCATTGAAGCTGCCATAACTCGTGGAATGTGCCCTTGGTCCTGCCGCTGTTTCGCTCCGTTCGGCCCCAGGGTACGCCCAGCAGATTCAGCCTGTGCAGCAGATTACTTCGCGCCAGGTCGTTCTCCTTGCGGAGGTCCAGATCGAGCGCTTTTGCCTCAGGCTCGGGTGGCAGACGGCGCCGCTTCTGCTCCCTGATGAGGTCGCCCTGCAACGGAACCATCGGTGTGTCAGCGGGCACCTCGCCCAATCGCTCGCCTACGATTAGCTTCTCGTGGATAAGCCGCATCGGCAATTCGTTGCCGAAGAGCAGCACCGACAGGGTTGCTTCGTTCATTTCAGGCAGGCCGGGCAAGGGGCGTCCCCTTAGCGCGGCAAGCGTCTCAGCCAGCCGTACAGCCTCAATAACGTGCGCGGTCGATGCATCCAGGTCTTGCTCTCGCAGCAGCCTTGCCACCCGCGACATCCAGCGGATGGAAACATCCTCGGGGGTGTTCCAGAGATGGTGATACCAACCGGGCGACTCTATGCCCGCGCCATAACCGCCCGCATAAGAGAGCCGCCCGTAAGTCCAGGGAACCCAGGTCGCTTGCACTTTGGTGGTGGGTAAGCCCTTCAGGAGCGCGGCATCTTCTTTCGCGCTCCGGCGCATATTCGCCAGCACAGGCGCGTGCCATGCCCCGCACACCACCGCCACTCGTGAAAACCCTTCGCTTTCCGCGGCTCTGATGGTTTGCCTCATGTAGGCTTCGCGCTTAGCTTCATCGAACTCATGCTTCTGGTGCCAGGGCGATCTACTATCGTCCTTTATGCGCAACCGCTCGTCCTCTGCCTCGGCACGTAGCGCGGTCATCATCTCCAGGATAGCCGAGAAAATCTCTGTCCCGTCCTGCCGGTGCTCCACCATATGCTCCCACCAGCGTTCTCCGTCGCTGAACCCAGCCGCTTCAGCCAGCCAGCGTAAAGGGTCATCACGAAGGGCATTTTGCGCTTGCTCCACGACCACTTCAACGGCCTGCTCCTCGGTGGCCGGCGACTCGTCCTCGGCCTCCTCCGGTTGATTCCCGGCGGCAAGTTGCAGGTCGTCTTCGCTAGCCGTTTCCGCCATCCTCATGCTTTGCGGCAAATCCATAAAGCGCACGGGAACATCGTTGCTCAACGCATACTTGATAGCCTGCCATTCGGGCGAAAAGAGGGCGAACGGGTAGTAAACAGCGCGTTTGGGGTCGTCGGCTCTGTACAGCAAGAGCGCCACAGGCGGTTTCATCTCGCTGTGTGCCAGCATGGGAAGCACGTTTGCAGCATCGGGAGGTCCCTCCACCAGCACGCAGTCGGGTTGCAACTGTTCCAGCGCCTGCTTCAAGCTGCGCGCCGACCCCGGCCCGTGATGCCGGATCCCGAAAATATGCACTTGCCCTGCTTCGTTGTCACTCAATGGAGTAGCCGCCTTGCGCTCATGATCTGCCTTCGAAACTCTAATTTACATTTGCTCGTAAGTGTTCAGATCCAAGATGGAGTAATCTTATATGTCGGTTATGCCGCTAAGGGAAGACCCACAGCTCCCGCGTCGTTCATGCCCCTCCCACCTATGGCTCTCAAAGGTAGGTTTTTGAAAATCCCCGGCAAAAACAAGAAGCCAATGAGATACCGCTGACCCCTCACCCCCAACCCCTCTCCCCGCTTCGCGGTGAAAGGGGAGTCTTATCAGGTAAAGATGGGGACACCCCATACCCCGTCATGGGCTTCGCCCCTGCACCCCGTTCTAAATAACCTACTGCTGAAAGCCCACACGCAGGAGGGGAGTAATAAATAGAAGGAGAATGGGGACGCCCCTGCACACCTCTTCTGAACGCTTACACTTGCTCGCGGCAGGCCCTGTACAGGTCCTTCCAGCCCTGGCGCTCCTTCACTACTGTTTCAAGGTACTCCAGCCATACAACCCTGTCCTGCACAGGGTCTTTTATGACGGCCCCTGTCAGCCCGGACGCCACATCGGCTGCGCGCATGGTGCCGTCACCGAAATGGGCGGCAAGCGCCAGCCCGCTGTTCACAACAGAGATGGCTTCAGCCGTACTGAGCGTGCCGCTGGGCGACTTCAACTTGGTTTTGCCGTCGATGGTCAGTCCACTCCTCAGTTCGCGGAAGATAGTCACCAGACGTCGTATCTCCTCTATAGCGGGCGGCTCGGCGGGCAGTTCCAACGAGCGGCCCATGCTCTCCACTCTTCGTTGGACGATCTCCACTTCCTCTGCTTCTGTTTCGGGCAGCGGCAAAATTACGGTGTTGAAGCGCCGCTTGAGCGCGCTTGAAAGCTCGTTCACGCCCCGGTCGCGGTTGTTCGCGGTGGCGATTACGTTGAAGCCCTTATTCGCCTGCACTTCCGTATTCAGCTCCGGCACTGGCAGCGTTTTCTCGGAAAGAATCGTGATGAGGGTGTCCTGCACGTCGGCTGGAATGCGCGTTAGCTCCTCCACGCGAGCCACCATTCCTTCCCTCATCGCCCTCATCATCGGGCTTGGCACGACAGCGCCCTCCGTTGGCCCTTCGGCGAGCAGGCGGGCATAGTTCCAACCATAGCGTATTGCTTCTTCGCTCGTGCCGGCAGTGCCCTGTATCATCAGCGTGGAGTCGCCTGATATCGCCGCCGCGAGGTGCTCGGACACCCAGCTTTTGGCGGTACCCGGCACACCAAGCAGGAGCAGCGCCCTGTCGGTGGTGAGCGTTGCAATCGCTACCTCGATGATGCGCCTGTCGCCTATATACTTGGGTGACACAGCGAACCCGTTATTGAGCTTGCCTCCCATAATGTAGGTCGCCACCGCCCAGGGCGACATATTCCACTTTGGCGGCCTCTGCCTGTCGTCGGCCTGCTTCAGTTCGTGCAGTTCTTCGGCAAACTGGTTCTCAGCATGTTCGCGCAGTAAAGTTGTCACAGGGCTAAACTCCTTGTACGGATTACTAATTGCGGTAAACGATTTACGGTGTCGGCTGGAATAATGCCTCCAGCATATCCCTTCTGAATTGCACTGTCGCGGCGAACTTGTCCAGGGCATCGCTGTAGAAAGAGCGCGACTGGTCGCTGCCTCCCAGTATCGTGATGGCATCATTGAGCAGATCAGGCGAGATGGCGCGCGCCAGGTATATCACCGAGCCGCGCATCTCCCAGTCTCCTTGCTGGCTTGTCGCGGCCAGGTATTCGCGCACCGCCAGCAGAACCGCCCTGGATACCTCCGCACTCCATGGTGTGCGCAGCCGCCAGAGCATACGCGGCGTTAGCTCCTTGGTCGCGATGGGGTTCTTCCTTGAGCGTGTGCTTTGGAGCACAATTGCTTCCCGGCGTTCGGGCGGTAGCACATACAGCAGATCAGACGAGTCGAACCTTTCGGCATTGATCGGCCCGCGCGCCAGCATCGCCTCAGCCCAGCGCACATCCTTGAACGTCGTGGTTGCTGTAATCCAGGCATGGAGCAGAGTGTCCCGCCATTCGCTCTCGACCGCCGCGTGTATGATCTCTTCTGCTGTTCGCCCCCATGTCTCCGACCAAGTTGAGGGCGGGACTCGGCTCAGTATGTCCAGTAACCAGCCGGCTTTCTGTCCTCTGCCAGGTTTGGCCGCGGTGCTAATTCCGTCGCGTACAGCACTCTGGTCTAATTCCTCCGGCAGCGTAACCTCCAGCTTGAACGTCTTGCTAACAAGCAACTTCTTGACTTCGCGCAGCGTCACATACGCTCTACTGCGCTCGATCATACGAGCCACCAGGCGCGATTGCGGCAGTTTCGCGAGCAGTTCGGCTGCTGCTTCGCGCACTTGCTTGCTTTTGTCGTCGAGCGCGGCCTCCAGAAAGGGCTCATCATCCATGCTCAATGCGGTGTCGAATGACTTGAGGAAGGCGGCTCGTATGTCGGCAGGTTCCTGTTTCCAACCCTCGGCCACAAGCTCACGAGCGCGGGCCGGATTTGTGGCCCGCAGTTTCGCCAGCAGACTTAGCCGGGCGTCGCGGTTGCCCGTTTCCCATGCAGCCTCGATGTCCGGGCCTGCGTGCTGCACATAGCTCCACGTGGGTTGCTGCGCCGCCAGCCAGACGCCCCGCTTGCCCAGCACAGGTTCGATGGCCTCTCTGTATTCTGCGTTTGTCCTGCCGGTCTCCAGCAGCACGGGCAGCAACTCTTCCGGGACGCGTTTCCCGGCACGGTCAGCGGCTGCCAGCCACTCGCCAAGCAACTGTTCGTACCCCCCGCTGAGGATAGCGCCCAGGTGTTGCGCTGCACGCCCTGAGCAAAGCGGCCTGCTATCGGCCTCACACGGCTCGGGAAGGGGCTTGTCATCTAATGAAGGCAGAGCGCCGGCACGCCTGTAGAGTTCCAGTACAGACGATGCTGAAAGCAGCTTTCTCTCGTTGTCGACACCTGCAAGCCCCGTCAATGGTGCTCCCAGCGCACCATTTTCGGCAGGCAGCGAGACAGCACGCCTGCTTGTCCCAAGCAAAGCTGTTGTGACCAACTCCTGCCACTCCTGATTGCCGAACGTAGATAGCGGTTCTGCCATATCTTGCGTCAACCGACCACTCCTGTATTACGTCTAATCCCATTTCCGTCCCGATAAAGTATGCTTGCTTTACAGTTGCACCAACCTACCGTTCCAGACGCTCACCGGATGCATGTGCCGCCCGTTCCACTCACCGAACAGCGTTACGGGGTGGCCTCCGCTCACTGCGAGGAACTGCCAACCGCCGGCAAATCTTGGCGTTAGCGGCAGCGCGTGCCCATCTCCATCGCGCACCCACCAGCGCTCACCCTCATGCATAGGCACAACATCGCCCAGCAGGACAGGGAAGCGATTCAGCCAGGGGTTCAGCGCGAGTGCCGCCGCGTATGCTTCTATGGCAGCGGCTATGCTGACGCCTTCAAGGGCGTTGAGTGCCGACGGTGGATTGTTCCTCTTCTTGACCAGTGCGCGTGATGGAATTGCCCCGGCGAAAAAGACTAGCTCGGCATCCAGGATGGTGCCGGCCACAAGGGTCTTATCGAGTGGCTGGCTGCCGTGTGCGAAATCGAGGACAAGCGCGTGCTGCCCGGTGCCTGTGCCCCATAGCCAAGTGCGCTGCGTGCGCAACCTGTCTTCCTCTACCACGCGCTGTCCGAGCACCGCCCACCTGTCGCTTACACCATCTAGAGCCAGCAATTCGTCCTGGCTCTGGGTCCAGCCCATAAGGGTCCGCACTTCCGCCTGTATGTTGAGAGGCAGCCTCTCTATTCGCTCGAAACTCTCGACTAGCAAATGGACTCTTCCCATCTCCTCCAGCAGTCGGTCGGGCCACCCCTCGCCCGACGCCGGTATGCCCGCCATCTGCCTGACCATGCGTGCCAATCCGGGCGCTTGCGAGTCCACAAGGCGCGAGGCCGGCCCTTCCCAGAAGGAAGAAGGCTGCGCTTGCGCGGCGCTCAGGCCGTTGCGAGTGAGGTCGCCCAGCCAACGCCGAAAATCCTTCACCCCCGCGCTCACACGCGCTTCGCGTTGCGCGGCTACTTTCGCCTGTGCTGCGGGGTCGGTTGCTCGCGGCGTGGATGGTTGTTCCTTCTTTACGGCAGCTTGCTCAACACGTTTGGAACGCGATTCCAGCCATTCGCTCACCCATGAAGGTGGGGTGCCTTGCTCTATGGATTGCGCTTGCGACTCGTACATGAGAAAGAGTCCCAGGCCGTGCTTGCAGGGAAATTTGCGGCTTGGACAGCTACATTTGAAGGCTGGCTCAGACAGGTCAATGGCTGTTCGGTAGGGCTTCGCGCCGCTGCCCTGGCACTCTCCCCATACCACCGCCTCGGCGCGGCCCCGCGTCACCCACTTGCGGGGCGCGGAAAGGTCAAGTCCCGACTTTGCGGATGCGGCATCAGAAGCCAGGGCAAGGATCTGTTCTGTTGTCCACGTTGTCTTCGCGTCCAATGCCCCTCCGCAACAGACATGATTCGCTACCATGAGCAGCAGTTGTGTAGGCTCTACTTATAGCACAAATGTGCTAGTTTGTCTAGTGTTTTGCACAGTTGCCAGGGCTGGAAAGGCAAGGTTCAAGCATCAAAATCCAGCGTGCGAGAACAGATTCTCGTGCTGGATTTTGATGCTCCTCTGCTTTTCGTTGCCGGATCGCGGCCATTGTTGCCGGAGTTAATAGACGGCGCACCTGGGCTATGAATAATACGGCTCGCTGTGTAAGAGGTCCAATGCCTGTGATATGTTGAGGTGCTTGCCCTCGTTGAGTGCCTGTGTGAACTCTTCGTTATCCAGCCGCTCATGCAGCACGTCGAGGGTTCGCCTGTATTGCCTGTCGTCGGGCGGTGGCACGATACCATGGTGGGCCTCCCGCATCGCTCCCGCCAATCCCAGCAATTTTACAGCTCTCGGTGCATCTCCACGAACGGCTTCGACCCCGGCCAGCGCGTCCACAAAAAGTGCAACTGTTTGCTCGTTTCCCAGGCCGCGCACCAGCTTGAGACCTTGCCTGTACTGCTCTTCGGCCTCCCTCAACTCGTTGCGGTCCATAGCAAGATGGCCCAGGTTTCGCAGGGCATTTGCCTCGCCAAGCTTATCGCCCAGTTGCCTGGAAATAGACAGGCTCTCTTTGTACAGCGCCGTGGCACGCTCGTAATTTCCCGCCTGCCACTCCACATCACCAAGGCTACGGGTTGAGTGGGCCATATACACTTTGTCGCCCACCTGGTGCGACATTTCAACTGCTTCTTCAAGCGTGGCTCGCGCTTTGTCGTAGTCGCCCCTGCGCACCGCCAGATAACCAAGCTCGCTGGTGAGGGAGGCCATGCCCCAGCTATCGCCCAATTCTCTGTAATACATCAGGCTCTCTTCCTTGGAGCGCAGCGCATCTTCTTCCTCGCCTCCTGTTACCAGTATGGCGTCGGCGCGGAAGTCGAGAGCGTAGGCGAGCCCCCATTTGTCGCCTATCTCCCTGAAAAGGTTTACCCCTTCCTCCACTAATTGATACCCACCCGACGCCGTGTCTCGCTTCCGCGCTGCTATGGCTATGCCAAGGTTCGTCAGTGAGTATGCCAGGTTGCGTTTATCGTCGAGTTCTCTCCAGATCGTCACCGCCTCCTGGAGCCTGGGAAGAATATGCGTATAGTCATCCTGTATGAGAGCGAGCCTGCCCGCCGCATTGAGAACCTTGGCTTTTGCTGCCAGCCATTCCCTGCCGGTTGCCGGTTGCTGTTCGGCTATCTCTATTGCCCTTTCGAGACAGTCGCGGCCCTCGGAGATAGAGCCGTTGAAGTACCAGAACCAGTGCAGCGCACCCGCCAGTCTGATGCCAATCTCCTTGTCATCACTTTGCTCGTCAAGGCACCAATTAAGCGCCGCCCGCAGATTATTCGCGTCTGCGGTCAGCCTCCGCAGCCAGATGTCGCGTTGGGGTCCCTTAAGATGAGATTCGGCGGTCTCGGCCAGGTTCAGATAATACCGGGCGTGCCTCCGCTTAATCGATTCCTCTTCTCCACCGGCGACCAGGCGCTCTCGTGCATACTCCCTCAGGGTCCAGAGCATCCAGAACCTGTTCTCTCCCTCAGAATCCGTCGCAACGCGCAGCATGCTCTTCTCAACAAGCGCAGTCACCAATCCGAGCGTCTCAGAACTATCTTCGCCAGGGAGCGAACAGATCTCCTCGATTGCTTCCAGTGTGACACCGCCCACAAAAACGGACATCCGGCTGAACTGCGCCTTCTCCTCGGCGTTCATCAGTTCATAGCTCCAGTCGATTGCGCCTCGCAGCGTTTGCTGGCGAGCGGGCAAGTCCTGGCTTCCCTTTGTGAGCAAGCTCAACGCGCTCTGCAAGCGGGTGAGGATAGCCTGTGGGCTTAGCACCCGGCATCGTGCTGCCGCTAGCTCAATTGCCAGCGGCAATCCGTCCAGGTGGCTGCATATCTGGGCAATTATGGGCGCGTTGTCGCCGGTTAGGGCGAAGTCTGTGGCAACGGCCTGGGCGCGCTGAACAAAGAGTTGAACCGACTCGTACTCCTGGACGTCTGAAAGCCCCTGCTCAAATTTGTCTTGCTCGGGCATCGAGAGCGACGGCACCTGGAATTGCTGCTCGCCGTACACTTGCAATGCCGTGCGGCTGGTCACCAGCACTTTAAGGAGAGGGCACTCGGTTAGCAAATCGCCGACGAGCCGCGCTGCGTCCACTATCTGCTCAAAGTTGTCGAGCAGCAGCAGCAGATCTCTATGCTTGAGTTGTTCGGTCAACGTGTCGAAGACGGATTGTCCGATCACTTCCTTCGCACCGAGTGCTTGCGCGATGGCCGGCCCAACCTGGCTTGCATCCGAGACAGGCGACATTGGCACAAAAATTACCTGCTGGTTGCTGTGTCCGCTCAACAGTACCGCCACCTGCAAAGCAAGTCTTGTCTTGCCGATGCCGGGCGGCCCGATAAGTGTCACGAGCCGCTTCCCTTTGCTGGTGAGCAGTTTGCTTACGGTTTCCACCTCCTGCTCACGCCCGATGAAGGTCGTTCTCACGGCGGGCAGCGCAACCGCAAGTTGCTCCTCGGAGCCGTTATGTGAGGTGGAACTGTCGAGGGCTGCGGCATCGTGTCCTGCGTCATCGTTCTCTGCCCGCGCCAGTTCCACCAGCGCGGGTAGTTCCTCTTCGCTGGCGCCCAGCTCGCGCGCCAGCAAGATCGCAAGCTGCCTGGATGGCCGCCTCCGCCCCGATTCGATTTTGCGGATCGTCTCGAAAGCACAGCCGATCCGCATCGCCAGCGATTCCTGGGTCAGGTCGTGGCCAATCCGCTTCTGTCTGACCCATTGGCCGAATGCTACTTTATCGCTCATATTTTATTGCGCCCCTACCTCCTGGCGGCCCGGGCCAAACATCCCCGTTCACAATGGACTAGCGACCACCGCCACAGATTACCGTTCCTCCGCCACCACATACGATGGTGCCGCCACCGCCGCAGACAATTGTACCACCTCCACCACAAACTATCGTTCCACCGCCGCCGCAGACAATCGTGCCGCCACCGCCACATACGATGGTGCCGCCGCCACCGCAGACAATTGTACCGCCGCCTCCAGTGAGGCCTCGGCTGCTGCTCCCACCATTGCCGCCACCGTTGTTTGACCCGACGATGTCACCCTGCAGGAAGCCTCGCTGCAAATCAAGGGTCTGGACACGCACATGTTTTACCGGGCTATTCTTTTTTAGCCATACCACTATTCCGCTTAATGGCTCGTTTGCCTGGCCCATGTCCTTCGAGAAAACCATGTCTGCTTTCTCGAATTCGATATACTCGTTGAACTGAATATTGAGGTAGAGCCTGGCGCATTCGGGCCGCTCCGCGTTAGCAGCATAGCCCCAGAAGACCACCAGATCCTGTGGTAAGTGTTCCGTTCCTCCCAGGCCATCCTCTAGATCGCTGAGCAGTTTGTCCTGTATCCATTCGGGTTGTTGTGGCCCTTCCGGGTCTCCATCGTTGTTCCCCATTTGCTCGTACCTCCTCTAGTTTCAGCTAGATTTGTAATTGCCGCTCGTGCGAAACCAGGTGAACCGGGCTATGCTCCCGCTACGTTTTCGGTCAATTCAGTGTAGGGCTTGCCGTCGTATGCTCTCACATAAAGGGTATGAATCCCGTCAAGCCCTTGCAGCCTGATTATGTAGAAGGGATAGAATGGCGAAAACGACTCAAGACAGGGCTTCCAACCCAGCGTGGGGAGATCCTTTATGTTCTCTATGCTAAAGATCACTTTCGCGCCGTCGAAATCGAACTCCTGACCGTCCAGGGCGATCTCAATTTCGGTAATGCTCAGCAAGGCCACAGCATCCTTTCGGAGATCACCGGAGGCGAGAGCCTGTAGATATTTGCCGGTCTCGGCGTGTATGCGGACGGCTGCACGCACAACGCCTCCGGCCATAAACGGCACGATATAATAAGGTACACTATCTCTTTCCAGCATGCCAACCAATTGCGGTCTGTCAGGCGTAGTGCCTTTGAGCAAATCACGCCATTCTTCTCGCTCGGCTAATCCGTTCTCACGCAGGGCAACAGCCGCTCGCCTGGCTGCTTCTTCCTCACTTATTATCTTGCCATTGTCTCCATTGATAACCTGTTTCACAGGAGCACGCAAATCCCTCTCCGGTGTATCACTGTCGGGCCGGGCAGGCTGCTCCTGGCTGCTTTCCTGGTTATCATCAACAGGGTCGCATACGGCCAGGAAGCGGCTGCGCCAGAGGGAATCGGTTGCTGCGGCCGGCACTCCCGTCATGTAGCCGCTGTGGAGCGCGCCTCCCGTGGCTCGCCACTCGTCATAAGAGACGTTGAGCAGTTTTGCGCCGCGTTCGTTGCCGCTGCCGCACCCATCGGTGAGATCAGCGTGAACAGGCGGGAGCGCGCTGGATTGCAGATAGGGTACAGGCGGCCAGGGGTCGTAAAGATCGAGCGAAAGTATGGTGTAGCTTGTATCGGCGGCGCTCTGGGGCTTCTTGTCGGCCGTATACCCGCGCACTACTACCCAGTGCCCCATGCCGTAGACGAGGGCGATTGCGGGTACACGGTGCAATTCGATGTTCCACACAATTTCCCGCGTGATATCTTCTGCGGTGTCGCGCACCAGCAGTTTGAACAAGCCTGCCGCCGGGTTGGGAGCTAGAGCGTTGAGGGTGGCTTTTATGCCATCGGGCGGCGCGAACCAGACGATGCCGGTTTCCGGCTCAGTGGCGCGGTTTTCGACTTCGGTGCGGAGCATGTCCTGATCGGGCGGTGCTCCGCCACCCGCTAAATAGTGGAGCACCATCTGCACGCAGGCGGCACCACACCATGTATTTATTTCCTGCTGATGGTAATGAAACTCCGCGGTAGAAATAATGCAGACATGATTGCCGCTCATCGTAGCAGTAGCCTTTCGCCCATTCGGCATGCTATTCGCGCATAGTGCTCAGTCTGTCCGTGCCTGCATAGTATACCACTGTCAGGTGCAGTAGAATAGCACCCTGAGTAGTAATCAGTACCTCTGTACTATAGTTGCGAAGGGCAACATAAATGCGAGGTATTATATATTCACAGGACGGATAGTACGGTCAAGACTTTTCGCTGCGCCGAGAATGACATGGGGAGAGGACGCGGTGATGCACCAGCCGGCGCGCGTTAGGCTATTTCTACTTCGGCTTCTATCTCGACGGGCATATTAAATGGCAGTTCGGCCACTCCGATCGCGGCTCGCGCATGTTTGCCTGCCTCTGAGCCGTATAGCTCGACGATCAAATCCGAGAAGCCGTTTATGACGCGGGTAGTCTGGTTGAAGCCGGGAGCGCAATTCACCATCCCGAACACACGCAGCCAGGCCGTTACCCTGTCCAGGTCGCCAAGCTCGCGCTTCAGATTGCCCAGCATCGCCAGGGCCGTCAGCCGCGCCGATGCGTACGCCTGCTCTATTGTCACGTCCGCGCCCACTTTACCGAACGGCCCGGTAATGGACCCGTCGACTGCCTCTGGACCATGCCCGGCAAGGTAGGCCCTGTTCCCACGCATCCTCACCCAGAGGAACGGCAGTTGTAGTCCTTCCGGCCCACGGAACGGTTCAGGCAGCACCAAACCCAACTCCTCTAATCGAGCTTCTATCTTCATTCCCTTGCTCCTCAGTTTCTTATGGTTACCCCGCTGGTTACTGAGACATAATACACTAATGAACCCGTCCCTGTATCAGGCAGACAAAAAGGAGGGCCGCCATAAGCGACCCTCTCGTACGGTTCTCCTCGCTGCTTATTTTACCGGCAAGTGCAGCCTGTGCCTGTGGCGCAACCCTGGCAGCAGTAGGTCTTGTCGCCTACCGGAAATCCCTGACCATTGTTGCCCATCCATTCCTCTTTCGGCATTCCACAATTCGGACAAGTCTGCTGGTTGTTAGTGTTACTTGTCTGGCGGTTGGTCGTTTCGGTCTTCATGCTACTTATTCTCCTTTGCCGCAATTAATGCAATAGGCGGCCTCCTGAGTCGAAGCAAATCGCGGGCCAAGGCTGCTGGGGGTCCTCAGTTGTCAGTTGTCAGTTTATTACGGATTCAACGCAGAGGCGCAGAGAGCGCAAAGCTACGCAGAGCTTCTTAAGGTTTGCCGGGTGCTATGGCAAGCGAGTATGCGGCACAATGCACAGGCAGTTATGGTTTCCTTTAGGGATGGTGGTCGGCGGTCTGCCGTCGGCGGTCAACGTACTGACAACTGACAACTGTCAACTGTCAACTGACTACGAACGCCCCGACTCGCCCGCGCAGGCGCAATCTGCTAATATGCTAGCAATTACCGGCGGTGGACGTGGGTCTACTCCACGGACTACGGCCCTAGACGAGGCGACAATGACTACCAACAAACCTGATAGCAGGCGTCTGCTTGTGCTCTCTTCTCCGGGTGCGGATGGTGACCGGGAGGGGCCGCCCGGCCTCTCGACAGCGCGTGGGGGCATCCTGGGCGCGATTCGCTCTATTCGCAAGGACGGCAAGTGGCCCGACAACCTCGACCTGCTGATAATCTCTGACTCATACGGCATAGTCGAACCCGATAACCCGTCCAATCCTGCGGCTCCCATCCCCTTCTCCCGAAGTGAGAATCCCGATTGGTGGGCCGGGTTCATCAGCCGCAACCTCGATAACTACATATCCCGTCATAGCTACAGCGCCGCATTTGTCGCGACAAACCCCGGCCATGAGGCTGCCCTGCGTGCATCTCATAAGTTGCGCTCGCTTGATCCCGCCTGGGTCGACTCGGCTGCGGGTGCGGCGGAAAGCCTGCGCGCGTGGCTTGCACCCCCGTCAGCACCCACGCCACCTGCTGCCTCCAAACGACGCACATCCCGGAGTGCCCCATCGCCTGCTGCCAAAGCCTCACCCGCCTCTCGGCCCGCAAGCGAGCAGTCGCTTTCCCATGCTCAGACCATCGCGACCGGGGTGGTGCAAGACTCGATCTACTCCGACCGCTTTATCCTTGCGATCGGCAAGATGAGCGGCGAAGAGTTGGACGAAGTCAGGCGAGAGCTTGCCTACGAGTGGGGCCGTCGCGCTCTCCGCAGGCACGAGCAGCGCTCGGTCAGCAACTTTATACTGAAGGCTGCCCGCCTTCCATGGTCCGACCAACCTGCCTCGACCCTTTATGGCAGGGTCCTTGAGAGCTTTGGTATGCCTGGCGTGCTCGGCAGCATCAACAAGGCCGTGTCCCAGCTAGCTATCACGGAACCTGGCCGTTACCGCGATATTCTAGCTCGAATGCCCAAGGACGAAAGCGAGTTTATGACCGACCTCCTTTACCTGCTATGGGAGGCAAGCTCGCGCATGGATAAGGACGAGATCGCCATACTTCGTGCCTATCTCACCGACACCTGCACCCACAGCGAGCTTCGCCGCCTTGGTTTGTCGCGCAACCTGCGGCTCGAGGACCGCTACGAGATACTGCGGTCAATCATAAGCTGTTCCATTGGACTCGCTCCTTTCGGCGACATTTCAGACTATCGCCGCCTCTGGATACGTTTGGACGAGATAGAGAACCTGCTGAACTATCCCCAGCATGAGCGTTGGGAGATGGTCAAAGCCCTGCAAACCCTGGTGGGCGACTCTCCTCACTGCCTGACCATCTGGCTCAACATATCGCCTACCAGCCAGGCCACCGCCGCCGATATACAGGCCGCTCTCGAAAACAATCTTCTCATCACTGACGATCTTACGGTCGCTCCGTAGGCTCGGCGGCCCCAAATAGCAATGAGGCAGCCTGTCCGGGTTGCCTCATTGCTATGTCTCTTGTAATTGCGGTTGACTTTAGGTCAAATCGACGATCTTGTGTATGTTGCCCTCTACCTGTGCCCTGGCGGGCGTTTTGCCTCGCGCCAGGATTTGCACCGGCATACCGAACCTGGGCGTGGCGAGTGGAGAGCTGCCAAGCTCTATCTTTGCTCCCGGCCTGAGCGCCAGCCTGTACTTTTGCAACAGTATGGGCAGCACAACTTTCATCTCGGTCATGGCGAATGTGGCACCGAGGCAGCGTCGTGGACCCGCCCCGAACGGCAGGTATTCGTATGGCGAAGGGTCGAATGTCTCCCAACGCTCAGGAATGAACCTCTTAGGCTGAGGATAAAGCTCGGGCCTGCGGTGTGTGACGGCAGGGGTCCAGAGTATGCGCGTGCCCTTCGGTACACGGAACTCTCCGAATTGCGTGTCTTCTGTCGCCACCCGCAAGAACCACAACCCAGGCGGCAGCAACCTCATGCTCTCCTTGATCACATTATCAAGCAGCTTCAGCCTGCCCATGTTCTCTACAGTGGGCGCTTCACCGCCAAGCACCTCCTCCATTTCCTCCAGCAAATCGCGCAGCACAGCAGGGTGCTGATCAAGCAGAAACAAAGTCCATGTGAGTGCGCTGGCCGTTGTCTCGTGCCCGGCAATGAACAGGGCGGTTGTGTGCCCGATCAACTCGTCGTCTGTGAGTCGTGCTCCGTCCTCGTCGTGCGCTTCGAGCAGCAGGGAGAGCGCATCCTTGCTTTCGCTAAGATTGCCCGCCGCCCGACGTCGGGCGATCATCGCTTTGATCTCGCCCTCAAGCTGTTCAGCCGAGACAAGCATCTTGTGGAAAGGCGATCCAGGTAGATTATAGGGTGCGGCTATCACCCAGGGCGATAGCGTCATCCTGAGCCATTCTTCCATCAGCCTCCGCACGTGGTCGCCTTCGCTCTCAGGATCGAGGCCCAGGATGGTCTTGACAGCCACCGCCAGGGTCAACCCCTTCATTTCGCGCAGGATGTCCACTTCCTGTCCAACCTTCCAGCCCGCGATATGCCGCTCCGTGAGCGCCACCATGTCATCGCGGAGGGCTTCTATTCTCTTCTTGTGGAACGCCGGCATGAGGAGGCGGCGCTGCTGCGTGTGCTGAGCAGCATTGCGCGT
This sequence comes from Chloroflexota bacterium, assembly GCA_039932335.1. Taxonomy (GTDB): domain Bacteria; phylum Chloroflexota; class Chloroflexia; order QHBQ01; family JADMIH01; genus JADMIH01. Next base: position 89,228 of record JBDTQH010000009.1, read on the forward strand.
GGTGATCCCCGAAAACATCCTGTAGGCGGACGACCCTTCCGGTATCTTCACAGGAGAGCCGGGCGCATTCACAGCACCATTGAAGAACTTCATCTGGTCGCTCAACACCTGACGGTTGTACTCAGGCGAAAAGACGAACACAAACTCGCTGCTGCCTCGCGTGAGCGCCACCACATCGCCGTACGTGTGGTTGAGCCACTCCATGTATTCGATTGGCTTGCGAAGCAGGGGCAGTATGTTGCCGCGCCACCCCATCAGCGGCTTACCGCCCGGCCCCGGCAAGTCCCTCGTTCTTTTCTTGTCGCTTTGCAAAGCCGCGCTTGTAGCTGCCATTACTTTATTTCCAATCTATCGTGTTACACACTCTCATTAAGGTAAACGCTTAGCACACAAGAACGGTTTGACCTGGTGCTATCTCCGAATGAACAGGGAACATCGTCTCTCTGGCCTAGCGCCCATTGATCCATGCGCCAATATCCTTGACGGCCTGTTCGGTCATGTGGCCCTGGGAGTTGTAATCGTCAGGAGAAGGTGTGCCCTCCCCATCCTTGAATATATGGTTGGCCTTCGGGTAAGTCTTGAACTCGACATCGGAGCGCGAGCCAAGCGCATCCTGCCAGCCCTTGAGGTCCACCATCGTCACCTGATAGTCGCGCTCGCCCTGCATTATCAACATTGGCACCTTTTGCGATGCTGCTAACTTTGCCGGATCATATCCGCGAATGCTCAGCCAGTAGTTAGCGGGCAATCCAAGCGGGAGGTCAGTCGCGGGCACGCTCGTCGACAGGTTGGGGTCCTTCACACGCGCTACTTGCTGCTTCAGTTCGTCAAGCTGCTTTTGCTCGTCGGCTGTTACTTTGCCGTCCAAATCGAACAAATAAGTGTACTGGTCCAGTACCACGTCTTCGAACGGTCGGGTCGTCCCGGCCATCACAATGGCTCCTGCCAGGTCGGGTGCGCTATTCACCATCATCGGCACAAGGTAGCCGCCCAGGCTATGCCCCAGCAGAAACACCCTGTTCTTGTCCACACCTTCTGTATTCTTCAACAGGTCGAGTGCCAGCAGAGCATCGTCTGTGACCTCTTCCTTGACTGTTATTTTATCGACCATGGCCGCCATCTTCTGCTGGTAAACAAGTGTGCGCTTGTCGTATCGCAGCACGGCCACGCCCTGCGAGGCAAGGCCCCATGCCAGATCGCGGAACGGCTTGTTCAACCCGATCGTTTCGTCCCTGTCCTGCGGCCCGGACCCCTGCACAAGCACAACGGCCGGAAACGGTCCCGCGCCTGCAGGCATACTGAGAGTGCCCGGTAATTCCCATTCGCCCGACCCAACCTTGACATCTCGTTCGGTAAACGCGGATTGGTTGACATACGGTGGCGGTATGTAGGCAGGCGGGGTTGACTGTGTTGCGGGCGCGAAGAACAGCCCTGTTATCTTACCGTCCTTGTCGAATACAAACCGTGCATTGAGACTGCCCTTTTCAAGCTCTACCGCCACAACGACTATGTCGTACCCTTGCTGCCGGTCGGTGGTTGTGCCTGTCTGCCCTTTGTATGCGCCGAACTGCCCCTCGATCTGCCCCCAGACCGTCTTCAACATCGCTTCGGGCAGCTTCTCCTGCATTGTCTTGTCAAAATTCGCCTCCACGCTAGCGAAATCGCCCGCCGCCATCTGGGTGATGGCCTGCCGGGCAGCTTCCACCAATGCCTGCGACACAGGCGTGCCTGCCTGGGCTGTTGGCGTAATTGCATCGGTTGTGGGCTGCGGTGACGGTGCAGCGATGCTTGTTGCTGTAGGTGTGGCCTGCGCGCCGCTATCACAGCCCGACATCGCTACTAAGGAGATAAGTGCCAGCGAGAGCACAATAATACTTCGCGATTTAGATTTCATCTTCGTTTCTACTTTCGCTCCAGGTGGCTTGTATAAAAGGTGCCGTCCCGACAAGCGCATTATGTATACCTCGGAGTGCCTCCAATAAACAACACGCCTGAATGGCTGCACCACCTCTTATTCTACCACTAGAGTCGGGTTCTATGTGCCGAACAACGCTCCGATCGCGCTGGACCATCACCGATTTATTTCCGTGGCTGTGACACTTTTGTGCCACCATTTGTGACATCTTGTACCGTTGACTACCCACAGGCGCAGGGTTATGATGCGAAAGCAGAGACGGCTTCCCATGCTGCAGCGTCGATAATATTGCCTGCTTTTCGGCGTCTATGATTTGTAGCAGGCCACGGAAGGAGAACAGAGAAATGAGACGTATCTTTGGTCAGAATAAGAAGGCAATGCAAACACGCTTATCCAGATGGGCTTCCCTCACTATGTCGGGCCTTATCATTTGGGCAATCGTGGCAAGCGGGTCGGGCGGTACAGGCGTATCGGCCTCCGGTTCCACATCGTCAAGCGCAAGCCCGCTGGTTCCGGCAGTGGTCTGTCCGGGTGGGCAGTGCTTTGAGGACGTAGATGCAGGCAACACGTTCTACGTATTCATCAACGCGCTGGCAGCAGCCGACATCATTGGCGGCTACCCGTGTGGCAGCCCAGGTGAGCCGTGTGTTGCTCCCAACAACCGACCGTACTACCGGCCAGGCAACACGGTAACGCGAGCACAGATGTCCAAGTTCGTGGACAATGGCAGGCGCAATATCGCGGATGCTGTTGGTATCAGCCTGCACATGACCTCAACCTCACCATCGCTTGTAATCTCCTCTACCAATAGTGACAGCATAGATGTGAACAACGCTTCTGGTGCTGAAGCTATCCAGGCCAACTGTACGCGTGCAGGTGTGAACTGCTGGGCGTTCTATGGTAGTGCTGCTACCGGAGATAGGCCCGGGCTTTTCAGCGGCGGGCGAGGTCTGTATGGAGCTAGTTCCGATGATAGCTTTCCGGGCATAGAGGCCAGTAGTTCTGGCGCTAGCAGCCCCGGCCTTAGCGTCGTCAGTAATCTCTACAGAGCTGCTGAGTTTACCCGACCCACCGCTTCCTGGTTCAACATATTCGTTCACAAGGCGACAGGCGAAGCGGCCTCAAGCGTTGTCGGCTACTTTGAAGCGGGCGTAGCGGTCGCGGGCAACCTTACTGTTACCGGCTCTAAGAGCGGCTACGTGGTCGACGCCATGCAAAACGCCGGCGGCGAAGCGCTTGAACAAGGCGATGTAGTTACAATTGTGGGGAGTAGCACGCCGGTGCTTGGCGAGATTCCTGTAATCACTGTGAAGAAGGCCAACTCGGCCTATGACACGGGTGTTGCGGGTATTGTAGACCAGATGCTTTATGTGCCCGATGCGGCTACAAAGGCAGCCTACGAAGCCCAAAATAAAGAAGCAGCAGAGGCCAGGAGCCAGATGGCAGCGGCAGATAAGCTTGCAGCCGAGACCGGCACCAAAGCCGACTACTCAAGCATCCAAATGCCTGCTATGACTGTCCCCGACTCGGTAGGCACAGTCCACGCTACAGATAGCCCTACACAGGCCGCACCCGGTGGCTACCTGAACGTGGTTACGCTCGGCTCATACAAGGGTGTGAAGGTAGACGCCTCGTTTGGTCCAATCCACGCAGGTGATCTGCTGGTAGCGAGCACACATGCCGGCTATGCCATGAAAGCCACCGATCGCTCTCTGACATCAGGCGCGACCATCGGAAAAGCACTCGCTGATCTCGAAACAGGCACAGGTGTGATCCCGGTGTTGGTTACTTTGAAGTAGTCCGTACTGCGCACTGCGTGAGGGCAGCCAGTGATTCTTGTACCTGATAGTCCTTCGTCATACGCAGTACGCAGTACCCAGTATGTTCCGTACTGTTGACAGCGGGTAATTGTGCGGTTATGATGCGACAGTAGAGAAGGCCGCTTCGTTGAACGGCGTACTCGTCTTGTTTGCCTTTCTCTCAACCTGCGCCCGAGAATCATGACCGGAGCACCATGTTTGTGCGGCGCTATACACTGGAGACAGCCTGCTTTCCGGTGTCCATGATTTGTAGCAGGCTTCGGAAGGAGAACTCGGCAAATGAATAGTATCTTCGGTCAGAATAAGAAGGCATTGCAGACACGCTTATCCAGATGGGCTTCCCTCACCATGTCGGGCCTTATCATATGGGCAATCGTCGCAAGCGGGTCGGGCGGCACCGGGGCGGTAGCATCCGGTTCTACATCGTCAGGCGCAAGTCCACTAGTCCCTGCAGTGGTTTGTCCGGGTGGGCAGTGCTTTGAGGACGTAGATCCAGCCAACACGTTTTATGCGTTCATCAACGCGCTGGCAGCAGCCGACATCATCGGCGGGTATCCATGCGGCAGCCCAGGTGAGCCGTGTGTTGCTCCGAACAACAGGCCATACTACAGGCCGGGCAACACCGTAACACGAGCACAGATGTCCAAGTTCGTGGACAACGGCAGGCGCAATATCGCTGATGCTGTCGGCTTGAGTCTCCATATGACATCTACGCAAATCTCGCTTGTGATCTCCTCTACCGCTTCGGATAGCATCGATGCGTCGAATGCGAGCGGTGCAGAGGCAATCCAGGCGCTTTGTACAAGAGCCGGTCAGAACTGCTGGGCCTTCTACTCGTCGGCTGGCGCGGGCAACTTCGCGGCGAACATGTCCGGTGGTCGGGGTGTCAATGTGAGTAGCAGCGATACTGGCTACGCCGGCCTGGACGCCAATGCCAGCTCTACCGGTGCAGGCTCCTACGCGGTCAACGCATCGGCCGCTTACCGCGCCGGTTACTTCAAATCCTCAAATAATGGGCTTTACTCCCTTTACGTTGACACACAGGATGGTCCATCGCAGAGTACAGCCGGCCTTGAAGTGAACGGCTCGATGCGAGCTGAAGGCAACCTGTACGTCGCCGGTTCCAAAGCAGGCTACGTTGCCGACATCATGCAGAACGTCAGCGACGAAGCTCTTGAGGTTGGTGACGTTGTGACCATCGTAGGAAGCAGCGCGCCAGTGCTGGGCCAGATACCTGCTGTGACGGTCAGGAAGGCTAATGCAGCCTACGATACCGGTGTGGTCGGCGTGGTTGACCAGGTCATGTATGTACCTGATGCCGCTACAAAGGCCGCTTACGACCGCCAGCAAGCGGAGCTTCGGGCATCTATGGACGCTCGCGATAAGGCCATGGCAGACTACAAGGGTGAAGGGGCCAAACCCGATCCTGCAGCTGTGGATATGCCTGAGGCTACTATCACAGACGCGCAGGGTGTGCTGCACGCTGATACTAGCGCCACCCAGGTGCAAACCGGCGGTTACGCGACCGTGGTTACGCTCGGCTCATACAAGGGTGTGAAGGTAGACGCCTCGTTTGGTCCAATCCACGCAGGCGATCTGCTGGTAGCAAGCACACACGCCGGTTATGCCATGAAAGCCACCGATCGCTCTCTGACATCAGGTGCGACTATCGGCAAAGCACTCGCTGACTTCGAAACAGGCACTGGTGTGATCCCTGTAATGGTGACCCTGAAGTAAAATAAGCGACAAATACAGTGATGCTGCGTTGTAAGTTTGACGCAGCATCACTCGCGGAAAAGCACGGACCAGCGGAGGCTACTGCATCCTTTGTAGCTTCCGCTGGTCCGTTCCCGTTCCCACTGTTTTCTCCGTCCACAGATGTATTGACTCGATTTGGATTACTCTGCTATACTTTCCGCATGTTCGTTAGCATCCACAAGGAGCGAAAAGTAATCATGGCACTATCCCTTGTTGTGCGCCTCTCTGGAGCGCCTTTCCCAATGGTACAGGGGGGGAGTCTGCCCATTTTATGTTAGTATCTCATACTCAGTAAGAGTCCTAACCGTGGCAGCCCCTCAATAGGAGCCCACGGTTTTTTGTTGCCTCTAAAACCCACCGTAGCTTCACGACTCAGGCCAGACAGTAACCATCCAAATAGCAGGAACACATATGTCCATTCCTCTAAAAGAATATGGCGCTTTACTCGCCAAATACCTTCGTCCACAGATGCTGCGCGTTCTGCTTCTTTCGCTCTTGCTCATCGGCGGTATCGCGCTGCAGCTTGCCAATCCGCAGATCGTTCGATACTTCATCGACACAGCCGAGAACGGTGCCGATCTTACCTCGCTCATCTGGGCAGCCGTGGCGTACCTCGCTATTGCCTTTTCGGTGCAGATAATTCGTGTGATTGCCACCTATGTCGGTGAAAACGTCGGCTGGACAGCCACCAACAATCTTCGGGTTGACCTTGCCAGCCACGTTCTCAACCTGGACATGCCCTTCCACAAGACCCATACCCCCGGCGAGATGATAGAGCGGATCGACGGCGACGTAACGGCGCTCTCCAAGTTCTTCTCGCAGTTTGTCATACAGGTGCTTGGAAACCTTATGCTCATGTTCGGCGTGCTTGTCATGCTGATGCTGGAAGACTGGCGCATCGGCGTGTCGCTGTCCGTCTACGTGGTCGTGGCGCTGGCGATAATGAACTCGCGCCGCAACATGGCCGTTGAAGCTATGGACGGCGAGCGCCAGGCAAGCGCAGATTTATTCGGCTTCCTGGAAGAGCGGCTCGCGGGTCTGCAGGATGTGCGTGCCAACGCTGCCGGCGCACATGTTATGCGCGGCATGTACAGGCTCATGAGCGAGCTTTATCGCCGGGGTCGCAAGGCCTGGGAGATGGACGGCCGCCTGTGGGCAATCATGATAAGCCTCTTTACAGTAGGGACAGTGCTAATCCTTGGTATTGGCACCACGCTTTTCCAGACTGGGGCCATAACCATAGGCACGATGTATCTTCTCTACCAGTACATAGAGATGCTTAGTCAGCCGCTTGAGCAGCTAACCGAACAGCTTCGCGAACTTCAGAAGGCGGGTGCGGGCATCGGGCGCGTGCGCAAGCTGTTCGACACCAAAGTGGAGATTCTGGACGGACCTGGTGTGGCATTCCCTGCCGGACCTCTCTCGGTCGAGTTTGATGACGTCTCGTTCGGATATGGCGACGAAGATATGGTCTTGAAGGAGCTTTCGTTCGGCGTGCAACCGGGTCGTGTGCTTGGCTTGCTTGGGCGAACGGGCAGCGGCAAGACCACAATAACCCGGCTTCTTTTCCGCCTGTACGATCCCGCCGAAGGTATCATCAGGCTGGGCGGCCAACCAATCGCGGCAGCGAGCCTTGCCGACCTGCGCAGCCATATCGGCATGGTCACACAGGACGTGCAGCTTTTCGAGGCAACCGTGCGCGATAATCTCACCCTGTTCGACCACTCGATAGACGACAGCCGCATCCGGGAAGTGCTGTGCGACCTCGGCCTCAACTCATGGTATGAGTCGCTCCCTGAAGGCCTCGACACCGATCTAGGCACGACAGGCGGCGGCCTGTCGGCAGGACAGGAGCAGCTACTTGCTTTTGCTCGCGTCTTCCTGAAAGATCCCGGCCTGGTCATCCTGGACGAAGCCTCGTCCCGCCTTGACCCCGCCACAGAACAATTGATCGAGCGCGCGGTCGATAAGTTGTTAGAGGGGCGCACGGGCATAATCATCGCCCACCGCCTCCCCACCGTGCAGCGGGCCGACGAAATAGTGATCCTCGAAGAGGGAGAAATCCTGGAAGCGGGCCAGCGCTCGTTACTTGCCTCCACCGAATCGTCGCACTTCGCGCACCTGCTCCGCACCGGACTAGAGGAAGTTCTTGTGTAGTGGTCAGGGGTCAGTATTTACGGATTCACAGCAGAGGCGCAGAGCGCAGAGGTTCGCTGAGATTCTTAAGGTTCTAGTGAGTGCTATGGGAAGAAGTTATGCGGCACAAACCATCAACTGACAACTGACAACTACGCAGTACGGAGTACGCAATACGCAATTCGACACGTAGTCACAATGGAGAATAGCAAATGGCAACAACATACAAGACAAATCCCATAGCCAGGCAGCTAACTGCGGGCAAGGCTATCTGGGCGCTGGCCCGGTACAAGCCGTGGCTCTATCTGTTCAACTTTGGGCTTTGGACCCTCTTCTATATCATTCCTATCCTGTCGGGCCTGCTGATCGGTCTCTTCTTCGACACGCTATCGGGCAGCGCGCAGGTGGGCCTTAGCGTCTGGACGTTGATCGCGCTGCTTGCCGCCGCTCAGATGGCGCGCGTTGGCGTGCTCTACGTAGCTATAATCTCGTGGTCAGGCTTCTGGTACACTATTGAGGCGCTACTAAGGACCAATATGCTGGGCTGGCTGGTGGGTGGGCGCGGCTCGCGTACTCTCCAGGAATCGGCCGGCGCGACAGTAAGCACCTTCCGTGACGATGTTGAAGCCGTGCTCGATTACATGGACGGCTGGCTCGACCTGGTTGGCGAGACTACTTTCACGATAATCGCGCTCATCATCATGTTGAGCATTGATCCACTGATTACTCTCGTGGCGGCGCTTCCGCTCGTAATTGTAATCGCTACCGCCAACATGCTAACCGGACGTCTGAAGCACTACCGCAAAGTCAACCGTGAGGCCACCTCGCGGGTTACGGGCTTTGTGGGCGAGCTTTTCGGTGCTGTGCAGGCTGTCAAAGTCGCGTCTGCTGAGCGCCATGCCCTAAACCACTTCTCAAAATTGAATGACCGCAGGCGCAAGACTGCTCTCATGGACAACCTGCTCACTCAGCTCCTGGATTCGTTCAACATGAACACGGCCAGCCTGGCCACAGGTATTATTCTACTGCTTGCCGCGCAGGCGATGCGCTCTGGCGAGTTCACCGTGGGCGATTTTGCCCTCTTCGTCACGTATGTTGGCGGCGTAGCTGCCGCTCCTCGCTGGGTGGGCCGCCAGTTGGCACGTTTCAAGCAGATGACCGTGTCGGTTGGCCGCATGGACGCTCTAGTTGGCGGGTCGCCTTCAGGCACGCTTGTTGCGCATAACCCCGTATACGTCAAAGACAGCCCACCCGCTATACCATTCACCCCGAAGACCGCCGCCGACCGGTTGAGCGAGTTGACTGTCGCCGGGCTGACCTACTCATACCCCGGTTCGACACAGGGCATCCGCGATATTGGCTTCACCATCCGGCACGGTTCCTTCACGGTTGTAACGGGCCGCATCGGTGCGGGCAAGTCGACCTTGCTCAAAGTGCTGCTGGGCCTCTCCCCCGCCGACTCCGGCACGATCCGCTGGAATGGTAAGCTCGTGGAAGACCCGGCCTCCTTCCTCGTACCGCCGCGCGCTGCCTACACGCCTCAGGTGCCTCGCCTATTCAGCGAAAGCCTGCGCGACAATCTGATGATGGGCCTCCCTACGGGTAACGTCAACCTGGAAGCTGCTATCTATCTTGCCGTGATGGAGCGCGACATCGTGGGCATGGACGATGGCCTTGACACGATGGTCGGTCCAAAGGGCGTGCGTCTGTCGGGCGGCCAGATCCAACGCGCCGCCGCAGCCCGCATGTTTGTACGCGAGCCTGAGCTGCTTGTGTTTGACGATCTCTCCTCCGCGCTCGATGTTGAGACGGAGCAGCTACTTTGGCAGCGCCTGTTCGATGCGCAAGAGGCAACCTGTCTCGTGGTATCGCACCGTCGAGCGGCCCTTCGGCGGGCAGACAACATCATCGTGATGAAAGACGGCCAGGTTGAGGCGACAGGCACCCTTGAGGAGCTTCTCCTTATCTCTGACGAGATGAAGCGTCTCTGGGCCGGCGATTTCGACTATATGAGCTAGCTCCAGCGCCGGTTGATAGAAAGAATAGGGATAGCCGCTGTACTGGTAATGGCTATCCCTATTCTTGCGTTTACCCTGTGCCATAAGTCATCGCGTCGCGGCCGTCAGAGGCAAAAGCCATAACCGCCCGCGTGATCTGATATACTGATCCAGGAGCTTCCAGCCATCTTCATTTGTCATGGAGGAAAGTAGTCATGTCTATAAGTCGCCGGTATTTAGCTATTCTCTGTTTTATTCTGCTGGCCGTTGCGACTGTTGTCGCAGGCGTATGGGCCGCCCATCCGGTCGAGGCCGGTACCAGTGCCGCGGCTCCAACCAGCCAGGAGGTCCCCGCCGGTGCCTGTGGCCCGCAGTTTGTGTCGTGGACCACGCCGAATTCGGGCACAGGGAACAACACTCTGACAGGCGTGACCGCGCTTGCCTTCAACAATGCCTGGGCGGTCGGCTTCTACACAGATACCACCAGCGGCATAGTCCAGACACTGATTGAACAATGGGATGGTAACAACTGGACCATTGTGCCCAGCCCAAATATCGGTACAAGCGACAACTACTTGCAAGCAATTGGTGGGCGTGCTCCCGGTAATCTGTGGGCGGTTGGTTACTACCGCACCGCAGCCGGAAGTCCGTTCCAGACCTTAATTCTCCACTACGACGGCACGGCATGGACACAGAGTACCAGCCCAAGCCCCGGCTCAGCCGAAAATTATCTTTACGGGGTGGCGCTCGTATCACCCACCGAGGCATGGGCAGTTGGCTATTATAGCAATACGCCAAATCTCTACCGCTCACTGACGTTACACTGGATTAACGACCAGTGGACACAGGTGGCGAGCCCCAACCCCGTGCTTGGCGGCTCCGGTTTGCGTGGCCTCGTTGTGGTATCACCTACCGAAGTGTGGGCCGTAGGTGCACAGGCCGACATCACCCTTGCCCTCCGTAGCTATGTGCTTCGTTGGAACGGCACCTCATGGAGTACATCAACCACGCCAAGCACCACAGGCTGCGTGCTCACAGCGGTTGATGTGGACCTGGCGAATCCCGGCAGCCTGTGGGCGGCGGGCGCATGCCAGTCTACCACCTATCAGACCCTCATCCTGCGCTATAACGGTAGCGCGTGGGTGAGCAGTCCTTCTCCCAACCCCGGCACAGGCGACAACGCTCTTGGCGGCATCGTCGTAATCAGCCCCACTGAAGCGTATGCGGTGGGCGGCTATTCGGACGGCACAACTACTCAAAGCCTTGCCCTCTACTGGGATGGCACATCGTGGCGACAGGTAGCCTCCGGCAATCCCGGCTCTAGTTCGAACCAGCTATTGAGCGCGACAAGAGTGCTGAATTCAAGCGGCGTGTATGCGGTTGGTTCGCAATCAAGTGGCGGCGTTGCGCAAACTTTGGCCGAGTTCAAACAAGTGGTACCATGTGACCCTACCGCAACTCCGGGGACGTCTACTGTTACTCCCGCCACGGCCACATCTACTGTCGTTGCGTCTGCCACGAGCCAACCGGCCACGCCGACCGGCACAGGCACGTCTGTCCCATCCACCGCTACATCTGCTCCTTCTCCATCGCCTTCACCGTCTGCGGGCACGGTCACAGCGACGCCGACAGCCTGCGCATTGCTATTCACCGATGTACAGGAAGGCTCGACCTTCTACCCGTTCGTGCGCTGTCTATCGTGCCGGGGCATCATCAACGGCTATACAACGGGGTGTGAGACGGGTAACCCTTGCTTCCGCCCCAACAACAACGTAACAAGAGGGCAACTCTCCAAGATCGTCTCAAACTCGGCGGGTTTCGCTGATCCGCAGGCCACACAGCTATTCGAGGATGTCGCGCCCGGCTCCACCTTCTTCGATTTCGTGGGCCGCCTTGCCTCGCGTGGATATATGGGAGGCTACCCATGCGGCAGTGTGGGTGAGCCGTGCGGCAGCGGTAATCTGCCCTACTTCAGGCCGAACGCCAATGCCACCAGAGGCCAGATTTCCAAGATAGTCGCTAATGCTGCCGGTTACACTGACCCGGCAGGAGTGCAGATATTCGAGGATGTAGCACCCGGTTCGACCTTCTATGACTTCATACAGCGGTTGGCAGCACGCCAGATCATGAGCGGCTACCCGTGTGGTGGTGTGGGAGAGCCGTGCGGCAGCGGTAATCTGCCCTATTTCCGCCCCAACTCAAACGCCACAAGGGGGCAAACAGCCAAGATCGTGGGCAACACGTTCTTCCCTGGTTGCCAGACACCACTTCGCTAGCATACAGGCGCACACGGAAGCAGCGTCTTATCCACAGCGCATAGATAAATAAGGCCCGACCTCATGAAAAGAGGCCGGGCCTTATTACTAGACAATCAGAAGCTATGCTTCTTTACGTCGCTCTTACTTGACGAAGTACCACTGGCTCACGTTCCACCACTGGGGCCATTTGGTGTTGGTGGTCTTGCGGTTCATCTGCTTGGCGGTGTAGATCTCGATGTTGGCGCGCTGTACGAGTGGGATCAAGACAATGTCATTCATCAACTGCTGTTGTGAGGCAGCAGAGAATGCAGCAGCCTTGGCCCTGTCTAGCTCAGACTCGAAACCAGTGTTGGACGCGTCGAGAGTAGCGTTAGAGTAGTGCTGCTTGTTCTGGCCGCCCGGCTTGGCTTCCGTGTTGATCTCAGACGTAGTCCAGGAGATATAGCTGTCGAGTGATCCCCAGCTCGAACCAAACTCGCAAAGCTTGCACTGTCCGGTCGAGATAGGGCCATCTTCGTTGAAGAAGCCTGTCGGGTAGTTCACTACCTGGGCATCTATGCCAATCGCCTTCAGGTCGTTCGAGACGAGCGCCTGAACAGCCTGGCGTGTAGAGTTGCGGGTGGTTGCGTACTCAAAGGAAAGCTTCTGGCCATTCTTCGCTCTAATGCCGTCAGGACCTTTGACCCAGCCTGCGGCGTCCAGAATCTGGTTCGCCTTAGCAGCATCGTATGTGTAGATAGGAAGCTTGTACTTGGCAGCTACATCAGGGAAGTTCTTCGCGAAGTCAGGGTTCTCCAATGAGTGCCAGAGGATGGGCGGCGTTGGGCTGTTCGCAACAGATCCAGCGCCCTTGTAGACCACATCAACAACCTGCTTGCGGTTGATGCCGGTGATCATGGCTTCGCGTACTGCGCGGTCTGTGAATGGGCCCCAGTCCATGCGGAAGTCGAGGTGCTCAATGGTTGAGGCAGGGACATTGGCAACTACGCCACCGGCTGCCTTGATCTGGGGCGACTGCTCAGGTGGAACCACGAAGCCTTCGCTCTCTATGGCGTCGAGGTTGCCGGTCAGGAATGCGTTGATGTTAGCGTTTACGTCGGTGTTGAACTTCTGGATGATGCGCTTCAGCAACGGAGGAGCGGTCAGGTTATAGTTGGGGTTCGCCACCAATGTCATCTGGTCGCCCTGCTTCCAATCTTGCACCATGAAGGGACCATAACCGCTCGGCTTAGTGCCTTCAGTTGATTCCTGAATCTTGTCTATCGGCACATTACCCAGGTTCTTCTTCTCGTGCACACTGCCGATCAAGTAGTACCCAATGTCCACGACGGGCTTGCTCTGATCTATGAAGGACTGCAGGAAAGCAAACTGAACCTTGTTGGTCTTAGGATCGGCGAACTTAGCCTTCGCCTGGTTCAGCGACATCCAGTTGTACACGACGGTGTACTTGTCCGGGTTGTCTACGACCGTCACTTTGGTTTGAACCGAAGTACTAACAGACAAAGGATCGTCGAGGATCAGCTTGAAGGAGAAGACAGCGTCGTTAGATGTCAACTCGGTTCCATCTGACCACTTTACGCCCTTGCGGAGCTTGTACTTGGTCACCAGGTGCTGATCTCCACCCGAACCTACGAAGAACGAGCCGCCGTTCTCAACTGTAGGCACATACCATGCTGCCAGCGGGAACGCGTTTTCCTTCTCGTCGAATGTAACCAACTGGTCATTAAACGTAACTGCTGCACAGAAGCGAACCGCAACCACGGTGTTGGCTTCGTTGCAGAACATCGTGTCTGGCTCCTGCAATGAGCCACCGGTGTATGTATCTTTCGCGCTGGTCACGCCGGCCGGCGGAGCAATCGGCAGTTTGTCAGCAGCGATAGGGGTTGCCTTGTACTGCTGCACGCCCAGTAGACCCAATTCGACCGCATACGGGTCGGCCTTCTCGGGGTGTACCTCAAACTTGGCTCGCTCGAAGTACTGTGTTGAGTAGGTCTTGCCGTCTGTGGATACCTCATTGAACGCCTCACTCAGGGGGAAGCCGAATTGCTGAAGTCCACCGTACTTGTTCCAGTACTCCAGGATCTTGCCTGTGACTGAGTGCTTGGTCTCCTGGAACCATACCTTGCTTGTGCCGTTAGCGTCAGCCGGCTTGTCGATACCCACAAAGGCGGCGTCGGCGGCGTTACGTACTTTGTTCGTTGCAGGGTCAACCGACCCACGGCCTTCAACGAAGTTGGCACCCAACCTGCCGAGTAGCACATCGTAGGGAGCCTTGTTTTCAGGGTGGGCTTCATACTTTGCACGCTCGAACCACTGAGTGTCATAAGTCTTGCCATCTTCGGTGGAAATCTCGGCGCGGCGAGCAGTGATAGGCAGACCGTTCACGTACGTATTAGCCTGATCGTTACCCTGTTTGTTCCACACTTCGAGGAACCGAGCGGCAACATCAAAGTTGCCGATCTTGCGGGTTGTGCCCTGTGCCGAGGCATTCCTTGCGGTAGCGGGGACCAACGACACGGCCATTGCCCCGATAACGCCCAGATAGACAGCAGCACGACCCACGTTCTGTTTCGTTTTATCCATTAGTTCCTCCCTGTTCTTTATCATTTTCGACTTTCCAAGTCTCTCTTTCCCTTGCTCGCTGAGGGGCTGCATCGAAGGTTTGCATCTCATCTGTCGCTACGGTGAGCAATGTACCTGGCTGTGTGTCTCGTCTGCCCCCACAGGTGCAGGCCTTTCTTCTAAATAGCTGCATACATGCTCAGATCATGATAATCCGATTTGTTCGTCCTCGAATTGCCTCAACTCTGTCGACGTGATGTGTAACCTCAGTTCTACGTAAAATTGTCTTTACCAGCAGTCCGGCACGCGACGATTCGCCTGCCGGCGCGTCTCTTTAATCTTAGGTTTGGATAGTTGCATTGCGCAATAGCGCAAATAAGTCATTTCTTATGCTGAGTCTCCCCAAATACTACTCACATAAGTAGTGTCCGTTCCATCTGGCATATAACCAATCCAGCCGGGCAAGCTTACCCTGAGTGTTTCCTGCGCCACGCGAAAATAAGGCCCGACCCCACAATAGGAGGCCGGGCCTTATTACTAGACAGTTCAGAAGCTATGCTTCCTTATGTCGATACTACTTGACAAAGTACCACTGCGTTACGTTCCACCACTGCGGGTACTTGGTGTTGGTGGTCTTGCGGTTCATCTGCTTGGCGGTGTAGATCTCGATGTTGGCGCGCTGTACGATCGGGATCGTAACAATGTCCTTCATCAACTGCACCTGCGCCGCAGCAGAGAATTCAGCAACCTTGGCCCTGTCGAGCTCAGACTTGTAGCCAATATTGGCCGCGTCGAGAGCAGGGTTGGAGTAGTGCTGCTGATTCTGGCCGCCCGGCTTAGCCTCGGTGTTGATCTCAGCTGTAGACCAGCTATCATAGCTGTCCAATGAGCCGAAGCTAGAGGCATATTCGCAGAGCTTGCACTTGCCGGTCGCCCTCGGACCATCTTCATTGAAGAAGCCTGTCGGGTAGTTTACTACCTGGGCGTCGATACCAATCGCCTTCAGGTCGTTCGATACGAGCGCCTGAATAGCCTGGCGTGTAGAGTTGCGGGTGGTCGCATACTCGAAGGAGAGTTTCTCGCCGTTCTTCGCTCTAATGCCGTCCGAACCTTTGACCCAGCCGGCGGCGTCCAGAATCTGATTCGCCTTGGCCTGGTCATATGGATACACCGGCAACTTGTACTTGGCTGCTACATCAGGGAAGTTCTTCGCGAAGTCAGGGTTGGCCAGCGAGTGCCAGAGGCCTGGAGGAACGGGGGCGTCCACGACGGCCGCGCCGCCCTTAAAGACCACATCAACAACCTGCTTGCGGTTGACACCCGTGATCATGGCTTCGCGTACTGCGCGGTCCGAGAAGGGAGCCCAATCATGGCGGAAGTCAAGGTACTCAAGGGTTGAGGCAGGAACGGCAGCAACTACACCACCGGCGGCCTTGATCTGATCGGACTGCTCGGGCGGGACCACGAAGCCTTCGCTTTCGATTGCATCGAGGTTGCCGGTCAGCAATGCGTTGACGTTAGCGTTTACGTCTGTGTTGAACCGCTGGATAATGCGCTTCAGCAACGGAGGAGCGGTCAGGTTGTAGTTAGGGTTGGCCACCAACGTCATTGTGTCGCCTTGCTTCCAATCCTGCACCATGAAGGGGCCGTAACCGCTCGGCTTAGTGCCTTCGCTCGATTCCTGGATCTTGTCTATCGGGATCTTCTCCAGGTTCTTCTTCTCGTGCACACTGCCCACTATGTAGTAAGCGTTGTCAACGACAGGCTTATTCTGGTCGATGAAAGTCTGCAGGAAGGCGAACTGGGTCTTGTTGGTCTTGGGATCGGCGAGCTTGGCCTTGGCCTGGTTCAGCGACATCCAGTTGTACACCACCGTGTACTTGTCCGGGTTGTCTACTACTGTCACCTTAACTAGTTGCGACGTAGTTATGGACAAGGGATCATCAAGGATCAGTCGGAAGGAGAAGACCGCATCGTTCGATGTCAACTCGGTTCCATCTGACCACTTTACGCCCTTGCGGAGCTTGTACTTGGTCACCAGGTGCTGATCTCCACCCGAACCTACGTAGAAGGAACCGCCGTTCTCAACTGTGGGCACATACCATGCTGCCAGCGGGAATGCGTTTTCTTTCTCGTCAAAGGTTACGAGCGCATCATTGAAGGTAACTGCCGCACAGAAGCGAACCGCAACCACGGTGTTGGCTTCGTTGCAGAACATCGTGTCGGGCTCCTGGAGGGAACCACCGGTGTAGGTGTCCTTAGAGCTTGTCACGCCCGTGGGCGGAGCGATGGGGAGCTTATCAGCAGCGATAGGGGTTGCCTTGTACTGCTGCACGCCCAACAGACCCAGCTCTACTGCATACGGATCAGCCTTCTCAGGGTGTACTTCGAACTTAGCGCGCTCGAAGTACTGTGTTGAGTAGGTCTTGCCGTCTGTAGAGATTTCGTCAAAGGCTTCGCTCAGCGGGAAGCCGAACTGCTGAAGTCCACCATACTTGTTCCAGTACTCAAGGATCTTGCCTGTGACGGAGTGCTTTGTCTCCTGGAACCACACTTTGCTTGTGCCGTTAGCGTCGGCTGGCTTGTCGATGCCCACAAAGGCAGCGTCAGCGGCGTTTCGCACCTTGTTAGTGGCCGGGTCAACCGACCCACGGCCTTCAACGAAGTTAGCACCCAACCTGCCGAGGAGCACATCGTACGGAGCCTTGTTTTCAGGGTGGGCTTCATACTTGGCTCGCTCGAACCACTGGGTATCGTATGTCTTGCCATCTTCGGTAGAAATCTCAGCTCGGCGGGCAGTGATAGGCAAGCCGTTGACATAAGTGTTGGCCTGATCGTTACCCTGCTTGTTCCACACTTCGAGGAACCGAGCGGCAACATCGAAGTTGCCGATCTTGCGGGTTGTGCCCTGTGCCGAAGCGTTCCTTGCGGTAGCGGGGACCAATGACACGGCCATGGCCCCGATAACGCCCAGGTATACAGCAGCACGACCTACGCTTTGTTTCGTTTTATCCATGAGTTCCTCCCTAATTCTCGGTTTCGATTGTCTCTCTTGCTGAGGTCTGTCCATCGAAGATTTGCATCTCATCATGTCGCTACGGTGAGCAATGTACCTGGCTGTCTATCGTCTGCTCCCACAGGTGCAGGCTTTTCCTCTAAATAGCTGCATACATGCTCAGATCATGACAATCTAATGTGCTTGTCAACGAAGGTGCCTCAGCTCTGCTTAACCGCTCCAGCGGACCGGTCCGCCACAGTCCCCCAAGCCCTCAGTCTGCTAGCTTACTTACAGTTCCGTGTGAGGTTTCAGCCTTAGCATTGAGATGATTCTCCTGCACTACGAATGCAGGGGAGGCTTTTTAGGCCACTCGAGGGACTGTGGCGGACCGGCGCTCCGCCGGCGCGATTGGTATCCCCAGTTCGATGTTACTTTTTCCATGCCGGATGCCGGGTACGCGACAATTCGCCTATCAGCACGGCTGTCTAATCTTAGGTTGGGCCGTTGCACTACGCAATAGCACATATAAGTCATTTCTTGTGGACAATTTTGGTGTATACTACTCAAATGAGTAGTAGGCCTTTAACTAACTAATCTCACAAAGCTACTGCCGCTTTATTCCTTACCACCCACCAATATCTACCGGGAATCGTCGTACACTCTTCACTTCTTACGCTTTCGATTCACATCTTTCAGGCACAATAGAACCTCCTGGGTACAACTCTTGTAATATGTAATATATGTAGGTAGGAGCTTAACGCACAGCACTCACGGGCACCTGAACCAAAGTTATCTCCAGTGATAGATTGGAAGTCCTATGTCGCGTGCTATGTATGCCGTTCCCAGGGAACACACTCCGCTCCCTGCGCCCGGCTCCAAACCCAGGTCCAACATTCCTTCCCCTGCCACCTCGCTGGTTGGTCGAGAATATCTCATTGCCGATGCCTGTACGGCCCTGAGGAACCCTGACATCCATTGGATCACGATGTCAGGCCCTCCCGGCGTGGGAAAGACACGCCTCGCGCTTCGCGTGGCCGATCTGATGTGCGCCTCTCTCACGGATGGGGTCTACTTTGTGCCCCTCGCCTCTGTGACCGACCCTCAACGTGTGCTATCTTCTATCGCTCAGTCGCTCGGCCTCAAGGAGATAGGCCATCGCAGTCTGGCGGACAGACTGAAGCGCTATCTGCGCAACAGGCACATCTTGCTTTTGCTCGATAACCTTGAGCAAGTGACCCAGGCCGCCGGTTCTATCTCTGAGTTGCAGGAAGTCTGCGCTGGCCTGAAGGTGCTTGCGACAAGCCGTACCCTGCTGCATATGTACGGCGAGCACGATTTCCCTGTGCCTCCTCTTCTGCTGCCGGATCCGGTATCCTCGGATAAGCCCGATATCGAGGGACTGCTGCAGTCCGAATCGGTCGCGCTATTCGTGCAGCGAGCACAGGCGGCACGCCCTGACTTCCAGCTTACCGGGGCCAACGCTGCTGCGGTGGTTGATATCTGCGTTCATCTTGAGGGGCTTCCTCTCGCCATTGAGCTGGCAGCCGCCCGCATGCGTCTCTTGCCTGCCCAGGCCATCCTCAGCCGCGTTGCCCACCGCTTGCGCTTCCTGCAGGGCGGCGCTCTCAATCTTCCGCCCAGGCAGCGGACGTTGCGCGGGGCTGTCGAGTGGAGCTACGACCTGCTCGCACCCGAGGAGCAGCATCTTTTCCGCCATCTCGCTGTTTTTGTGGGCGGCGGTACGCTGGAGGCTATCGTGGGTTGTGCGGCTCATAATCCCGATAGTGCCGGCAACGACGCTTCCTGGCAGGATGGCGGTGAGAAGAGCGAAAAGGAAGAGGCTAGCGAGAGCAATAATGAGCACACGCTTGAGC
Organism: Chloroflexota bacterium; assembly: GCA_039932335.1. Classification (GTDB taxonomy): domain Bacteria; phylum Chloroflexota; class Chloroflexia; order QHBQ01; family JADMIH01; genus JADMIH01. The sequence continues at coordinate 108,546 of JBDTQH010000009.1, forward strand.
TTGTTTCTTCGCTGATCGACAAGAGCCTGTTGCGCCAGGTCGATGGGGTTAGTGGGGAGCCACGCTATGTCATGCTTGAAACGGTGCGCGAATATGCGTTGGAGCGTTTGCTTGCCAGTGGAGAGGCCGACTTTGTTCGGCAGTGCCACGCCGTCTACTATACCGAGCTTGCTGAGGGGGCTTATGCCGAGCTACAAGGTTCACAACAGGCGTTCTGGCTCGATCTTCTCGAGGAGGAGCACGATAACTTCAGGGCTGCGCTCGAATGGGCCTGCTCGTGCGGCGAATATATCGTTAAGCGTCCGGCCCACGCGGAAAACGGCACACATCCTGGTACAGCAGCCGATGATGTGCAGGTAGACGCGGGCTCGGTTGCTATGCGTCTTGCGAGCGCCCTTCACCCGTTCTGGGAGATGCGCGGTTATATGAGCGAAGGTCGCGCCCGCCTGGTGGCAGCATTGCATAGCACAGGCTCACGGGTGGTTAGCGAAGCCCGCGCACAGGCGCTTTTTGCCGCGGGCCGAATGGCACTCATTCAGCGGGACGATGCTGCGGCGGCCCCGTTCCTTGAGGAGAGCCTCGCGCTCCACAAGCAGCTAAGGCACAAGCTTGGCACAAGCTGCGCACTTGTGTCGCTTGGCCACCTGGCGATTCGCCACGGGGATTACCGTAAGGCTGAGGAGCTTTACCAGGAAGCGTTCATAATCAGGACAGAGCTTGGAGACAACCTGTGGATTGCTCGCTCGCTCGCGGGGCTTGCATACCTCGCGCACTACAGGGGCGACGATGCTCGTGCGGCAGTCCTCCACGAGCAGTGCCTTGCCCTGGCTCGTGAGGCGGGTGATAAGAGCGCGATGGGCGACGCACTCGTCTACCTGAGCTATTTGCTTGCTTGCCAGGGGCAATATTCGCGGGCGCAGCTGCTTCTCGCTGAAGGAATGGAACTGTTCAAAGAGCTTGGCTCCTCGCACGGCATCGCAGATTGTCTTGCTATTTATGGCAAAGTAGCGGATGCCCAGGCGAACGGGGAATCTGCTGTGCTGCTATTCAGCCTTGCGAAGTCGCTCTTTGATGCGACGGGTACGCGCATGGAGCCGCCTTCCCATAGCGATCTCGGCGAGTACGAGCGCACCGTCGAGCATCTGAGAACGATGCTGGGAAGTGAAAGCTTCACCCGCCTCTGGGAAAAGGCACAGACGATGACGCCTGAGCAGGTTATCGAGCATGCACAGCACCCTGCTTCTGTGGCTGTCCCCACAATCCCCGCCGACCTGTCCCCAGTGCCTACGTGGCAGTCTCATTCCCATAGTGCGTTCCCGGCGGGACTTACCGCGCGTGAGGTAGAAGTGCTTCGCCTGGTGGCGAGCGGCCTGACTAACATCGAAGCCGCCGAGCGGCTAACGGTCAGCCGCCACACGATCAACATGCATCTGCGCTCAATCTATACCAAGCTTGAAGTGTCTTCCCGTACAGCAGCCACGCGCGTAGCAATCGCTGAGGGATTGGTGTAACGAGGCCAGGTCTGCCCACCGGACTTTCTACTCCGGTGCCACATCCTTCAGGAAGTTCATTACCTCGGGCAATACTTGTTCTTTATGCGTGACGACTGCCAGGTGGCCCGCTCCCTCTACTGTGAGGAGGCGCGCCCCCGGTACGTTGTCAGCGATAAAACGTGAGTGCGCTATCGGCACCACGTTGTCTGCCGTACCGTGTACAGCCATGGTCGGCACAGCGATGCGCTCAACGGGGTATATGGGGATGCTGGGGAAGTTGACCATGTCGTTCTGGAAGCCGGCACGCCTGCGGTCCATTGGAAAGGAAAAGAGAATTGCGCGCAGCACCTCCAACTTCTCGGGTTGTGCCGCCAACTTTCGGCGCATTTCCGGCGTGATATTGTATACCGACCAGAGCCTGTCTTCGGCAACACTGGTCATCATCCAGAGGCTGATGTCGCGGTTCAAGAACGAAAGAAACACCCTTTCCATGCGGGTAAGCTGAGGCACGAGCCGCTGGCTGACGCCTGCTACCATTACAAGCCCCCAGCACCGCTCCGGGTGGCGCAGCGCGAAGAGCAGTGCTGACGTGCCACCCGCAGATATGCCCACCACTGCCACCTTCTCTATCCCTAACGTATCTAGGAGAGCCGCGTAGGCGTCGGCTTGCTCTTCGGGTGAGCGGTACTTGCCCAGTGGTGTACGTAGATAGCCAAAGCGGGACACCGAGATAATCCTGAAAGGCCGGTCCTCAGTGAGGCGGGTTACCAGCATCCCCTGATCGTAACCGCCACCGATGCCATGCGCCACCAGCAGGGACGGACCATCCCCGAAGTCGGCGTACTCTATCGGTCCATAAGCAGTATCGGCCACTTTACTGCGGGCCTCCAGGCTTCCGGCGAGATCCCTCATCTGGGCGCGATGGCCTCGCAGTGCTCTTGCGCCGCCCACGGCCGCCAGCGTGCCGCCTCCGGCAACGATCCACTTCCTCATGTCGTCACTTCTCTCCATGCTTTCAAAGCGTGATGTGTGCTTACCGCACTCCCAGCGGCATTTCTGCCCCAATAATATGGCGGGCGACACCATTGTACCTATGCGCTGTATTGCGTGTCAATCAACGATTTGTCGGTGCGATATTGGCAGCGACATTCACTCTCTTTATACCCTCTTTGTTACACTTCCCTGTCATAGTGTAGGCATAACACTTAATGATATATGGTGATATATCAGCCGAGGAGTTAGCACAGCTAAATGGACGAGTTGTTAACTGTCAACCAGGTCCGCACTCTGCTCAAGGTAGATCGGTTAACTGTTTACCGCATGCTGAAAGATGGAAGGCTCCACGGCACCAAAATAGGGCATGAGTGGCGCTTCTCCCGCGATAACGTGAACTCCCTTCTCTCGGGCATTCTCTCCGTGCGCTCTGTCAGGCCTGATCTGCTGGAACGCCTTTCGCCTACGCCGTCGATCACCCCCGTCGAAGAACTCCCGGTGCACTGTATTCAGCTAATTCAGCAAGTCTTCTCCGAAGTGGCTGAGTTAAGCCCGGTCACACTCACCACGGATGGCGATCCCATAACAGAAGTCAGCAGCCCATGTAAGTTCTGCAGGTTGATGCTTTCCAGCGCCACAGGCCGCGCGGCTTGTGCCGAGTCATGGCGTCATGTGGCAGCACAAAGTCCGGGCAGCGCACGCTTCACCACTTGCCACGCAGGTCTCAAATATGCCTCTGCGTCTGTAGAACTTGACGGGCAACCGGTTGCCTTGCTGGCAGTTGGACAATTCCATACTAAGACGCCTTCACCGGCGGATGTGACTGCTCAAGTGCGTAAATTGTCTGCGCTTCATGGCCTCGATCACACTACGCTTGGCCGTGCTGCTACCGAGGTCCAGGTGCTGGATGAGCGCAAGCGGGAAAGAATGCCGGCATGGCTCAAGAGCCTGGCCATGGCAATAGCAGGCATCGAACACGAGCGATCAGCACTTATCAATAGGCTACGCAGCATATCTGCCATAAGTGCCTTGAGCCGGAGTAAATAACCTGGCAGAGCCGGCATACCCGGCGGGAGGACAAAGAAATGCTTCACACCCCAGATCAGACCCTTGATTGCAGCGGCCTCGCCTGCCCGATACCAATCCTCAAGACCAGAAAGGCGATAGACGCCCTCGAGATTGGGCAGGTTCTTGAGCTTATTGCGACAGATCCAGGCTCGGTCAGCGACATCGAAGCCTGGACACGCAAGACCGGCAACCTGCTTATAGAGTCGGGGCGAGCAAACGGGAAGTATGTCTTCTATCTCAGGAAGACGCATTAGAAAGGATCACGACAATGCTTATCACAGAAGAAGCACCCGGCGTTGCTGCCATTGCTGAACGTCCTCCTACCGCGGACCGGCTCGCGATAATTGCCCTGCACGGCACTCTGGACATGGCATACCCTCCACTCATTCTTGCTACCGCCGCCGCAGCTATGGAGATGGACGTAACTATTTTCTTCACCTTTTACGGCCTTGAGATTATCAAGAAAGGCCGTGCCGATCATCTTCAGGTTGCCCCTATCGCCAACCCGGCTATGCCCGTACCTGTTCCAAACATTATCGGCATGCTGCCCGGTATGACCATTGCCGCTACCGCAATGATGAACAACTGGATGAAGAAAGCCAACGTCGCGAAGCTGAGCGAGCTGCTTGAAATCGCAATAGAATCTGGCGTCAAGATGATAGCATGTCAGATGTCGATGGATGTAATGGGAATCAAGAAGTCGGAATTGATAGATGGTGTGGAAATCGGCGGTGCTGCTACTTTCATCGAGTTCGCCAGCAAGAATGCGGTTGCGCTCACGTTCTGAGCGCCATCGAAACTACCCGCCCACCTTCTCCATCTTCTTCAATTGCCATTGCGCAGCAAATTAGTGAGGGTAAAATCATGGACACAAACGAAAAATTCTCGATTGTGCTGTTTTCGGGAACCGTAGACAAATTGATGGCCGCTGCAACCATGACAACAGGTGCTGCCGCAATGGGCAAAGATGTAACCATCTTTCTTACCTTCTGGGGGCTATTGGCCTTCCGCAAGGACGACTGGAAGAGTAACCACCGCTTCAGTAAGGACTTCGAGGATTACGCAGGCCCTGCAATGGAGATGATGGCGGCCAAGAATGTACCACCCTGGATGACTACTCTAGAAAGCGCTATGGAACTTGGCAATGTCACGATAAAAGCGTGCAGCCAGACCATGGAACTGTTCAATATCAAAGCCAGCGACCTGGAACCCGTGGTGAGCGAAATATCGGGTGTGGCCACTTTTGTAGAGGACTGCGAGGGCGGCACCACGCTGTTCATATAGCCTCAATATTGCGAATGGAGAAACTAACATGGAAGGAATAACCATTACCCGTGAGATAGACGCGCTAGGCAGCTTTTGCCCCGGACCGCTGATGGAGCTAATTCGGAGTGTGAAACTGGCGCAGGTCGGCGATGTGATTGCCGTGCTCTCAGGCGATCAGGGGAGTATGAAAGACATTCCAGCCTGGGTAAATAAGGCTCAGCAGGAGTTCGTGGGCATGGAACCGGCAGCTAGCGCTACTCGGTTCATCATCCGCAAAATCCGATAGAGTGTTAGATCCCAGCAACCTGCTGCGACATTTGTTCGCTCTGCCAAGGAGATCCCCATGAAACATATTCTGATTCTGGGCGGTGGGACGGGCGGTACTCTCGCCGCCAACTTGCTTGCCAGAAAGCTAAAGGCAAGCGAGGCCCAGATAGCCGTGGTCAGCGAGAGCACGCGCCATCTATACCAGCCCGGATGGCTGTATGTGCCCTTCGGACGCCAGGATCCACGCGCCCTGAGCCGCTCTGAGCGCAACCTTCTCAACAAACGAGTCAGGTTGATCAACGGCAAGGTCACGTCGCTTGATCTTGAAACGCGAAAGGTGACGCTCGATACCGGCCAAGATCTCACTTATGATTACCTGATCATCGCCACCGGCTCCGTACCTTCTCCACGTGATGTGCCGGGCCTGGCCGAAGGGGGCCATCATTTCTACACTGAAGAAGCAGCATGGCGTTTACATGCCGCTCTCGAAGAATTTCGCGGAGGAACAATTGTAGTCGGCGTGGGTGGTTTGCCCTACAAGTGCCCCGTGGCTCCGCTTGAGTTCACCTTCCTGCTGGAAGAGTTCCTCACCACTCGTGGATTACGCTCTAAGACCGAGATCGTTTATACATTCCCACTCGGGCGTGTCTTCACAATCGAAAGCGTTGCTGACGTTGCCCAGCCGATGCTGGAAGCACGGCATGTGCGCATTGAAACGTTCTTTAATCTGGATGAAGTGCTCCCGGAGGCTAAGATCGCACGCAGCATGGAAGGAACCGACCTGGCCTACGATCTGCTTGTGATGATACCGCCCCATCGCGGTGCGGCATTCCTTCAGGGCCACCCTGTTGCCGACGCTCAGGGCTGGATCGAGACAGACCGCACAACGCTAAAGGTGAAGGGGAGTCCCGACACCTGGGCGCTCGGTGATGCAACAAATCTCCCGATTAGCAAGGCAGGAAGCACAGCCCACTTTGAAGCACCCGTAATAGTGGAACAAATCGTGGCTAGGGTGCGTGGAACAACCCCTAACCCCAGGCATGCTGAGTATGGCGGCCATGTGATGTGCTTCCTTGAGGCGGGTTATGACAAAGCAAGTTTGCTCGACTTCGATTACTCGCGGCCCCCACAGGTACGCGAGCCTAACACAATCGTCCACTGGCAGAAGATGGCATTCAACAAAGCCTACTGGTACCTGGTTCCTACGGGCGTAATCTAATACAGACGACGCCCTGTGGCCTGAAAGAGCAAGGAGACCGACTGTTGCTATGACGTCTGTCTCCTTGCTCTTTTACCGTGGCAGGAATGGCTGGACATTCCCGATTGGGCGTGCTCGCAGGCTGGTCTGTATACCCCTGGGAGAGCATACTCGTACAGACTGCAGCCGGCCTTTCTATTCGGGAACGTTCTTCACTTCAGGCCCGACACGATCGTATCGGTATTGAACCGCATCATGCCAATATAGTCGGCTCCGGGTGTGCCGACGTCCCCCAGCGAGTCGCCATAGAGGGTGTCGATGACCTTCACCCCTGCGTCTCTGCCGACTTGCTCGGCCAGCTTGGGATTGATGGAGTTTTCGAGAAAGATCGCCTTCACGTTCTCGTCCTTGATCATCTTTATGAGGTCGGCGACATCTTGCGCGGAAGGCTGCGCTGACGACGACATAGAGGGGACAATGGAGCCGACAAAGGTCAGCTTATAGCGGTCGATGAAGTAGCCGAAGGCATCATGGTTAGTGACCATCTTGCGTTGGTCCGCAGGAATCGTTTCGATCTGTGCCGTTATATATTTGTCGAGGTCAGACAGCTTCGCGATATAGGTGTCGGCGTTCGCCTCATATGTGTCTGCATTAACGGGATCGACCTGCACAAGGGCATCGCGAATGTGGCGCGTCATTGTTATGGCGTTGGAGGCGTTGAACCAGACATGCGGGTCACCGCCTGGTTCCTCTTCGTCGCCCGCTCGTATCGGGATGTCTTTGCTCACAACAACCAGTGGACGGTCGCCGCCCGCGTTCGTAATCAGCTTATCGACCCAATCGTCAAGCCCCACGCCGTTCTTTAGCACAACCGCACTCACGCTAATCGCTTGCACATCGCTCGGCCTCGGCTCGAATTCGTGAGCATCAGCACCGGGCGTGAGAATAGAGCGCACAGTCGCTCTGTCGCCTGCTACTGACTCGGCCATAGATCGTATCTGTGTGGTGGTTGCCACAACAACAATCTTGCCTCCAGAGCTTGTCCCGGTAGGCTGTCCCGCCACGGGATCGCCGCCGCATCCGGCAAGCAGCAAGAGTGGCACAACCGCAAGGCCCCGCAGAGCCTTAATCAGCGGCTGGCGTGCAAATCGAGACATTCCCTTCTCCTTGGTATTGTTCATCTTACAGCGATTTAGTATCAAAAGAAGCCCTTCACCCGGAGACTGACCTTAGCATTCGTTATGATACTTAGTCTCATAGTGCGGCGTAGTTAGCATAGCAAGACTCAAAGCCGGCTCCTTGGGACTGCCACGACGGGCACTATTTACCTATTGACCGGTGGCTGTTTCTCGGCAGCCGGGGCAGCGCCCTACCAGTTCGAGCCTGTGGCCCTCTACCTTGAAGTCGGTGTGCTGTTCTATCTCTCGAACAAGTGCATCGAGTGCCCTGTCCTCGTGGAAATCGGTGACCGTGCCGCAGACGTTACAGATCAGGTGATGATGGTGGCTGTCGTCGCAGGCAAGGTACGCATGACAGCGCCCGCCGTCCGCATCCTGGTGTATGCGCTGCAACACGCCCATCCTGCTGAGCAACTCCAGCGTCCGGAAGACCGTTGCCCGACCCACGCCAGGGGCATGCTCGCGCACTGCTTCCCATAGCTCAGCGGAGGTGAAAGGCGCTTGCCTGCGCACAATTTCGTTTAGCACGAAGCGTCGAGGTGATGTCGGCCTGTAGCCTTCCTCCTCAAGCTTCTCCATAATATTGTCTACATTGAGCATGTGCCCTCCTGACAGGGCCATTTATGGCAAGAACGGATGATGAAATGTGACATGCCTACTGCCCTCCATCGATGGGTTGCCCCGCAGGCAAAGGTGCGGCATCGGGTGCACGCGGCGATGCTGAGGCCGGGTGCAGTAAGCGGCTTAGAGCGCCGTGACGCGGGGCCACCAGGAGCGATACGCCAAACCACGCGGTGACCGTAAGCACAATCATTCCGCCCGCTGCGCGATCGGTGTGGTAGCTAATGAGCAAGCCGAGTATGCCGCCCAGCCCGCCGAAGAGTGCGCTCAAGAGCATCATCACCTTCAGGCGATCGGTCCAGAGACGGGCGGCGGCGGAAGGCGTGACCAGCATCGCCACCACGAGAATATTGCCGACAGCCCTGAGCGACACGACGATTGTGAGCGCGATGAGCATGAGCAGGCCCAGGTTGATAAGCCACACAGGCAGCCCTATTGCATCAGCCATTTCCTCATCGAAGGCTACCAGCACAAGCTCTTTGTGGAAGAGAATGAGCGCGGTAAGCACAAGCAAGCCGATCACAGCACTGGCGAGTATGTCCTCATTGCTTACGCCGAGCACATCGCCAAAGAGGAACGATGCAAGATCGGCTGTATAGCCGCGCACGCCGCTTATGAGCACGATACCAAGCGCGAACATGCCCGCGAAGAGCACGCCGATAGCGGTGTCTTCCGATACACGGCGGTTGCGCGACAGCGTGCCGATGGTCACAGCCGTAATCAGACCGAACAGCAGCGCGCCAACAAAGAAGCTGATATGCAGCAGGAAGGCGATAACCACGCCGGGGAAGATAGCATGTGAAAGAGCATCGCCAATGAAGGCCATCCCACGCAGAACGACATAGGTGCCGATTATCCCGCACGTGAGACCCATCAGCAGCACTTCGAGTACGGCGCGCTGCATAAAGGAATACTGGAATGGGTCTGCGAGCCAGTGAACTATATCCACAGGCGTTACCTCAAGACCTTTGTATGTGTGCCTGGCGGAGGTTGGCCGCCGGGGTGACCATGTGCATCTGGCACAACAGTGCGGCTCTCATTCTCACGCCCATCACCGAGCGAAGGAACCACCAGCACCTGCCCACCATATGTCTCACGCAGCACTTCGGGGCGCAGAGCCTCGGCAGGCGGGCCGTATGCCACGACCGCGTGGTTCACCATGACGAGCTTATCACACCAGCTTGCCGCCAGCTCCAGGTCGTGAGTGGCAATAATGACAGTGCCGCCCCCATCGCGGAGGTCGTGCAACAGCGCGCAAATTGTCTCTTGTGTGTTGGCATCAACGCCATTCAGCGGCTCATCGAGCAAGAGCAATCTGCCGCCCTGTGCCAGCGCACGCGCCAGGAATACGCGCTGCTGCTGCCCGCCTGACAGCTCGCTGATTTGCCGTCCCGCGAAGTTGCTCATGCCGACCTGTGCCAGCGAGTCGCTAACTATCTTGCGGTCAACAGAGCCGGGAAAGCGCAGCCAGCCGAGGCGGCCTGTGCGGCCCATCATCACGACATCCGCCACCGTTACCGGGAAGTCCCAGTTCACCACCTCGCGCTGCGGTACGTAGCCAATCATATTGCGCGCCTCTCGCGACCCTGTAGGGAATCCTCCAATGTCGATGCTCCCCGTGCCGGCGCGCAGCGTGCCAAGGATCGTCTTGATGAGCGTTGACTTGCCCGCGCCGTTCGGCCCGATCACCCCGACAATCTGCCCCCAGCCTATCTCAAGATTGGTATCCTGCAAAACAGGGGTCTTGTCGTAACCAACCGTCATGCCCAGAATGCGCACTGCCGGGGCGGCCTCATTGGGTTTTGTTTGTATTGTGAGAGAGGGCGCTGCAATCATTCGCTAACCATCCTATTGATACTAAGTATCTATAATACACCCAGTATATCATAGGGCGCAAGCCCCCTGTGGCGTGTCCAAAGTGGCTCTACGATCTGGTTACGCGGTCAGGCTCTGCGTTTCCGCCCGACAATAACAGGAAACCTCGCCTCTTCTCGCCTGCCGGGTTTGATGGCGCGGAGCAGGCTGCGTTTGAGACTTCCCAATGTGCGTTCAATGGGGATGACCTGCGTGCCGAACCCTATGTGCTGCATTTGTTCCAGCAGTTCTGTCTCAACCAGGAAGTTCTGTCCGCCGGGCAGCCGCGGCGACCCGCCCGGCAGCAGTGCCGCTATCCGCGCTTCACGTTCAGCTGCCATCGCTGCTCCTGCCTGTGCGCTGCCGTACACAGGGCTATCGCTTATGACGAGCAAGCCATCTGGCGCGAGCACCCTGTAGACCTCCCGCAGCGTCTGCTCTGTGTCTGCATAGTGAAGGGCCGCGCTGATGGTGCAGAGAGAGAAGGCGCTGTTTGCCAGCGGTAGTCTGCTCATGGAGGCTTGCACTCGGCCAAGCCAGGTATTGTCGTGCTCAATATATAGGCGCGCCCCCGACAGGCTGTCGAGACCGCCCAGAGTCAGGTCGAGTGCGATAACCCTGTAGCCGCGGCGCGAAAGATGGCGCGCCAGCCAGCCGTTACCCGCACCGAGATCGAGCGCCCACCTATCCACGCTCTCGTTAGCTTCTTTCGCAAGCAATTGATCGAGAACGCTCAGGCTGCGGCGGCGTATGCTCCAGACGAACGCTGTCGGATCGCCGGGCGGCACATCAGGCAGCGCGAGATAATATGCTTCCTCACGCTCCCAGCCCTCGCGCTGCCGCAGAGCGGGGTAGCCTTGCAGGAACGACCGGTATTGCTCCCTTTGCTCGGTGGTCAGCATCCGCCAGATGCCTTCGATACAGCGGTAGGGCGCGCCGCACTCAACGCAGCGCGCCTCGCTATACATGTTCGCTTCAGCCTGAACTGGGGTTAGAGTGCCGCCGCATTGTGGGCAGCGGAGAAGTGTTACAAGCTGGGATTCATACTCTTCGTGCTCTGTCAAACCGGCTGTCGCTCGAACTGGATCCAGAGGTGATCACCGATATCGTAAGCTGGCCACACGGCGGCAAAGCGGCGGTCGATCTTTGCGGCACGGCTGAAGAAGCGGGGAGCGCGCCTGATGAGGCCGTCGAGATAGAGGGGCGGGAGGAACCAGGGCAGTCCTTCGCGGCGCGTGACCCGGAACTGAGGCTTGAAGACCCGCTCGATTTCGCCCCGGTTCCAGTAGTAGCAGGTGAACTTCTCCTCCTGCCAGGCCGGTCGCGATGTCGCCTCGGCGCGTCCACCCCACCTGCGGAACGCCAGTTTTGGCTGCCGTGCGCGCAAATACCAGGCGGTCTCCCACAGGCAATAACGGTTGAGGATGCCGAAAACAAGCCGCCCTCCCGGCTTTACAAGCTGGGCCAGCGCATTTGCGACGGGTTCCAGGCTAGGCTCGCAGTTGAGCGGCCCCATGCTCGAATATGCCCCATCGAACGAGCCTGGCCCGTATGTCTCCAGCAATTCGCCTAGATGGTGAGCGGGCACAAGCAGAGGCTCGATCTTGCCCGGTAGGCCATATGCTGACCCGCCGGGTGCCACTTTCGCCGATATAGTCGCGATCATGCCGGGTGCTGCGTCGGTCGCCACCACGTTGACCCCCCGCCTGGCGAGGTGGGTCGCCTCGATGCCGGTGCCGCAGCCGATTTCGAGCACGCGGTCGCCCGCCTTAAACGCGGCGTCCAACTTGGCGAGACTGCGGCGGCGGGTCCACAGCGCGAGCGGATTTACTTCCTCATCGCTCTCGAAGAGGGGCGCGGCGCGGCTGAACGCCTGGGCTGATGTTACCTCGTGTACAGCGGCGTTGTTGTTCTGCTCCGTGTCCTCTTCCCCTGTCATTGAAGCGTGATTTGAGCCTGATGTCTTGGTATTCATAATGATATTATTCGCATAGGGGTAACGCACAGTTCGCGCCGTCAGGGGAGTATAGTTAGTATACTGAAGTGGCCCAACGTCAGGCTGTTTGATTATACTGGTGGTGCGGAAGTCGCGTCAAATGGCGGGTGGACGTAAGACGTAAGACGTAAGTGAAACGCCAAGACGCCAAGGTAGTTTGGTATACACGATTGCCCGGCAGTCAACTGACAACTGACAACGTCATCAGCCGTCTGCCGTCGGCGGTCAATACGCAATACGCAGTACGCAGTACACCGTATCCCTCTACTTACATGAGCCTGGAGGACGAGGCCGTTTGGAGCTAAAGGCGGAAGAGAAACTCGTGGGGAAGCCGAACGAGGCGGCATACCGTCAAGGTCTGCGCCCCGTGCTTGCTCCTGCCTCCGCCCGTGCCGACGCAACGACCCTGCGGGTTGCTGCCCTGTCTGTGCTGCTCGTTTCGGTCGCCCTGGACCGCTTCACCGTGCCTGTTTCGGGCCTGAATGTTAAGTCCGAGCACGCAGCGATAGTGGCTTTGCTTGCCGCTTTCGTTGTTACATCCGTGCGGCACATCAGCGACGGGCTTCCTGCCGTAGAGTGGCGGAGGTTGCTTGCGTGGCCGCTCTTCTGGATAGCGCCCTATATAGGTGTTATTCTCGCTTCATCGCTCATCAATTCACCCGACCCCGGCACGAGCGTGCGCCATACTGCCATGATTGCGCTCGTTGCCTCCGGCGCATGGATGGTCTACTGGCTGGTCAACACACCAACGCTCGTGCGCCTGGCCATGAAGATCATGATCGCGCTTGGCGTGCTGGAGGCAGCCTATGTTTTCGTCATACTGGCAGCCTCGCGCTTTGGCTCGACGCTGGGCACACAGCCGGGCAACGGTTGGCTGATAGTCCCATATGGCACCCTCTGGGAGCCTAACCTCCTCGGCAGTTTCCTGGCTGCCTCCAGTATTTTACTGGTCGCTGCTCTCTTCTCGGCTGATAAGCGACTACAAGTGGGCATCGCTGCGGGACTCGCCCTGCTGCTGTCCGCACTGGGTCTTAGCCTGGCTCGTGCTTCATGGCTGGCATTCATTGCAGGCTCAACCGTGGTTCTGCTGCTCTACTTCTGGGCTACGCGCAATGGGAACACGATACCGCTTCATGTGCAGTGGCGGCGCTCTCTGTTATTGTTTGGGCTTGCTGTGGTTGGCGCTGTAGGTTTCCTTGCCTTTGTCGCCCCCGTCATTTTCCCTGACACCGCCAGGGGAATACAGGTGAGGGTCAACCCTCAGTGGTACGACCCAACCAAAGACCCCGCCCTGCAGGAACGGGTAAGCACCGCCAGCGGCGCGCTGAACGGCATCCCGGCCCATCCGATCATCGGTAACGGCGCGGGCAGCTACGGCATCGAGCACATGGGGGAGCATGGTGCGCCGGGCTGGATCAGCAACCTTGAACTGCACATCCTGTACGACAGCGGCGTGCTCGGACTCGCCGCCTTTGCTACCATAGTCGGCTTGCTTCTCTTCGCATCCTGGCGTGTCTTCACTCGTCGGGGCGAGCCCGTTGATGGGATCGATTTGCGGCCTCAATTGATCGGCTTGCTTGGTTCGCTGGCCGTGCTGCTCGTCGCGTTTCAGGCCACTGAAGGCACATGGATGGCTTTCTTCTGGGTGTATGTCGGGCTGCTTGCCCGCGCTGCATCTCCCAAAGTAGGCGCATAAGGCCGCAGTTATTTCTTAGCGAAAAGGTACACCTCCGCGAAGCCGTAGACGCGCTTCTCCACAAGGTTGTAGTGCTCGTTCATAAGCCGCATCAGTGTGCCTTTCAGGTCCATCACCGGAAGGTATACCAGCCAGACACGCTTCGCTCCTGCCCCTCTTTGCTGTAGTGCCTCCCACTGCGAGGGCGCAAGGTCAAGCTGCTCTGGTGGCGGCCATAGTCCGTAGCCGTCCCACACATCCTCGTCCTGTGGTAGCCCATACATGACGCCATCGTAATATTGCATCAGCGGCCACAAGAGAAGCGCCTGGTTCGCCACCACGATATCCTCGGGCCGCCGTTCCGTGTTGAGCCACGCAGCAGTCTCGCGCACGCCATCGCGCCCGTGCACAGGGTTTTCGTAGAATGCCCGCACACCGTTGATCTGCACAAGCAGCCACACCCCCAGAAGGAGCACAGTCACGACAACAAGTGGTGTCACGCCCCGCCTCACAGGTAGTCCGGCCGCCATGACTACCGCCATCGCCGGCACTAACATCGAGAAGAAGCGTGGCTGCACAATCCATGCGCCGGTCATCGCCGAAAGGCCCACCACAGTCAATACGAACGCCGCTGCAATCGCCGTGAGGCTCCAAATGACAATGCGCTGCTCGTGCTTTCTACGGAGCAACAGCGCCAGAACCACCAAGCATCCCCCTGCCAGCAAACCGAACAGTAGCTGCTGGGTTGGCCAGGTCACAGCGGCGCTTGCTCCGAGGGTCATGTTGGCAACCGCCCCGTATAGCTCTGCAAGGCCTGCCGGGTGCTTGAGATGAGAGAACTCTTCCGCCCGTTCGAGCAGGCGAACGCCCATAGCGACCGCCCACGGCAGCCAGAGCAGGACGACCAGCAATTGTGCCTTGATCCAGGCTGACAGGTGCACCGTTGTGCCGCCTGACTTTGTCCGCGCTATCCAAATGGCTCCTACAATCGCCGTTTCCAGCAACAGCAGCGTGCCCATATAGTGCGTATAGAGGAGCAAAGTAGCGAACGCGACATATATCCACGCCCCGCGCCCACTCTTTAGCCAGGAGAAGGCAGCCCAGATCATCCCGGTAGCGAAGAACGCTGACCAGGCATACATTGTGGCTTCCTGCCCGGTTTCAACAGCGTAGGGAGCTACGGCCAGCAGCAGCGCAGCCAGTAGGCCGGTTAGCTTGCCTCCCGCCATCTTCCCCAGGTTGTACGCAAATGCAAGCGTGCCCACCGAAGCCGGTACTGAGAGCAAGCGCACGACAGTATCACTGTGCCCAAAGAGGTTAATCCAGACGTGGAGAGCGAGCCAGTAGAGAGGCGCTGATGGCGGTTGTGCCCACGCCGCATGGAGGGTGTCGAACAGTGTAGCTTGCCGTGCCGCAAGGACGCGGAACGATTCGTCGGCCCATAAGCCCCGGCTGCTTATCGAGAAGAGCCTGAGCGCCAGCGCGAATACCGAGATAATGCCAAGCGGGATTACGGTAGGATGGGCAGCGGCCCAGCTATGGACCGTTGCCTGGCTGCTGCGTATTTTCGAGCTAAGCGCAAGACTCATGGTGCTCATGCCTCAGCGCGACTGCATTGGCTAACCGACCATCAATCTGCCGTTACGCCGGAACTACAGCCCTTCCAACTCGGGACGGCGATAGGAGATATATTTGAACATGGCGCGCAACTCTATCGGGTGGTGGTACACCCCGAAGCGATAGCGCCAGGAGCCGAGCGCCTGTAGCGCCTGCCTGTGCCACGGCATGATCTTGAGGTCGGTGACAGTGGGGTAGCGCGCGCTCAACACGGTTTCGAAGTTGTTGAGCATCTCCATGTGCTCTCGCTTGATCCAGGGCGTGTGAGGGTTGCGCCTGCGCGAGAAGCTGGCCCACTCAGGGCCGATCCACTCGTCGAGCGTGGTGGGATACCTGAAGCCCAGCGCGGCGGCCTGCTCGTACATCGATCCGCCCGGAGTTGGCGTGTACATATAGAGTATGATCTCGCTTTCCGGGTTGATCTCCTTGATTTGCCGGATGAAAGCGATGTTCTCTACAATGTCGGCTTCAGGGTCGGGCGGATTGCCCAGCACGAACGAGAACTCGGGTATGATGCCCCATTCCTTGGTCTTGCGGGTAATCTCAAGGGTGGTCTCGGGTGTGAGCGGCCCTTTGTTCATTGCCTTGAGCGTAGTAGCCGAGCCCGACTCCGCGCCCATAAAGATCATGCGGCAGCCCGAGTCGCGCATCAGGTCCCAGGTGCGGTCGCTGTAGCGCATAATCGTGTCGATTGTGCCCTCACCCCACCAGCCGATGCCCATGCCCATAATGCCTTCCGCGAAGGCGGCAACTCGCTTCTCATATGTGAAGAAGTTGCTATCGTGGAACTCGATGCCATTGATTCCGTAGCGCTGCTGCAGCCACTTGATGGTCTCGATTGTGCGCTTGGGGTCCTCGGTCAGCCAGCGTCCCCAGTACGTCTTGGTGACAGCGCAGAAGGAGCAGGTAAAGGGGCAGCCCTGGCTCGAATGGTAAGAGATGGTGCGGCTGCCGAGCATTGTGCGGCCGATGTACTTATGTACGTCCACCTTCTCATACGGCAGCCTGGGGAAGCGGTTGAGATCAACGAGTCCGCGCTCATGGTTGTTCACCACCTCGCCGTCTTTTCGCCAGCTCAGGCCCTGGATATTCTCCACAGAGCCGCCCGTTTCCAATGCCTCAAGCAGCTCAAGGATGGTTAGCTCTCCCTGGTTGCGTACCACATAGTCGATAGCGGGATCGGCCATGACAACATCTGTATGGCTGGTCGGGAAATAGCCGCCCCAGACCACCGTGACGTTGGGGAAGCGAGCTTTGATTTCCCGAGTGTGAGGTATGGCGCGCGTAAGCTGCGGCCCCGGCATAACCGTCACGAGCAGGTAACGAATGCTCGGATCGTTCTCCAGCATCTTCATGATGCTGTTGGAGGCGTCCTTGTCAAGGTTGCCGTCGAC
The DNA here is from genome assembly GCA_039932335.1 of Chloroflexota bacterium. Classification (GTDB taxonomy): domain Bacteria; phylum Chloroflexota; class Chloroflexia; order QHBQ01; family JADMIH01; genus JADMIH01. The sequence goes on from JBDTQH010000009.1 coordinate 125,166, forward strand.
CAGGTGCCAGGGGTACTTGCCCTCGAAAACAGCGGCCAACGACAGCACCGAAATAGGCAGGCGTTGCTTGCTCTCTGCAGAGCGTGGATTATACAGAATTATCATTTACCATCTCGCTATATATGGGTAACATATGGTAGGGAATGTGAATGTGTGGATCGTCCACAAGTTTAGCATCTTGCCGTGGCGTAGTCAACCGCTGCGCGGCGTGCCCACCCGGCCCATTAGGCTTACGGGCGCAGGTTACACTGGCCACCCACAAGGGCCACATCCGGCCATATTATGGTACTATGGATTGCATCTTTCTTTACAAGCCCGGAGACGCGAACGCATGACCACCAACGGCAGCACTCCTGAAGAACAGCCCTCTGAGCCTGTGCCCCTGACATTGCTTACGGGCTTCCTTGGCGCGGGCAAGACCACTCTGCTTAACCGTATACTGCGCGGTGATCACGGCCTCAAGATAGCCGTGCTGGTCAATGATTTCGGTTCTATCAACATAGACAGCGCGCTTATCAAGTCTGTCTCAGAGAACGTGGTTAGCCTGGAGAACGGCTGTATCTGCTGCACTATGCGTGACGACCTTGTAATAGAGGTGCAGCGCGTGCTCAAGCGGCCCGACCGTCCGGATTACGTGGTGATTGAGGCGAGCGGTGTTTCCGACCCGATGGAACTTCTTCTTACTTTCATGATGCCACAGGTGCGTCACATCGCCCGCCTAGATAGCGTTATCACGGTGGTGGACGCCGAGGCAGTGCGCGACAACACCCACTATTCAGATCTGATCGCCGCGCAGATATCCGCCGCCGACATCCTGATACTCAATAAAGTGGACCTGATCAGCGAGGCCGATCTTGTAGATGTGACTACATGGATACGTGAGATCACGCCGCGTGCGCGTATCATCGAGGCGGCACAGGCCGATGTGCCTCTCTCCTTGATACTGGGCGTAGGGCATTACCGCCTGCCTGTTGAGCAAAACCCCGGTGACGCACCCGAACACGACCATGCAAGCGGGCGCAACCACAGCCAAGAGTTCAGCAATTGGAGCTACACAAGCGACGTGCCTTTTGTCTACGAGCGGCTGAACGCGGCCCTCAAATCGCTACCCGTGACCATATTCCGCGCCAAGGGCATTCTCGCCCTGGCTGAGATGCCGAGCCACCGCGCGATCATGCAGCTTGTGGGCCGCCGCATTTCCTTTAGCTCGGGCGAGCCGTGGGGCGACGAAAAACCGTCCAGCCGCCTTGTGATGATCGGTACGCCCGGGGGTGTGCCTGTCGACGAGTTGCAGCAGAAACTCGATGCATGTCTGGCAGCAGGAGCCTGATAAAATACAACTTACTTGAACAACAAGGAGCACCACACATGAAAATGGGCCTGAACGGAACCGTTGCCGTTATCACAGCATCAAGCCAGGGACTTGGCAAGGCTATAGCAATCGAGCTTGCACGCGAGGGTGCAGGCGTGGTTATCTGCGGACGGCGTGAGGATGTGTTGGCGGAAGCGGCCAACGAGATATTCGGATTGTCGGGTCGCCAGGTCGTTGCTGTGCCCGCCGATGTGAGCACAGAAGAGGGTGTTGACGCTGTCATCGCGGCTGCCATCGATAACTTCGGGCGGCTCGATATCCTGGTGAACAACGCAGGCGGCCCGCCACCGGGCGACTTCACCCAGCATGATGATGCCGTCTGGCAGCGCGCATTCGAGACGAACCTGCTAAGCGCGGTGCGGCTTATTCGTGCTGCTCTACCCCACCTGAAGGAGAGCGGCAGGGGACGCATCATCAACCTCACGTCTACAGCGGTCAAGCAGCCAATCGAAGGGCTTATCCTGTCGAACTCGATTCGCGCTGGGGTGGTCGGCATGGCCAAGACGCTTTCAGCCGAGCTTGCACCCTTCAACATCACTGTGAACAATATCGCGCCCGGCCGCCTCTCGACCGATCGCATCCGCCATCTCGACCAGGCGCGCGCTACAGCGATTGGCACCAGCGAGAGCGATGTGCGCAAGTCACAGGAGGCCCAGATACCAGTGGGACGCTACGGCCGCCCTGAAGAACTTGCCTATCTCGCCGTCTTCCTCGCCTCCGACAAGTCATCCTACATAACAGGCACAACCATACAGGTAGACGGCGGCCTGCTGAAAAGTATGTTCTAGGGCACTAACAACGCAATCCAGCAATAATTCGTGCGTCGCCTGCGCATAGGTGGTCTTTACGGGCTTTCCCCGGATGCCTGGAATGCGAGATCGGACGCTCAAAGATTGGGAGGGCATAAAGTGAAAGTTGCATACATAGGAGGGGGCAGCGCGTATGCGCCCGGGGTTGTGCGCGCCTTCATTGAATTGCCTGATGTCTTTGCAGGCAGTGAAATCGCCCTGATGGACCTTGACGCCGCGAACCTTGACGTCGTGCGCCGCCTTACCACCGCAATGGCTCGTTCCGCGGGCGCTGACCTTACGATTACTGCCACAACCGACCGCCGCGAAGCGCTCGCGGGGGCAGACTTTGTCCTCACTTCTTTCCGTGCCGGAGGTTTTGCGGCACGCGCCCTGGACGAGCGCATACCCCTGAAGTACGGCGTGATTGGGCAGGAGACAGTTGGGCCGGGCGGCTTCTTCTTCGCGCTCCGCAGTATGCAGGTCATTCGCGACCTCTGCGCCGAGATGGAGGACCTATGCCCGTCCGCATGGCTAATGAACTACGCCAACCCTACCAACATTATAGGCGAGGCCGTGAGCTGCTTCTCCAGCGTGAAAGTGCTCGCGCTGTGCGACGGCGGCAAGCACGACGCCTTCCACGTGGCAGAATTACTGGGCTATACCGCAAAAGAAGTGGAATTCTTCGCCTACGGACTAAATCACGCAACGTGGTCCACCCGTTTCACAATAGCGGGTGAGGACGGCATAGAGATGATGGATGCCGCACACGACCGCATCGTGGCAGACCCTAATGTCGGCAACACGACAAAGCGAATGTTCCGGTTAGCCCGCCGCTACGGAAGGCTCCCCAATTATTACATGCAATATTACTATTATCCCGAAGAAACGGTGAAAGAGGCGTCAGACGCAGAGATGACCAGGGCTGAGGTGATCATGTCCGAGATTCCGCGTATATTCGAGCATTACCGAGAGCAGGCCGAGGCCGAACACCCCAGGCTGCTGCTCCAGCGCGGAGGCACAGGCTTTGGCGAGTTCGCCGTGGATATTATCGCTGCCGTGGCAACCAACAGCGGGCGCATCGAGATGATAAATGTGCCCAACCGCGGCGTACTTCCTGGCCTGCCTGCTGGGCGGGTGGCCGAAGTGCCGTGCCGCCTGAGTAACACCGGTGCGGCCCCGCTGGCACAGGGCGAGATACCCGCTGAACTTCGTGGACTCATACTTGCACTGGCTGAGTACCAGTCGCTCACGGCTGAGGCAGGCTGGTACGCCGATAGCAGGGAGGGCGCAGTAAGGGCACTGGCTTCTAACCCAATCATGTGGCGTCTGGACGCCGACAGAGTAGAAGCCATGTACGGAGAGCTCGCGCAAGCACATCGCGAGTGGCTCCCCCCACAGTTGGTATAAGACGGGTCGTACTGCCTATGACCATTGGCCGTCGGAACTGGCAAAACCGGCAACAATACGAAGTACGGAGTACGAAGTATGGAGTACGTTGTAGCCCAGGAGGAAAGTACAGATGCAAATGAGAGCAAATAGAGCATTGAAAAGGTCCGGCAAGCTATTGGCACTGGCACTGCTACTGATGCCGGTATTGCTTACTGCCTGTGGAGGCGACGCGACACCGACAACAGCGCCTGCGGAATCGACCTCAACGACCGCACCGGAGACCGCACCGACCACGGCTGCGGCTGCTACAGGCACAACAGCTCCTGCCGCAGAAACGCCTACGGTGGGTGGCTCAGCGGGTAGCGCCGGTGGTGTATTGCGATGGTCCAACGAAGGCATTACCGAGCTTGATACGCTAGATCCTCCCAAAACACAGTCCTCCAATAGCGTGATGGCAGCTGGCTTAATCTTCGAGAGCCTGGTTCGTCTTGACGCCAAGCTGAATATCCAGCCCGCAGGTGCCGAGAAGTGGGACATCTCCGAAGATGGCAAGACCTATACATTCCAGATTCGCAAAGACCTCAAGTGGGCCGATGGTTCGCCTGTTACAGCTGAGGATTTCCGCTACTCACTTGAGCGCGCACTGAGCAAAGAGTTCGCTAACGGCTCGGCTGGCTACTACTTGAACAATATTGAAGGTGCTGCCGAGTGGACCGCCGGCACCGCGACCGGGCTGACAGGCGTTACGACAGACGGCACCGACAAGCTGGTCATCAAAATAAAGGTTCCGGGCGTCTACTTCCTCGACCAGTTGACCTTCATCGGCGCGGCGGTTGTGCCAAAGAAGCTGATTGACCAGTATGGCGATAAGTGGTCGGACCATGCCTGGGGGACCGGACCGTTCATGCTGAAAGAGTGGAAGCATAACCAATCGCTTTCGCTAGTGCCCAACCCGAACTACTGGAAGGGTAAGCTCCAACTGGCAAGTATTGAGATGCCCTTCATACAGGAGCCTGCCACAGCCTTCCAGCTTTACCAGACCAACCAGCTTGACATAATGGGGTCTCAGCAGTTCCCACCCGCTGAAGTAGCATCGCAGATTGGCACGCCCGATTTCCGTCAGGTACCGCAGTTCTTCGACGCGTATATCGGCTTCAACAATAACAAAGCACCCCTTGATAACGTCCATCTGCGACGTGCTCTTGCCCTGGCTGTTGACAAAAAGACACTGGCCGATAAGGTGCTGGGCGGGGCGGTGGTAGCCACTGACCATATCGTACCACAGGGGATGCCGGGCTACTTTGAAGGCCTGAAGCCTCTTGCATTTAATGTCGACGCCGCCAAGCAGGAGCTTGCACAGGCCGGCACAATCGCTAAGATCAGCCTTAGCTACACGACAGGGCAGGCCGATTTCGACAAGGTCGCGGCCACCGTCCAGCAGATGTGGAAGCAAAACCTTGGCATTGACGTGGCATTGAACGGCGAGGAGCAGGGCAAGTTCAACGACGACCTCACTGCTATGGCTAACGATCCGGCTGCCAGCAACATCGAAATGTACATCAGCGTATGGGGTGCCGACTATCCGGACCCGCAAAACTTCCTCACACAGCAGTTGCACACCGGCGTTGGAAATAATAACGGTCACTGGAGCGATTCGGACTTCGACAAGCTGACAGACCAGGCCGACATCGAGCGCGACAACACAAAGCGCATGGCACTCTACAACCAGGCCGAGCAAATCGCCATCGACAAAGTAGGTTGGCTCCCGCTCTACAACGGCAAAGGCAGCATCCTGTTGCGCTCCACTGTGAAAGGCCTGACGTTCACAGCCCAGGGCCTGTTCGCCGACGATTGGACGCAGGTGACGGTCAGTAAGTGACGTTGTGAAGTGTAGAGTGTGAAACGTGAAACGTAAAACGTAAGTATGGAACTGACAGGGGCACCAACCTGTGTAATGTTTACGGAATACGCAATACGCACTAGCTCACGTTTCACGCTTCACGTTTCATGCCCCCGCCTCACGTTTCCAACAGAACCATGCTCCAAATCATCCTCAAACGCCTGGGCAGCCTTGTCTTTGTGTTGTTTAGCCTGACGTTCATCACGTTCCTGGTGGGTCACCTTGCTCCGGGTGATCCGATCCAGGGGCTGCTGGGCAACAGGCACGACCCTGTGCGCTATGCACAGTTGAAGCATGAGTATGGGCTTGATTTGCCTATCTACGAGCAATATATCTCGTATGTGGGCGGTTTGTTGCATGGCGATCTCGGCAAATCGTACAAGTACGCGGGCAGGCCGGTGTCTGACATACTGAAGAGCGGCGTGCCGGTTTCGTTTGAATTGGGCATTGTGGCACTGCTTATGAGTGCTCTGGTGGGCATACCGGCCGGTGTGCTCGCTGCACTGAACCGCAACCGCTGGCCCGACCGCTCCATCATGTTCGTGATGATCGCTCTCTTTTCCATTCCTTCGTTTGTGCTTATCCCTATTCTGCGCTATTTCAACTTCATGGCTTATGATGCGGGTCTGCCCAGTCTTCCGGTCGCGGGGTGGGGCACTCCCGCGCAGTGGGTAATGCCTGTATTCGTGCTGTCTGCCGCAAGCGCGGGCTACATAACCCGTCTTACACGATCCACTATGCTCGATGTGCTGCGGCAAGACTACATACGCACTGCCCAATCCAAGGGGCTGCCTGAGCGGATTATTCTGGTGCGTCATGCTTTGCGGAACGGTCTACTTCCGGTGATTACGGTGCTTGGGCCGTCGGCTGCCTTCGTCGTGACGGGTGCGTTTGTTGTCGAAAGTATCTTCTCGATACCGGGTATCGGCTTTCTCGCTGTCCAGAGTATCGGCCAGCGCGATTATCCTGTTATCCAGGCCACCACGCTCCTGCTCGGCATGGCGGTCGTGCTGATGAACCTGCTAACCGATGTGCTCTACACGTTCCTTGACCCGAGGATAAGCTTGCGATGAGAAGGAATTGTCTACAGGTTGATATTCCACTATCAAAGTCGCCCTTTGTCGCCCCGCAGGGGGCTAAGAGGTGAGAGCGCGCACCGACGCGCAGATGCGCACTGAAATATTGCCTGAGAAGGTGCAAGGCACAGCGCCCAGCTTCTGGGCACGACTGCGGCGCGATCCTATCGCCTTTGCGAGCCTTGTCTTCATAATTGTGGTTGTCGTGTTAGCGGCGGTTGGCCCATCACTATATAGCGCACTTGCTTCCGCTGACTTGAAGGATTTCCGCACATACGATTATCAGGACTATGCCAACATCAATAGCTGGCCGAGCGCGGTCCACTGGCTGGGCGCGGACGCACTGGGCCGTGATACACTAACCCGGCTCTTGCTCGGCCTGCGTGTGTCGCTGGCAGTCGCCGCCTTCGTGCAGATTATCAACATCTCGCTTGGGGCAACGCTCGGGTTGCTGGCGGGCACACTTGGCGGCCTGGTCGATTTTATCGTCAGTCGCCTTGCCGATATGCTGTTTGCTTTCCCCGGTCTATTGCTTGCGATACTGGTTTCGGCAGTGTTTGGGCAGGCCGCGCAAGACCTGGCGGGAGATATTGGCCGCCTGCTGCTCGTGTCGGGCGCTCTGGCCCTGGTTAGCTGGCCGTTGATGTCGCGCTACGTTCGGGCGCAAACCCTCTCCATAAGAGAACGTGAGTATGTGCTTGCGGCCCGCAGTATAGGCACAGGCGAAAGAGGCATCATGTGGCGGCATATTTTGCCAAACGTGAGCGGCCTTATTATCACCGCCGCCACCCTCGATATCTCAAGCGTCATACTGAGTGAGTCGGTACTGAGCTTGCTGGGTCTCGGTATTCAGGCTCCCGGTTCCAGCCTGGGCATTATGATCACGCAAGCTATCCCGGGTTTGAAGCTTAACCCGTTCCAGGTATTCGTACCAAGTGCCATGCTCACGCTGCTCGTGCTCGCCTTCAGCTTCCTGGGCGACGGTATCCGCGACGCCCTCGACCCGCAAACCCGGTAGTGCTATGCGTAAAAAGCAACGGCACTATGCCACCAGTCCCTGTTCATACTCAGCTCGTGGTACGAAGCACGTACTATCTCATGGTTTCCACTCCCGGCGAATAGCATCCCGTATGCCGCTGTAGCTCTTGCCCTGTGCGATGGCGTCCTCAATGGCGGGAGCAAACACAGTGTTGTAGAATTGCATTCCCATGCGGTTCACCACTTCTTTCTCGAAAAGCTCATCGGTTTGTTCTTCGTTGCCGAGCGAATGCCATTTCTCGTGTTCGACTGGCTCGGCACCCTTCTCATCTTCTTCGTGTTTGCCGTCGCCGCTCTTCTTAATCCGCGGAGGCGGAGGCCCGCCACCATAGCGGCGCGCGGCCACTACCTTCGCCACCCAGAGACCGTAGCCCGCCGCTTCGTCCTCAGGCATACCGTCAAGGACGGCCTGCTGACGAGTGTATTCGGCAAAGACGTCAAACCGACGCACCGGCAAGCGTGGATTCACTTCGTGTACCTCCAACATGGGATACTTGCATGAAACAGCAATTTCTATTCCATACCGGCGGGTGTCGGCTCCCGCTGTGTCTGCAAGTAGGGCGTGATCTGCAGCTAGGGTTACCTTTAAGCACGGTGGTCAGCGGTTGGCGGTCATTCGCAGTACGCGAACTTACCGTTCTCCTGTAAAATGGTCGTAACATATAATCCGCGCAGATTTCGGGCAGGCGCACTCGATTGCGCTGCCCCGCAATCATTTAACAGACGTAGATAAGCAGTTACGGGAGGCATAAAGATGAACGTGATGGAAGCGATTCGCAGGAAAAGGGCTGTGCGCAGCTTCAGGTATGAGCCGCTGCCGCGAGAAGTGATAGAGCAGATATTGTATGCGGGCAGGCGGGCCCAATCGTCCAAGAACTCCCAGCCATGGCACTTTATTGCCATCCAGAACCGGGAGACGCTCACCGCCCTGTCAAAGATGGCCGACTGCGGGAGCTACCTGCCTGATACTCCCCTTGCCGTGGCTATTGTTACGCCCGATCCCGTAGCGCACTACTGGGTCATGTTCGATGCGGGGCAGGCAGCGGCAAATATGCAGCTAGCGGGTGTGGAACTGGGCGTCGGGTCGTGCATTGTTACGCTGCACCGGCCTGAGCCATCAAGGGAACTGCTCAGCTACCCGGAGGACATGCACCTGCGAATGCTGCTCGCGTTCGGCTATCCTGCCGATCCAGCAGTATTTGAGCCGGCGTCACGTCCCGGCGGGCGGCGGCCAATAGATGAAGTCGTCCATTTCGAGCACTGGGAAGCCGAGAAAGCCTGATCGCATATAGCCGTCCGATTTGCCGCCCATCTCAACTTGCAAGCATCATTCTGTCCCTCGCAACCTCGAGCTTCTCGATCAGAAGCCGAGGTATGTGGGGGCGATGACAGCGGTTAGTTCTGATGGAAACGCTCTACGGCGTCCAGCAGATCGGGCAGATGGAACGGCTTGGGTATATATCCGTCCGCACCGATCTCCTGCGCCCAGCGCCGGGCGTCCTGCGCGGCGGTCATAACGAGAATCGGCACTTTGCTGCCGCGCTCTTTTGCTATCCTTGCAAAGTCCCAGCCGTTGAGCACAGGCATGCGCATATCGAGTAAGATTAGCGTCGGCTCTGCATGCTCGAGGCGGTCGAGGCCCTTTGCTCCGTCCGTGGCCGTCTCAACCTGATATCCCTCGAGTTCAAGTATGTCAATCAGAGCGGAGAGAATAGACTCATCGTCCTCGACTACAAGTATGATGCCTTTACTGGTGCTTCGCCCCTTCTGCCCATAGGTGCTCTGAGGCTGGGCCCATAGTTGGGAGTTGCGCTGCGCCTGTAGATGAGGCGGGAAGTAAGATGTGGAAGGTACTTCCGCGGTTGCCACTGCTCCCCACATCACTACTGTTGTTGCTCCGGGCAACGCTGTTGCCGGTTTCCTCCGGCCCCTTTCCATTGCCGGAGTTGCCGTTTCCGTCGTTCCACCTGAATGCGCCACGTGTTGCTCCTCCTCTCGTCACCCCTCTTGCATCAACGGCAGGACTTTCTACCCACAGGCGTCCTCCATGTTGCTCCACGATGCCTTTGCAAATGAACAGCCCCAGCCCCATACCGGTAAAATGCCTGTCGTCTACGTTGGAACCTCGATGGAACCGCTCGAATATATTTGGTAAATCTGCCCGCGGAATGCCAATACCAGCGTCGGAAACGGTAATATGGTTCCAGTCGCTTTGATGTATATTACCATTACTTGCCCCATTGCTGCTTGCCCCCGGTTGTTTTTCTTGCCACATCTCCACCCGAACGTGCCCGCCGTCGGGGCTGTATTTTATTGCATTTTCCATCAGATTTTCCAGCAGTTGTAAAATGCGGTTCACATCGTACAGCCCTACTGTAGGACCATCTGCCACTACGGTGCATGTGTGGCGCTCAGAGTCGAGCCGCGCGCAAAACTCCTCGGCATATGGCACAATATCCATCACCTCAAGGTCGCCAACCAGCTTACCCTGTTCGGCGCGAGCCGCATCCAACAATTCCAGTACCAGAGACTTCAGGCGGTGGGCCTCCTTCCGCAGCTTTTGCAGACCCGCGAGGTCCACCGGAGCGTCGGGCAGCTTCGAAGCTCGCCTTTCCAGCAGTTCGGCTTGCATCATCAGCGCGGTGAGGGGCGTTTTCAGATCGTGTGCTGCCGCCGACAGGAAATCCTCCTTCATGCGGGCAACTTCTTCTCTTGCCTGCACACGTGCGGCCTCATCGATCAGTGCCCTGCTCTCAAGGATTACCGCTGCCTGGTCGGCCAGCAGCTTTACCAGATCGAGATCTTCTTCTGCGAATATCGGAGGATGCGCCGCATAGACAGCAAGCACTCCAAGCCGCTTCTCACCTGCTGTAATAGGGGCCACCACCAGGGCAACGGCAACCGGCCCTACCTGATTAGTCGTCGCTGCAGCCGGGCTATCTCGCTGTATGTTGTCGGAGAAGATGGCCTTCTGCTCCATGTAGCAGCGGCCTACAAGTGAGTTGTCCAGCCTGCGGTCCAGTGTCTCGCCGCCCACGTTGAATCTCAGCACTTCGCTCTCGCTGCTCCAGAGGCCAATGCTCGCGCCCGGAGCACCTGTCGAAGTAGCAGCCCCTCGCTCAAGCTCTCGCAATATCGAACCGGTATCGGGCAGGCTGGGTAAGCTGGCTGCTCTCCCCAGAAACGCCCTCAGTTCAGGCTCCTGCCATGCCCGCCTCAATATGCCGGGTGTCGCGAAGCCAAGAAAATAGCAGCCAGCCGAAGCAAGCCCCGCGATGTCTGTGACCGGTCTCACCAACCCCGACAGACCCGGAATAAACAGCACTACGCCCGCGATTACCAGCAATGCACCAAGTGAGACTGAACCGATAGCAACCGCGCGCATACGCCGCATGGTGACACCACTCGAATGGCGCGACTGCTGTGCGAATGCCACGGCAGAATAGATAATCGTGCCAACCAGAAACACTATCTGGAACGTCGTGAGCCACAGTGGTCGCGGAGGCGTAAAGACGAACATACCCGTTACGCACAAAACCGCCAGCGCCAGCATCGCGCGCGACAACCAGACAGGTACCATGGAGAAATCATCGACCATTCGGAAAAGCATGTATCCCATGACGACGATCAATGATCCTGATACAGCGCTGGTAATTGGTCCTGCCCTTAAGATGCCTATGCTTCCGGCAAGGTTTATGCCGATGATCAGCGCAGGAAGCGCAAAGAGCAGCATGATATCGATATTCGCTTTGAGTGGCCGCCTGATCGCCTTTATAACCACGATAATAAAGATCAGAACATAAATGAACCATGTGAGATATTGAGTGAACTCGTCGAACGTCATAAGCTAGTGCCTTCAAGGGACTTATAATTGCGGATTGCCGGCTATAAAGATATAATGCTTGACCTGCTTCAGGGCCATATAGGACTATAACGTCCGGCTCGACAGCTGCGATAGCACGCACCATGCTGCAACAGGCAAGCACAACACATAGACCAGGTCTATGTGCAATACTCGCCGCTCAAGCCTGGTACATCATAATGTATGCCATCAATAATGCAGCAGTTACAGCTGATTACTACACGCGTACACTTGATTGATTATAACAGGCGGCTGTAGTGTGCAAAGAGTAATGATGGTGAATAATTATGAACGATATTGACATCCAGCTTCGCTTGGCGACCGGTAAGGACATCCCGGCGCTGCACGAGTTGATTCCCACATCCGTACGTGAATTGAGCATAAATTACTACACTCTTGCTCAGATCGAGAGCGCGATAATCCACATATTCGGGGTAGATACACAGCTAATTGAGGACAGCACATATTTCGTTGCGGAGAGCGATGGGCAGATTGTCGGAGCGGGCGGGTGGAGCAAGAGAAAGACGCTGTATGGGGGCGATCAGTCGAAGGCAGAAGCCGATCCGCTGCTGGATCCGGTGCACGAACCGGCCCGCATCAGAGCGTTCTATGTGCACCCCGACTGGGCGCGTCGCGGCATAGGCAGCCGTATCATACGAGCGTGTGAAGGGGCGGCTCGGGATGCTGGATTTACCAGGCTCGAACTTGCCGCCACATTGCCCGGCGAGCCGTTGTATGCTGCCATGGGCTACAGCGTGATAGAGCGCACAAGTATCCCCTTGCCTGATGGCGAATCGCTCCCCATTGCTCGGATGGGCAAACTGCTGAAATAGCGGCAGCCACATCCTGGTAGATGGCGCTAGGCATCTGCAAGCTTCGCAATGAGTGCACGCTCGTCCGGCCCGAGCCAGGGAGGATTTCCGGCTGCTGCGTTCTCAGCCATCCGGTCGGGCGATGAAGTAGCCGGGATGGCGACGTGGCAGCGTGGGTCACTGAGGATCCACTTGAGTAACGCCTGTGCCCACGTGGTAATGCCGAATGGGAGCAGCGGTTTGAGGGCATCGGGGGCTGGTTGCCGCCTCATCAAAGCCCCCTCAGCGAACGGTCGCATGACCACAACTCCAAGCCCAAGCTCTGCCGCCAACGGCAGGATGTCGCGCTCGACTTCGCGCTGCAAGGGGTTATAGGGAATCTGTATCGCCTCGATACGCCCCGTCAGCATCACCCTGCGCAACTCGTCGAAAGCCGAAGCGAGATAGTGCGTTGCGCCAATCGCACGCACTTTGCCCTGCGCACGAAGTTCCTCAAGCAAGGTCAATTGCTCGGGCCATGCAACTAGATTGTGCACCTGGTAGAGATCGACTTTGCCGCCAAAGTAGCCAAGAGCGCGTTCCGCCTGCGCGCTGCCCTCTACGGGGTCGGGCGTCCAAATCTTTGTCGCTATAATGGCTTCATCTCGATGCCCTCGCAGCGCGAGACCCAGCACCCTCTCGGCCTCCCCGTACATGGGTGAGGAGTCGAAGAAGTTCGTGCCCGCCTCTAGCGCCGCCTCCACCACAGCCTGCCGCTCCTGCTCTGCTCCCAGCCCCCTGACGTCGAATGTCTGCCAGGTGCCCATCCCAACCGCCGACACCCGCAGCCCCGTATGTCCTAGCTGTCTGTATTCCATGGCACTATTATAGCTCTTAAGCCATGGACGTACTGCGTACTGCGTATGACGGCAGACGGCAGACCGCCGACCGCCACGGCTATGTGCCGCATAGGTGCTTCCGACAGCACAATGCAAACCTTAAGAATCTCTGCGAAACTCTGCGCCCTCTGCGCCTCTGCGGTGAATCCGTAAATAAAGTTCGTTTGCCGCCCGGCTCTGGCAGATGTACAATGTCCTGTTACGCATAATACTCTTTTACATGGAAGGATTCTATGGGTCTTCAACCTGTACTTATCAATGGCACATGGCGGCAGGATAACGCTCCGGAAGGGTCGTTTCGGGCAACCAACCCGGCGACCCGGCAATTCCTGCCCGACGAATATCCCGTGTCCGCACTGGCTGAGATCGAGCTTGCGATTGAGGCGGCTCATGTTGCGATGGCCGAGCTGCGCCTGCTCGAACCTGATGTAATAGCTCGCTTCCTCGACCTCTATGCGGACAACATAGAGGCGCGCCGCGAGGAATTGGTGGAGTTGGCAAACCTGGAGACTGCTCTGCCGAAAGAGCCGCGCCTCAACTCGGTTGAACTGCCCCGTACAACCAATCAGTTGCGGCAGGCAGCATCGGCAGTGCGCGATAGAAGCTGGCGTCATGCTACCATCGACACCAAAACGAATATCCGCTCTATCTATATGCCGCTGGACGGGCCGGTGGCTGTGTTTGGCCCGAACAATTTTCCGTTCGCGTTCAACTCGGTGGCGGGCGGTGATTTCGCAGCGGCGATAGCAGCCGGCAATCCCGTAATCGCCAAGGCGAATCCCTCGCACCCCGGCACAACGCGCATGCTGGCCGAAGCCGCATTTGAGGCCGTGATCGCGGCGGGTCTTCCCCGCGCTATGGTGCAGATGCTATATCGCGTGAGCGGTGAAAACGGCCTCAAGCTTGTATCGCACAGCAGGCTTGGCGCGACCGGATTTACAGGCAGCCGCAGAGCAGGCATGCAGCTGAAAGACGCGGCCGACCGCGCCTGCAAGCCAATCTATCTGGAGATGTCGAGCATCAACCCGGTGTTCGTTTTGCCGGGTGCGTTGGAAGAGCGTGCCGAAGCTGTAGCCGCGGAACTCATAACATCGTGCTTGATGGGTGCAGGCCAGTTCTGCACAAACCCGGGCCTTGTGGTCCTACTGGATGATGATGAGGGCCGCGCTTTCATGAGCCGCGTGGCAAGTGGTTTGAGTGAGGCTCCCGTGGGCGTGCTGCTCGGCGAGCGTGGACCGGGCCATATTCGCGAGGCCATTGGACAGATGAAAGAGGAGGGGGCTGAGATCGTTGTTGGAGGCGATGTAGCGGATACACCTGGCTATGGCTTCCATAACACCTTGCTCAAGGTAAGCGGCGACACCTTCCTGCAACACCCTGACGCCATGCAGACCGAGGCATTCGGCACTGTTTCTCTTTTTGTGCTGGCAAAGGATGAAGAACAGATGGTTGCCATCGCGAACAGCCTGGACGGGAACCTCACTGGCACAATATACAGCCATACCGGAGGCGCTGACGATGCGCTCTACGATCTGCTGGAGCCGGCGCTCGCACCCAGAGTGGGCAGGCTGCTCAACGATAAGGTGCCCACGGGAGTAACGGTAAGTCCGGGCATGGTGCATGGCGGCCCGCCCCCCTCCACGGGACATCCCGGCTTCACAGCAGTAGGCATTCCCAACTCGCTGGTGCGGTTCGCGGCCCTGCGCTGCTACGATAACGTCCGCCTCCACCGCCTGCCCAACGAGCTACGCAACGAGAACCCCACCGGCAAGATGTGGCGCTCCATGGACGGCCAGTGGACAACTGATTCTGTGTAGAGGGCCAGGGGTCAATATCGCGTAGTCAGTTGTCAGTTGTCAGTTGTCAGTATATTACGGATTCACTGCAGAGGCGCAGAGTGCGCGGAGGTTCGCTGAGATTCTTAATGTTTGCAGTGTACTGACCGAGTCACTATGCGGCACATGCCGTCAACTGACAACTGACAACTGACAACCAATTGGAGAAGCAGCACGACATGATGGATAAGTTGCTGGCCGAGACGAAGTGAGGGGGGTTGGGAAACGTAAAACGTAAAACGTAAGAAGTGAGCAGTGAGATTATGTGTAGAACTTAAGATAGGATAAGGTTCATATGGCCGCCGGGGATTGGGTCCCTGGCGGCTTTTTGGTTTTCTTGATGGGTTGCGGGTGTGCTCATGTTGGGGTGATTGTGGGAGCTTTTCGTCTAACCAAATCTTAATATTTCTCTTCGCTTATCTTAATCCGCCCGACATATGCTGAGTGGTAGTGGCTCTTTGCCGCCAACCGCAAGATGAATAACATGCCGGGCAGCAGTAGCAGGCGGCAATGCTGTTCTACCATTGCCGCCGCTGGGCATTCTCGCCTACCGGCCGGGTGGGAATGGTAACGTCTGCTTGCATTTGATAAGGAGGTAAGGTGACGGCTCCCGCAGGCCGCGCCGCACTAAAATGGATAGTATATCTTCAACGCAGCCCGATGGAGTAACAGCAAAGACAGGTAGGACAACGCCTGATAAAAAGGCCCGGGGCAAAAAGCGACGACTGCCGGGCCTGGCAAAGTGGCTAATTGCTATTGTGCTCCTCGCTACTGTTGCACTCGGTGTGTTCTTGTGGCGCAATCCGTTCAATGCTTCAGCGGCCCAGCAGCCGTCAATCATACTCCCCGTCACGCAGGGCAACCTCAATGTAACTGTCGAGAGTAACGGCAAAGTAGAAGCGACGCACCAGGAATCGGTCACTTACCAGACCGCAGGCCACGTAGTGGAGGTACTTGTCAAATCAGGCGACAGCGTAAAGGCGGGCCAGCCGTTGGTGCGCCAGACCGACCAGGACCAGAAAGCTGCCGTCGCTGAGGCGCAGGCCGCCCTCAACACAGCCCAGTCCAAGTACAACGATCTGAAGAAGGGTGCAAGCGAAGCGTCGATCGCCAGCGCACAGGCCGATGTGCAGTCCGCGCAGGCCGCACTCGACACCCTCAAGGCAGGCTCGTCGAAAACCGACATAGCGGACGCCCAGTCTGATCTGAGGACAGCCGAGGCTAATCTGTCGGTCGTCAAGGCGGGGGCCACGGCAAAAGATATAAAGGACACCGAGGCCGACCTTGCCACCGCGCAGACGGCCTACCAGACGCTCAAGGCGGGCGCGACGCCCAAAGATATCGCGGATGCCCAGACTACCCTCGCGGCGGCCCAGGCTAACTACCAGGTGGTGGCAGCGGGTGCCACCAAGAAGGAAATCACTGATGCAGAGGCTGACCTTGCAGCAGCGCAAGCCAAGTATGACGCTCTCGTGGCTCCGCCCTCAGCCAGTGACCTCAAAGCGGCTCAGTCAGAACTAACCTCTGCCCAGTTGAAGCTGGCAGCCCTCAAGGCAGGACCAACCCAGGCCGAATTGAGCAAAGCGCAGCTTGCCGTTACGCAGGCCACAAGCGCCCTCAAGAAAGTACAGACCGACGCAGCCTTGAGCAAGCAGGAGAAAGAGCTAGCCGTGGCGAAAGCGGTTCGCGATCTCGGAACGGCCCAGCGCGCCTACGGCAGCATCGCGGACCAGGTGCTGAACGAGAAAGGCGAACTGGTTGTGGACGCCTCAAGCGCGCAGTATGAGAAGTATTGGACCGCCTTTAACGCACTGAAGGACGCGGAAGCCGCTGTCACACAGGCACAGGCCGATCTCGATAGTGTGCGGCAGCAGGAGATCAACGATACAGCCGAAGCGCAGGCCACCCTTGACGATGCGAACAAGCAGTTGCAGGTTGTGCAGGCCGGACCAACAGAGTCCGACCTGGCTGACGCGCAACTTGCGGTCGATACAGCACAGAAAGCCCTGGACGATCTCAATGCAGGCTCCGCCAAAGATACAGTAGCCACCGCACAGGCAGCCGTGGTGAAAGCGCAGACGGCCCTTGACGAGCTAAAGGCCGGCCCGACAAAGGATAAGCTGGCAGCAGCCCAGGCAGATGTAGACAAAGCACAGACAGCCCTTGACCAGCTTAAGGCCGGGCCCACAGCCGATGATCTTGCCAAGGCGAACGCCGACGTAGTGAAAGCGCAAACTGCCCTTGACGAGCTAAAGGCTGGGCCGACACAGGACAAAGTTGCCACAGCACAGACAACAGTGGATAAAGCTCGGAGCAAGCTGACCGCGTTGCTGGCAGGCCCTACCGCTGACGAGATTGCGGCGGCGCAGGCGACCGTCGCGCAGAAGCAGTCGAGCCTGGCAGCCCTGCTCGAACCAGCTTCGGCTAGCGATCTATCGGCAGCAGAGGAGAGCGTCGCCACCGCCCAGAAGGCTCTGGACGATGCCAATGCCGATCTTGCAAAGACCGTGCTGACAGCTCCATTGAGCGGCATCGTAGCGAGTGTGACGGCAGAACCTAACGCTAATATCTCGGTGGGCACAGAAGCGCTCTCCATATATGACCCAAGTGGAATGCACCTGGAGTTGGCCGTCAACGAGAGTGACATCGGCAAGATCAAGAGTGGCGAGCCGAGCGCCATTACAATAGACGCCTTGCCCGGCGCTGTGCTTACCGGCACCGTCAGCACAGTGTCGAATGTGGCGACCACCAACCAGGATGTTGTCACCTACCAGGTAGACGTACAGTTCGACCCCGCAGCCCACCCGATTAAGACCGGCATGAGCGCCAACGCGACCATCACAGTCGAGAGCCACGAGGGTGTGATACAGGTTCCAACGCGGGCGATCACATCGCAGGGTCGCAACAAGGTAGTAAAGCTCC